>JAOPYX010000257.1 GCA_025964535.1 Actinomycetes bacterium | reverse complement strand
AGTGTGACCTCGTTACCAGCCCTTGACGGTTCCAACGAGAGTCGCGTTGGCGACAAGCGAGATGAGGCGCTGCATTGGAGGTTCTCCTAAGACTCGGGGACTGACGGCAAGAGGAGTTATACCCCTTCTGGGGGAGAATTCAAGACTATGAGTGAGGTTTTTCCACAGTTTCGATCAATGTCCCGGCGCGATCTGCTTCTTATTGGGTGGGTCGGCTTCCTGGTCGTCTCGGCTGTTGCTGTTGCTGTTGGGCTTATTGGCGCGGGATACAGGGTTAGCCACCCGGTGGGGGTCGCCGTGCTGGCGGCCTTGGCGGTAGCGGCCGAACGCGAGAGCATTCGGCTTGGTCCTGCGGTCGAAGTTTCCGTCGCTTCGATCCTGTACATCTTCGCCGCCGTCGTCTTTGGCCCCCTCCCGGCCGTGATCATTGGCGGGGCAGGCCTACTCGCCGATTTGCCTAGGCGTGACGGGACCCAGCCGTTTCTTCGCTGGGTGACCTGGACGTCTATCCGCGTCGTCAACATGGGGGCTGCCGGCGTGACGGCTCTGGTGGTGTTGCAGGCCACCCGGCGTGACTTCTGGGGCATTTTCGCCGCCGTCGCCGCAGCCTTCGTCGTGGAGACCGTCGCAGATGTGGCGCTCACTATGGTGGCCCCTGCGATCCGCGGCACTGGCTCATGGCTCGACAGTGTCCGATCCGTAACGCCGCCACTGCTTGCGAGCGTGCCGCTCCAGGCACCCATGGTCGCGGTCCTGGCGTACTCGTACATCAATATTTCGCCAGGAAGCGTCGCGCTTTTCGCCATTCCAGCAGTGGCCGCTCAGAGGCTCCTCTTGCTGTATCGCCAGCAACGCGAAACCGCCGAGGCGCTGGGCTCGGCTAACGCGCGACTCGCGAATGCAAATCTCTCCTTCGCAACGGCGCTGGTCGCCACCTTGGACGCGCGAGATCGCTACACAGCGGGTCACTCGGCGGCGGTGGCGATCTATGCCCGAGACATCGCAAAGCGAATGGGGCTTACAGCAGAGGAGCAGGCGCTAGCGCACCTTTGCGGACTCGTACACGACGTCGGGAAGATCGGTCTGGCGGCTGGTCTGCTCGATAAGCCGGGAGCGTTGACGCTTGAGGAGCGGCGTCAGATGGAGCAGCACTCAACCATCGGCGAGCGGATCCTCGCCAACGTCGACGACTACGGCGAGATCGCGGCGATCGTCCGTCACCACCATGAGCGCGTCGACGGTTTGGGGTACCCGGACAAGCTCGTCGACTCTGACATTCCGATGATCGCGAGAATCATCGCCGTGGCTGACGCATACAACGCCATGACCTCGGATCGACCCTACCGCGACGCAATGCCGAGCCGGGTAGCCCGACTCCGACTCGCCCAAGCCGTTGAAAGCCAATTCGACACGTCGGTGGTCGCAGCCTTCGAGGCCGTGCTTGCGACAGCCGATGAGTCCTACCGAACAGGGACCCGCGCTGATTTTTCGTTAGCGGCATCGCATTCCGAAGGTCAGCCTGCTGTGGCCGAGGTCTCAATCGCCGCGGCGTACTAACTGCAGCTATACGACCGGATCGTCCAGCGACGCATGCGCTAATTCGGCTCGCGTATGAACTCCGAGCTTGTCGAAGATGTGGCGCACGTGCACCTTCGTCGTCGATTCGCTGATGAACAGCGTACGAGCTATCTCTTTGTTGCTTCGTCCTTGCGCGATCAATTCGTACACGTCACGCTCGCGTGGCGAAAGCCGTTCGTGCCGTCGAAGCACGCGAGGCATCTGAAGGCCCGCTCGCCGACCGAGATCCACGTCTGAAGAGGCGCTTAGTACCTCGGTCAGCGCTCGCGCGCAACCCCCATCTGTGGCCCCTGCCCGTACGATGTCCGGAAAGACCCGGGCAGATGTCACGATGGCATCCAAGTGACCCTCCTGTACCGTTCGCAGCAACACATTGACGCAACGCTCGCAGGCGTCTGGAGCAGACTGTTGCAGCGCAACGATTGCTCGACCAAGGTCACACAGGAACGTCGCTCCTGTGTATCCCTCCAAGAGGCTTGCTGCACAGAAGGCTTCATCGGCGTGACACGTCTCTGCGAGAGCCGCGAACACGAGTCCTCGGTACGCGAGGAACTCGCCTCGGAATGCTCCCCCGAGCGAATCGGGAGGCTCGCGTTGCAGGAGAGAAGATGCGCGCTGTAGGTCGCCGGACGCGATTCTGAGTCGAACTTCTTGGAGTTGCACGTTTCCGCGGATGTGCGCCGATGCTTGGCTAGCGCGATCATCGAGCTCGCTTAATGTTCGTTGCGCCGCCGAGAGCTTCCGTAGTCCGATGAGAGCGCTTGCTCTAGTTACGAGTGCGTGATCGACGGCAAAGTCGAGCCCAGATGACCGCGCTTCGGCAAGCAGTTCATCCGTGAGAGTCACGCCGCGCTCGTACTGGGCAAGCACGGCGACCACATGCGCGAACAGATTCAGCAAACTCGTGGTTAGGAATGGGTCGCGCACGTGAGGGAAAAACCCTCGCGCGAGTTCGCATTTCTCCGCGGCCATTCGCACGTTGCCTTCAAGGTTCATCAGCATCAGGCCGTGCGCGTTGAGGATGCGAAGGGAGTGATCGGGCCGATCGTCATCTAGATCGCCGAAACGATCCAAGATTGCCCTGGCCTCGGGTGCGGAGTGCTCGCAAGCATGAGTAAAGGCGATCCATAGCGCCGTGGTCTGCAGTTCGATCGTGTCGGCGGCTGAATACGCGAGCTCTGCGTATTTCACGACGGCGTCTCGGTCGTCGCGCAGATGCGCGGCTCTAGCCGCGACTATGTAGGCACAGGAGGCTGCATGCCCTTCTTGGAGGAGGTCCCCGGCGTGCGCGCCGAGTATCTGAGCCCTAGCATCGTCGCGATCGCGTATTGCGATTTCAGCTTCAGCAAGGAGCAACGTCGGGTCCTTGAGAGTGTTGGTGTGGGCCAGATCAACCCACCGCCTCACGGTCACGATTCGTCCGGCGGCTAGAAGCTCGGATAGCGCTTCCTTCAAGGTCGATGCGACGAGATCCGAAATAGGAACGCTCTTCAGCGTTGCGAGGCACTCGTCCCACAACCCGTCGGTCGCAAGCGCCCCGACAATGGCGCGCACACTGCCTTCGGCGCTCTCCGGCGGAAGGCGATCGAGCTGCTCGAGGAGGAACGCCCTCAACAGCGGATGGATCTCGAGCCGTCCGGACTCCGGGCCCAAGAAACCGTGCTCCCAGGCAGCCGCGAGGATTGCATCGTGGCCGTCTCCCAGCACTTCGCGCGCGACGTCGGCGTTTGCGTCCGCGCCGAGCGCGAGCAGGATCAGGGCGTACTGGAGCTCAGGAGTCGCACGACGGAAAAGATCCTCGGCGAAGAAGTTGTACAAGTCCGTCGACGGAAGGCTCGCCTGCGACTCTGCGCTGCCACGTTGAGCTGCCAGCCCGATCACCGCCGGCCAGCCGTGCGCCTGCGAGAGCAAACCGCTCGTGCTCACATCGGTCGCCGGCCCGATCACCGCGCGGGCCTCGTCGTTCGTAAACGCGAGATCGGACATCTCGAGCATCGCGGCTTCGCCGTAGACGAGCATGCGTGACGTCACCCACGCCGGCCGGTTCCGGCTGATCAGGACCACACGCAGCGGTGTGTCCAGGGTAAGCGCTGTAAGGAGTGCCTCGGACTCCGGAGACGAGGCGTGATGACAGTCGTCTATCGCGAGCAGCGTCGCCGATTGCGACACAGCCGACGCCACGGCCTTTGCCAAGACCTCGGGAGGTTGGCTGCGCGTCGCGAGAATCTCGACACGCTCGACCGCCTGCCGTCGAGCCTCGTCCTCGGTTGTGAACGCGGCTGCCAAACCCGAAGCCAGGGCGGCAACGTCCGTCATTGCCGGACGGCCGCTATACCAAAGGACGCCTTCGCGTCCTGCGAGCCATTCCCGAGCGAGGGTCGTCTTCCCGTAACCGGCGGGAGCGACGAGCAAGATGATCCGCGCTTCCGATTCGTCCAGAAGCGTCGTCAGTCGCGGGCGCTTGATGATGAAGCTGTGCGCGCGCGGTGGCGTCGTGAACGTGCCCTCTCGTTCCATCGTGCCTCCGGGCCGACGTCTGACCGTGAGCTCCGCCTGCTCCCTCTCTTGACCATTGTGAACGGCTCCGCCGCGGCTGAATAGGGGGGCCCCGCGCCCGGGGCATGTCGCGCCGGGCGCGGGTTGCCGTCAGCCCCCTGCACCAGCACCAGCCGGTGCAAGCTCTCGGGAAAGGGGGTCTTCTCCCGTGAGCATCCTGAAAGCGGCAGGTATCTGCCGCCGCCGTGGCACGCCGAGCTTCTGGCGCAGCACGTCGCAATGCGCCTTCGCCGTTCTCGGCGAGATGCCGAGCCGGAGCCCGACCTCGTCGTTCGAGCAACCCCGGGCAATCAGCTCGATCACCTGGAGCTGGCGCTCCGTCAGGACGAAGGACACCTGGTTGGGATCGCTGCTCATGCAGGCGAAGCTACGCCCATCGCCAAAGGGCAACCATCGGCCGATGGGGGTATTCAGCGGCGGAAGAGCAGCTGGTCGATCGTCTCGAGGAACCGCGGGACGTCGAGCGGCTTGGTGAGGTACGCATCGGCGCCGGTGCCGAGCAAGCGTGTGACGTTCTGCGAGGTCGAGTCGGCGCTGAGAATCAGGATCGGCACGTTGGCGGTGCTCGCGTGCGCGCGCAGGCGGAGGAGCACATCCTCTCCCGGCATGTCGGGCAGATTGAGGTCGAGTAGCAACAGGTCGGGCGGGCGCTCCTCCGCGAGCGCTGCTCCCGTCGCGCCCTCCATGGCCGTCTGGAGCACGACGCCCGGCCGCAAGTCGGCCAGGATGCTGTCGACGATCTGGAGATTCGTGCGGTTGTCCTCGATGTAGAGAATCGTCCCGACCGTCGTGCGATTCGGCGTCAGCGCCGGCGTGAGCTCTGTCCCGTGGTCGCCGGCCTCCGCAACCGGCAAGTCGACGGCAAACGTCGTTCCCGCTCCGACCTCGCTCGCGACACGCAAGCGGCCGTGCATCGCCTCGACCAGGCCCTTCGTCACCACGAGCCCGAGACCGCTGCCCTCGATCGGCCCCAACTCCGCACCGAGCCGCTCGAAGGGGTGGTAGAGCTTGTCGAGCGTGTCCGGCGCCATCCCCTGGCCCGTGTCGGTCACCGCGATCCGCACCATTCCCTGCTCCGCGTCGTCGATCGACACGGTCACCGAGCCCGACTCACGGTTGTACTTGATCGCGTTCGAGATGAGGTTGAGCAGGATCTGCTTGAGGCGGAGCGGATCGGCGAGCACGGCTCGTTCGCCGGTTCCCGCCGTTGCCCGCTCGAGGCGAACGCCACGCTCCGCGGCGAGTGGGGCGGCCAGGCTGAGCACCGCGTCGACCGTCGGCCCGATCTCGACACGCTCGATCGCGAACGTCATCTTTCCCGCGTCGATGCGGGAGATCTCGAGCAGCTCGTTGATGAGCGCCAGGAGATGATGCCCGCCCTGGACGACGTGCCCGGCCCACTCCCGCTGGTCGTCGTTGCCGCCGCGCCGTTGCAAGAGCTCCGCAAAGCCCATGA
>JAOPYX010000247.1 GCA_025964535.1 Actinomycetes bacterium | reverse complement strand
CCGCCGCCGGAGGATCCGACTTAGTTAGGAAACAGCGAACGTGTAGACGTAGTCGCCACGCACGCGCCGCGGGTCGAGGAGACCGAACGGGCGGGTGACGTCGTTGTGGCCTGCGCCACCGACCTCGACCGTCACGTACTGCTTGCCGTTCACGGTGTACGTGATCGGGGCAGCGGAGACCGGGTACGGCATGGTCGGCGACGTCCACAGGGACGCGCCGGTCTTCGTGTTGACCGCCTCGAGGTAGCCGTCGCCCTTCGAGCCGTCGCCGGTGCCGAAGTGGCCCACGAAGGTCACTCCGCCGGCGGTGTTTGCCGAGCCCGAATAGCAGATTGCGGGCCAGTGCTGATGGAACGTCAGCTTGCCGGTCTCCACGTTCAGCGCAGTGAAGTTGCCCGAGTTGCTGATCGGCGTGGAACCGTCACTGACGCCGAGGCGGTTCGCGCCGAGACCGCCGAACGTGCTCGCGACCTGCGATGCGGCCGGGATCTGCTCCATGGCCGTCGCGCGGCCTGTGACGCCGCACGTGATCATGGTGTGGTTCTGCGGGCTGTAGGAGCTCGCCGGCCAGTCCATCATCTCGAACGGCATGACGGTGTACTGCGTCGTGTCGTACGGCGTGTAGGCGCAACCGATCTTGTACGGCTTGCCGTCAGGCGCGGTCGCCGTGGCGAACGGGGTTCCGAGGCTCGTGACGGCGTCCGTGCTCGTGCACGGGATTCCGTCCTTGCCGATCGGGTTGAACAGGACGTTCTGCGTGGCCGGAACAGGCTGCGTCGGCCACGTGTTGACGCCGTCCGAATGGTTCTGCGGAACCTTGGTCTCCTTGACCGGAATGAGCGGCTTGCCGGTCACGCGGTCGATGACGAACGTCATGCCGACCTTGTTGACGTACGCGACGGCAGGACGGGTGACCAGCTTGCCGTTCACCTTGAACTTGCCGTCGAACATGACGCCGTTGTTCGGCAGGTCTGAGTCCCACAGGTCGTGGTGGACCTGCTGGAAGTACCACTTCAGCTGACCTGTGTAGAGGTCGAGCCCGACGATCGAGTCGGTGTAGAGGTTCTGGCCGGGGCCGCGCGTGTTCCACGGCTCCGGGTTGCCGGTGCCGACGGTGATGATGCCGCGGGCGACGTCGACGACCGGGGACTCCCAGAAGGAGCCGCCGCCGTAGAGCGTGCTGCCGTTGCCGCCCTTGCCGTCATTCGTCCAGGTCTTGTAGCCAGGCTGACCGGGCGACGGAATGGGGCTCCAGGTCCAGATGCGCGCACCGTTCGCGGCCCTGAAAGCCTGGAGCGACGGGCTGTTGCCGCCGCTGTCGCCCGAGCCGTCACCGGCGAGAACCATGCCGTTGACGTAGATCGGGGCGCTCGAGATCTTCGCGTTGTTCTTGTACGACCCCACCGCAGTCTCCCAGGCGAGCTGTCCGGTGACCTGGTTGATCGCGACGAGGCGGCCGTCCGGAAGGCCGTTGAAGACGAGGCCCTCGCCGACGGCGACACCTGCGCGGCGGCCACCGCTGCCGGGAGTGAAGGCCGACCCGTTGTTCAGGATCTCGCCTGCGTACGACGGCGTCCACTTCCAGATCTGGGTGCCGGTCGCCGCGTCGATCGCGAAGACCTCACCGAGCGGAGCGTTCGTCGTGTAGAGCACGCCGTCGACCGCGACCGGGTTCGACTCCATCGAGCCGCAGTTCGTCGTGTTGTTGGGAGCCCCGTTCGGCGCACCCGGAATGACGGGCTTGCCGGCGATGAGGTCCGGGGTGCACGTGCCGAGGCTGTTGTGCCAGACCTCTTTCAGCGTGCCGACGTTGGATGTCGTGATCTGGTTCAGCGACGAGTAGCGAGACCCGTCCAGGCTGCCGTAGTACTCGAGCCAGTTGTTGCCGGCGGGAGCGCCCAGCTGCGCGGCCGTCCAGGCCGGCGAAGGCGTGATCGCCTTGGTCACCACACGCGACGACGACGCGGTGGCAGACAGGACTCCGAAAACTGCGACGGCCGCCAGAGCTACTCCGGCAGGCCAACGAAAACGATGCATCCCCATTCCTCTCTATCAAGACCCACACGGGAGCCGTCAGCTCTCCACGGTTCCGGGAGCTTGACAGGCGTTTGTCGATGCAAGTATATGAAATTCTGTCGGACGGACACGAAAATCGCTGTCGGAGCCGACACGCCCACGGAGCGGGCTAGGCTGGCGCCCGTGCGTCGACTCTGTGCCCTGCTTGCGTGCGCCGTCGTGACGGCCGGCCTCTGCACCGCTGCGCTTGCAGCGGGGCGTGCCCCCACGAGCACGAGATCGAGCTGCACGATCGCTCCGAAGAAGGCGTGGACCGTCTGCCCGCGCGCCAATCTCTCCGGCAGGAAGCTCGCCCATGCGGACCTGAGGAATGCCAACCTGGCCCGGGCTGATCTGACCGGGGCGATCCTCACCTTCGCCAACCTGGCCTCGGCCGACCTGACGCGCGCGAAGCTGGTCAGGGCGCGTCTCGACAACGCGAATCTCCCCTTCGCGAATCTCTCCGGATCCGCGTCGACCCGGGCAAACCTCTCGCGCGCCACCTTGACGGGCGCGAACCTCTCCCGCGCAGGTTTGTCCAGGGCCAACCTCGTCCGCGTCAATCTCTCGGGCGCGAGCGTCACCGGCGCGAACCTGAGCGGCGCGGACATGAGTAACGCGAACCTGCAGGGCGCGAACCTTGCGGGCGCCAACCTCACGGGCGCGAACCTCGCGAGTGCAAACCTGGTCGGCGCGAACCTCAGCGGTGCGAACCTGACCCGGGCGACGCTCACCGCCGCCACCCTGAGCGGCGCGTACTTGCTGAACACCGACCTGTCCGGGGCGAACCTCAACGGCGCGATCCTGCTGGGCGCCGACCTGACGAGGGCGAACCTCGCCGGCGCGAAGCTTCGCAACACCGCCTGGTTCGCCACGATCTGTCCTGACGGACACAAGACGAAGCGCGGCTGCTAGAGCCTTGCACGCGTGAGGTAGAATCCCCGCCATGAGAAGGCCGAGGCTCGTCGCCGTCGCGTTTCTGACACCGCTCGTGGTCGCCGCTCCCGGCTTCGCCCATCCGCAGACCACGAACGCGCCGGCGATCTTGACCATCAAGGTCACGATCACCGACAAATCCATCACGGTGAGGCCGAACGCCGCGCCGCGTGGCACCAGCGCCACCTTCATCCTCACGAATCGCGGCACGAAGACCCAGAAGTGGGTCCTCGGGCACACCACGCGCGGCGCGGGGAAAACGAGCGGCTTCGCCAGCGTCTTGGCTCCGGACCAGCAGAAGAACGTGGTCATGTTCCTCGACTACCGCGGCTCGCTTCCCTATTCGGCCTCTCAGCTCGGCGGCGGTAAGACCGTGCTGACGGGCAGCTTCAAGATCCGCTAGCCGGCCGCGCGCAGGCTACGGCTGCCAGGCAGGCGGAGCCGACACGGTGGGATAGACGTCCCCGGTCGAGATGTGCGTCGACGTACTGCCGGCGAGCGACGAGAGCACGAGCCCGCCGTTGGAGACGAAGGCCAACTGCTGCCCGTTGGGCGAGAACGTCGCCGGGCCGGCGTCCTTGACGACCCGTTGCGGCTTCTTGCCCTTGAAGGTCTCCTTGTAGAGCGCGAAGCGCTGGCACGGGCCTTCGCCGCACTCCTTGTCTCCCGGGTCCGGGCTTCGCGCACCGACGTACGTGAGCGTCGAGCGACCGGGCGAGAGCGCGACGGAGTTCATGCCCCAGATGGCGTCGACGTCGACGCCGTAGTACTTCAGAACGTGTCCCGTCGTAGGATCGATCTTCAGGAGGTCGCCGCCCGAAGGGATCAGCAGCCCGTCGGCCGTCCACGACGGCCGGCCCGACGGCGGTGCCTTGGGCAGCCGCCGCTCGCCGGCACCCGACGAGGACATGGCGAAGACCGTCCACGCAGCCTTGTAGGGCCGGACGAAGGCGATGTGCCTGCCGTCGGGCGACCAGGCGGGGAAGCTGTCTCGGCCGTTCGTCGTGAGCCGCCGGAGGCCCGTTCCGTCCACGTTCACGGTGAGGATCCCGACGCCCGCACGCGCGAAGACGATTCGCTTCCCGTCGTGCGAGAAGTTGGGGGCGATCGACGAGTAGGCGCCCGTCGTGATCTGTTGGATCCCGTCGCCTGACGGGTGAATCCGGTAGAGCTGAGCATTGAGGTGCCCTGGTGAGGTCGCGGAGAAGACGATCCAACGCGACTGGGACGCCGCGCCTGCCGTTCCGGCAGCGATGCCGAGCACGACCGCGAGCGCAACCGACGCGAGCGACAGTGTCCCCCACATCCGGGGAGTTGCTTCGCCCTCCATTGTTTCAGTGTATCCAGGCAGTGCGGCTCATCGGGAAGGACTGAAGGCGACAACCTCGGTGACCGGATGCGCAATGCCCGGGTACTTCGCTCCGGCGGCGACGATGAGGACGTCCTTACCGACGGCCGGACAGCTGTTGTTGCCGGCACGGAGCTGCGTGTGCCAGAGCGTGCGGCCGTCGGCCGCCGCGAAGGCGACGATGCGTCCGTCGTACGTCGGGACGATCACGGCGTCGCGAGCGACCGTGGCGCAGCCGAATGTGGGGGAGCCGAGCTGCCTCTGCCAGACGGTCTTGCCCGTTGCCGCATCGAGGGCGTAGACCGCTCCCTTCCCTTCCGCCGGCGGCCGTGCGAACGCGCTCTTCGAGCTGATCGCGTTCTCCTGCGAGCAGAGCTCGACCACCGGGACGAAGAGTCTGCCACCGGCATATGCCATCGGCGTCTCGACCCCGCCGAGCAGTCCCGGGCAAACCCGTGCCGGTTGCACGGGCAGCGGCCCGAGATCGCGGAGGTGGGTGCCGACGGCCCGTGACCAGAGTCGGGTGCGGGCGGTTCGGTCCCAGGCCACGACCCGTCCTCCCTTGCCCGCGCCGAAGACGACACGGCGAGCGCCGACGGTCGCGAGGATCGGCGAGACCTGAAAGTCGTAGTCGCGCACGTCGTGGGGGGTCACCTGGTCGTACCAGAGAAGCTTGCCCGTCGCTCCGGCGAGCACGACGAGAGAGTCGGTGTACAGATTCGCGCCCGGACGAAGCGCGCCGTTCGGGAACGCTCTGGACCCTCCCCACGGACCCGGATTTGCGATGCCCGCGTACACGTTGCCGCGCTCGTCCACGCTGACCGAGTTCCAGGAGCCGCCGCCGCCGCTCTTCTCGGGATGCGGCCACGGCTCCTTGATCGTCTGGAAGCGCCAGACGATCCTGCCTGTCGCGGCAGACAGGGCGTAGAGCGCACCGCGGCCACCCGGCGGGAAGCCCTGTGTGCTGACGTACACGCGGCCGCGGTCGACGATCGGCGCGATGCCGACGAACTGCTCGTACCGGTTCGTGAGCCGACGCGACCAGAGCAGTCGCCCGGTCGCCGCGTCGAGTGCGAACGCCGTCGTGTCGGTCGCGCCGTAGAGACGCGAGCCCCCGATCGTGACGCCGTTCGGCCCGTCGTTCGGAGCGTCGAGGGTGTGCTTCCAGAGCTGGGCGCCGCTTCGCACGTCGAGTGCGTAGACGCTCGACGCCGAGTTCTGAAGGTAGACCCGGTTCCCCCGGATGATCGGATTCGAGGTCATCGCCCCGAAGGCCGTGACATTCGCACGCAGGCGAAAACGCCAGCGCACCCTGAGTCGTGGGATCGTCCGCGCGTCGAGGGCGGTCGCCGTGACCGCGCGTTGACTCGCCACGCTCCCGTTCGCCGAAGTCCAGGGATCGCTCGCTGCACGGCCCCCGGAACCCGCAGCGAGTCCGGCGAACGACAGTGCCAGCGCGACCGCCGCTACGCGCACCGAGCTCCGGGACCAAGGGATGTGCGCCACAGACAGGTTGCTACCGTAACGTCCCTGTGCATGCGGGCTTGAGGCCAGCCGTCGCCGTCGTGGGTGCGGCGCTTGTCGGTGTACCGATCGCCGCGGCCCTTCTCCTTCGCCCCGGCTCGGGTGCGCAGACGTCGGCCGCGCAGGCACCGATCACGGCTCCCGCCAAGACCGCGCCGTCGGCGCCGCGGTTCCCGGCGCCGCCCGACGGCGCCGTCGTCTACAGCCGGCAACTCGGCTCGGACGCGCTCGCGCTCGGCGTCGTCCCGCGTCGCGGGAGCGTGCTCGCTCAGGCGTCAGTCGTCGGCCCGCAGGGACGTGGCGTCTCCGGCCTCTCCGTGACGTTCGTGGTGCGGGGAGCGACGAAGCCGGCGGCCGAGTGCGGCGCCGGGTGCTACCGGGCCACGTTCGCCGCGAAGGAGCGTCCGGCGAACATCGAGGTTGTGCTGCGCGGCGCGCAATCGGCGCACTGGCGCATCGCGTTGCCGACGACGTGG
>JAOPYX010000243.1 GCA_025964535.1 Actinomycetes bacterium | reverse complement strand
CATGCGGTGCTGGAGAGCGAGGAGCAAGCGGCGGCCGAGGCGCGCGAGGCCGCGACCGAGGCGCGGCGCGTCGCGGAGGACGAGCTTGCCCGCGTGCAGGAGCGCGGCAGCGAGAGCACCCGGCTCGAGGCGGCCCGCGCGGCGCAGCACGCACGCGACACGCTCGAGGCGGCGGAGCTTCGCGTGGCGCGAGCGCAGAAGGAGCGGTCGAGGCTCGAGCAGGAGGGGGCGGAGCAGGGCGCGGAGGCCGAGCGCCTCGAGCACCGCGGCGCCGAGCTGTCGGGGCATCCGCGGCTCGAGCACGACGTCGCGGCTCCGGCCACGGGGCTCCACGGCCTGCTCGACTGGGCCGCGAGGGCGCACGGCGAGCTGCTCGTCTCGCATGCGGCTCTCGCCACCGAGCGGGACAAGATCGTCCGCGAGGCCACCGAGCTCGTCGCAGGCGTGCTCGGGGAGCCGCTCACCTCCACCGGCGCGGCCGGCGTCCGGCAGCGCTTGGAGCGCGCGCTCGGCGGCGGGTCGCCCTAGACTGACGCCGTGGCACGCCTGGAGGCATCGCCCCTCGAGCACTCCCTCGAGTGGGACACGCCGCTCTTCTTGATGGCCCGCGCGCAGTTCGAGCAGTCGCTGCCGTTTGCCGACGTCTCGGACATGGTCGCCGAGCGCCTCAGCTTCCCCGAACGGGCCCTGATGACGAGCGTGCCGCTACGCCTCGACGACGGCTCGATCAAGATCTTCGCCGGCTACCGCGTGCGGCACTCGACGGTGCTCGGTCCGACGAAGGGGGGCATTCGCTACGACCCCGAAGTGTCGCTCGGCGAGTGCGCCGCGCTCGCGACGTGGATGACGTGGAAGTGCGCGCTGCTGCGACTCCCGTACGGTGGCGCGAAGGGCGGTATCCGTTGCGACGTGCGCGCTCTCTCCATGAAGGAGATCGAGCGGCTCACGCGTCGCTTCACGTCGGAGCTGCTCGACGTGATCGGCCCGCACATGGACATCCCGGCGCCCGACATGGCGACGAACGAGCAGACGATGGCCTGGATGATGGACACCTATTCGATGCAGATGGGCCACGTCGTCCCCGAGGTCGTCACCGGCAAGCCGATCTCGATCGGTGGCTCCGTCTTCCGCCGCGAAGCGACCGGCGCGGGCGTCGTCATGGTCACCGAGCAGGCGTGCGCGCGTCTCGGGTGGAGCCTCGCCGGGCAGCGCTGCGTCGTGCAGGGCTTCGGCAACGTCGGCGGTGTCGCCGCCTCCGAGCTGCACGACAAGGGAGCGAAGGTCGTCGCCGTCTCGGACATCTCGGGCGGCGTCCACAACGAGCTCGGGCTCGACGTGCCGGAGCTGCACGCGTACGTCGCCGAGCACGGTTCGCTCGAAGGCTGCGACGCCGGCGAGCGGGTCACCAACGAGGAATTGCTCGAGCTGCCGTGCGACATCCTCATCGCCGCCGCGCGCGAGGACCAGATCACCGGCCTGAATGCGGGCCGCATCCATGCGCGGCTGATCGTCGAGGGCGCAAACGGCCCAACGACGCTGGAGGCGGACGCGATCCTGAACGAGCGCGGCATCCTCGTCGTGCCCGACATCCTCGCGAATGCCGGCGGCGTGACGGTCTCCTACTTCGAATGGGTGCAGGATCTCGGCCGGCTCTTCTGGGACCGTGACGAGATTCGCAACCGGCTCGCCGACAAGATGACCGACGCGTTCGACCGCGTGTGGTCGGTGTCGACGGAGAAGAAGATCACGCTGCGGCAGTCGGCGATGGTCGCTGCGATCCGCGAGGTCGCAGGCGCACTCGAGGCACGCGGGATCTACCCGTGATCGCGCAGGTCGTCCGTGATGCGATGGTGCCGGAGCCGACGATGCTCGCTGCGGGCGCGAACGCGCAGGAGGGTGGACGTTGCCTCGTGAACCCCGAGATCCGCGCGGTCTTCGTGTGCGAGGACGACGGGACGTTGATCGGCGTGATCACGCGCAAGACGCTCGTGCGGGAGGTCGTGGCGGCAGGGCTGCACCCGACCGAGGTGATCCTGCGCGACATCGCGGAGCCGCCGATCTTCACGCTCGACGTGTCGCTGCCGCTCGAGGAGGCGTTTCACACGCTCGAGGAGCGCGATCTCGAGCGGGTGCCGGTGGTGGAGGACGGGCGGCTCGTCGGCGTTCTCTCGCGTGCCGTCGTGCAGCGCCGGCTCGCAGAGGACGAGACGGCCGATCCGGATCCGGATCTCGGCTCGCTCGTTCTCTAGTCTTTCAGCAGCAGGTGTACGCGCCGGGGGGCGCGGCGCCCTCGTCGGGCGCGGGCAACTCGGCCGCGGCAAAGGCTGCGCCGTCGAGGATGTCGCGTTCGCTCACCTCGATCGCGTCGAGGCGGAAGTGGTCGAGCGTCTCGCTGAGGATCACCGCGCCGGCGACGATCACCGGCGCACGCTCCGGCTCCATCGCCGGCAGCTCGCGGCGGTCGGAGACGGGCAACGAGGCGAGGCGCTCGAGTTGCGCGCGTGCGCCTTCGCGTGTGAGGCGGTGTCCGTGCACGCGCTCGCGGTCGTACGCGTCGAGCGCGAGGTCGAGTGCGGCAAGCGTCGTGAGCGTTCCGGCGACGCCGATGGCGTCGGTGACGCGCGCGCGTACGTCGTCGGGCACGTACTCGGCGAGCAGCGAACGCACGGAGTCGGCGCAGTCGGCGAGCTCGCGCGTCGTCGGCGGGTCGGAGTGGAGGTAGCGCTCGGTATGACGCACCGATCCGAGGTCGAGGCTGATGTGGAACTCGTCGACGATCAGCTCGGTGGAGCCGCCGCCGATGTCGAGGATCAGCGTCCCGGGTGCGGGCTTGCGGCCCGAACCGACCCCGCGCACGGTCATCGCGGCTTCTTCCTCGCCGGTCAGCAGGCGCGTCGCGAAGGCGTAGCTCCACTCGATCTCGCCGAGAAATGCCTCCCCGTTCTCGGCGTCGCGCACGGCGCTCGTCGCGACGAGCAGCGTGCGCTCGGCGCCGAGCGACTCGGCCGTGCGACGGTAGTCGGAGAGCGCGTTGCGCACGCGCGCGATCGGGACGGGGAGGAGGCGTCGGCGCGTGTCGACGCCTTCGCCGAGACGCGTGATGCGCGTCTCCCGGTGTACCTCATCGAGGTTGCCGTCGACGACGTCCGCGACGAGCAAGCGCGTCGTGTTCGTGCCGAGGTCGACGGCGGCGACCCTCACTTGCGCGGGTAGACGAACGCGAAGCGCTTGAACGTGTGCTCCGCTTCGTCGAACGCCTGTCGCAGCACGGCGAAGCGCGCCAGGTCGGCACGCAGGCGCGAGAGGCTCGATTCGACCTTCGCCGTGTCGGTCGCCGTCCCGACCTTGTCGGCCGTCGCCTCGCCGAGGTCGGCGAGCCGCTCGAGCTCGCGACCGATGCCGCGGCGCAGCCGCTTGAACGCGCGCCAGGCGTCGAGCGTGCGCACGAGGAGGTACGCGATCGCCGCGAAGCCGGCGACAAAACCGGCGATCAGCGCCCCGTAGATCGCCCAATTCCACACGCCGTGGATCGTAGCCGTGCGGAAAGCCGGTGCTACAATTCCGCCCAGCGACGCGGGGTGGAGCAGCCAGGTAGCTCGCCGGGCTCATAACCCGGAGGTCGCAGGTTCAAATCCTGCCCCCGCTATGCGAAAGGCCCCGGAAACGGGGCCTTTCTGTTTGCGTCATTGAGATCCCTGGGCGGAACTTTTGCCCAGCCTTTGCCCGCCGCGGTTTAGGGGGGCGTCCCCTCGGGCGTGAGTGCGACGACGGGGGCGGAGACGCCCAGGCGTGTGCCCGCCGCGGCCGGACATTTGCCGTCCGACGCCCCCGTTACGTTGTGGATCGCCTGGTTGTAGGGGCAGGCGGCAGCGACCTTTGAGGCCTGTCGTCCGACTCGACCCCGAACATGGGCTTGGGACCAGCCGCCGTATGCGGTGGACGACTGGCCCCCTCGGTAATGACACCGCAGGAAGAAGAAGGCCCCATGGCAAAAGTTGCCAACAACGCGGCGTCGGACGAGCCGCCTCCCGGGAAGCGTGCCCGGGTTAGTCAGAGCGACGTACCTGGGTACTCGCTCGACGACGCGCTCCGCGTCGTGTTCGCGATCAGCGACGAGTACGGCAAGCAGCCGACCCGGCCGGTCGATGTGGCCCAGGCGGTGCAGATGATGCCGAACGCTGGACCGTTCCGAATGCTGACCGGCGCAGCTGCGGCGTACGGAATCACCGACGGTGGCGCGTACGCCGAGGTGATCGGTCTGACCGACCTGGGAAAGCGGATCGTGTCTCCGATCGAGGAGGGCGATGACGTAGCGGCGCGCCGGGAGGCGTTGTTGCGACCCCGCGTCATTCGCGAGTTCCTTCAGAAGTACGACGGCTCCTCGCTGCCGTCGCACGCAATTGCGCTCAACGTTCTGGAGTCGATGGACGTGCCGCGCGAGCGAGCCGCAAAGACGTACGACCTGATCGTGACGAGCGCGGAGTCGCTCGACATGCTCGGCGAGATCAACGGCAGGAAGGTCGTCAACCTCCGCGGTACGGGCACACGCCTCCGTGCGGTGCCTGATGTTCACGAGGCGGGCGGCGTTGATGTGGATCACCTCGAGGTGGACGCGTCCCAGTCGGCTCCGACCGAGCCGAAGGGTGACCCGACCATTCTCCCGGTGCCGCAGGTCGAAAAGGCGCAGAACCGTCGCGTCTTCGTCACGCATGGCAGCAACAAGACGATCGTCACGCAGTTGAAGGACATGCTCACCTTCGGGGAGTTCGAGCCGGTGATCTCGGTCGAGCGTGAGACGACGTCGAAGCCGGTGCCCGACAAGGTGATGGACGACATGCGCACCTGCGGTGCCGGAATCATCCACGTCGGCAAAGAGAAGACGATCGTCGATGCGGGCGGCACGGAGCATGTCCTGTTGAACGAGAACGTGCTTATCGAGATCGGCGCCGCGATGGCGCTCTACGGACGGAACTTCATCCTCCTCGTCGAGGAAGGCGCGAAGCTGCCGTCGAATCTGCAGGGCCTCTATGAGGTCCGTTACGAGGGCACGACGTTGGACGCGACCGCAACGATGCGGCTGCTCCGCGCGTTCAACGACTTCAAGAACTAGGGCAGTGGGGAGCCGAGTGGATTCCGCTCGGCTCCCCACCGCGTTTCGTGAGGAAGGAAGTGGTGCCGATCTACTGCTCGACATTGACTACATCGTGCGATGGATCGAGCCCCAGTCTCCAACCGAGTCCTTCACCTTCCTTGTCGCTCCTGCGACCCTCGTCTTCAAGGACGTGTGGACCTCGACGGAGAGCTAGGCGCGCAACGCGCTTTACTCCAGATCGATCGGATCAGCCGTCAGGAGGCGCAAGGCCAGGAACGTCCGAAAGACGCGCCTCGGTGGGTGGTAGAGGGAGAAATCCACCTGGAGTTCCTCGCCTCGGGCTTCTGCCAACACTTCCGCGGCCATCCAATCGATTCTGAATCGCAACTGCTGAACCTCGAGCAGCGGGGCGGCATATCGTTCTTGGAGCCAACATGCTTCTCTGACACGACCCGGGCACCTTCAAACGTGCGAGACAGCGAGAGCTAAGCCCATCCGACCCGCGGACGCACGGCGGCTGCGCCATAACAGACTTCGCGTCGAGTCCTCTGGGCGCATCCTCTGTAACCGTCAAGCCACGATCCGCGACCATGTCGACCTCTTCTCCCCGACGTAGCGGTCGACGCAGGCGCTCACGTTCTCTGGATCGGGCGAGACTTTTGCCAGAACTTTTGCCCGAGTGAGCAAACCTGAGGTGGTCCACGGACACCTCACATGACGAAAAAAGCCGTTTCACGCGTCATCTGACCTGGCAACGCATGACTCATAACCCGGAGGTCGCAGGTTCAAATCCTGCCCCCGCTATCACTCCCCATTAGTGATCAGTTGCTGAAGGTCGCGGACTTTCGTGAAGGCGCTCGAGACGAGCGCCTTCACGTGTATTTGGCCGGCGTTACTCGGGTTCTGTCCGGTCGCGCATTGAACGATCCCACGTAGCAGGTATGAGCGGCGTTGTTGGCTTCGCCGTCGTGAGCCTTCGCTGTGGTGGTGGTTGTCTTCGTGGGTGCGGTCAGGCGAGTTCGGATTGGAGGATTGGCGCGATGGGGCGGCGGGCGCTGATGCGGGCTGGGATGGCGGTGAGTCCGGCCATGACGAGCACGGTTCCCAGCACGGTGGTGAGTATCCACCACGTTGGTGGGGTCGTTGTGGCCGACGGGCTTACCGCCGCGATGAGTTTGATGCCGCCTGGGATGCCGAGGATGGCGCCTGCGAGTGCGGGAAGAATCTGCGCTGCTGAGAGTCCTGCGCTGACCTGTTGTGGGGTCGCGCCGAGCGCGCGCGCGAGCGCAGATGAGTGTTTGGTGTCGAGCACGGTCGCCCAGGTGACGAAGATCGCGTTGACGGCCGCTTGGGCGATCAGCATGACCGTGATCAGCAGTAGCACCTGGTTCAGTCGGTCGGTGCGAGGGTCGGCCAGCCCGGATGACCCAGACGCGTGCTGGGCGTGGAGTTGGGCCTGGGCTGCCAGTGCGGCGATGATTCCGCTGACCGTGATCGCGACGCTGACCGTGCATAGCAGCACGCGGCGCGGCCGTCGGGCGGCTACGCGCAAGGCGAGCAGCAGGGGGACGGGCAGTCGCGCCGAGAGCGTGATCAGCCATGCCCTGCGTCGGGGTGGGCGGGCGGAGTCGGCCAGCGCGAGGAGGGT
The DNA here is from genome assembly GCA_025964535.1 of Actinomycetes bacterium. Taxonomy (GTDB): domain Bacteria; phylum Actinomycetota; class Thermoleophilia; order Gaiellales; family Gaiellaceae; genus Palsa-739. The sequence continues at coordinate 12,246 of JAOPYX010000243.1, read as the reverse complement.
GCTCGTTCGGGAGGCGCGGACGGCGGGAACGAAGGTCGCGACCGCCGCCACGCCGAGCGCGACGACCGTCACGAGCGCGATCTTGGCGAGAGTGAATGGCACGGCACCCGTGCTGCCGACGAGGCCGGCTCCGGGATCGGTGAGCAAGGGAGCCGCCAGCCGTCCGAGCGTCAGTCCGGCCGCAGCGCCGAGCAGGGCCAGGACGAGGTACTCGGCCAGCAGCACCGAGGCGACGAGGCGTGGTGTGCCGCCGACGGCTTTGAGCAGCCCGACGCGTCGGAGCTGATCCGCCATCCGGCTCCCGACGAGCACGGCGATGCTGGCCAGCGCGAGCAGGCCGAGCAGCCAGCTTCCTACCAGCAGGACCCGCTGCTCGTTTCTGACCAGATTGGCGGCCTGTTGGCCGATCTCCTGCCATGACTCCAGCCCTGGCGGCGGCTTGAGCTCGTGCCCGACCGGGCTGGTCGGGGTGTGCTCCTTGACGAACTCCGGAGCCCCGGCCGGGTCTGCCAGCTTGAGGTTCAAGACGTAGGACAGGGATGCGGTTTGCTGCGCGAGGTTGCGGGCGTCTGCCCGGGTGAGCCAGATGAGGCCGGGATGCACCGCATGATCTTGCGCGCCGCCCGGTGCGCTGAGCCAGGTCGTGAACGGGTACGGCGGCATGGCGGCGGTGACGGCAACGCCGACAATCCGGAATGACCGGTGGTTCAGGGTGATCGTATCGCCGGTGTGCACGTCGAACGCGTCGGCGAACGCGGCCTCGACCACGACGCCACCGTTGCGGACCCAGCTGCCCTGTGTCAGCTTCGGCTGGTCGACCGAGGCAGATGCGGTGTCGCGGCCCTCTACCTGGACCGCCGCCGTCTGGCGGTGTGCCCCCAGAGTGACATGGGTGACTGGATACGGTCCGCTGTGCCGGGTTACTCCTTGTGCGTGGGCGAGCGCCTTGAGGGCCGCGAGGTCGGCGGACCGGCCGCCGACCGGCGGCGGGTCAGCACGGGCGACCACGTCGGGGCCGGCGGTCGCGTTCCGGGTGCTTTGGTAGGGCTTGCTGGTCGCGCCGTGGAGGACGAGCCCGAGGGTCAGGGTGGTGGTCGCGGCCGTGATCGCCAAGAGGAGGAGTGCGGCTTCGGCCGGGCGCCGGCGCAGGTCACGCGCGGCAAGGCGGTAGACGAGCAGGAGGCGCCCCATGCCCTCAGCCCTCCAGTCCTGCGAGTTCGCTGAGACGTCCGGTTGTGCCGTGGGTCAGCCGGGTCTCTTCGACGAACGCGCCGTCGCGCATCGTGATCAGCCGGTCGGCTGTGGCCGCGATCCTGGAGTCGTGGGTGACGATGACGAGCGTCTGCCCGGCCGAGCGTAGGCTGTCGAGGAGCCGGAGCACATCCAGAGTCGCGGCGCTGTCGAGGTTGCCGGTCGGCTCGTCGGCGAGCACGACGTCTGGCTCGTTGCTGAGCGCGCGTGCGATCGCGACCCGCTGACGCTGACCGCCCGACAGCGCCGAAGGCAGATGCTTGGCCCGGTCTGTCAGCCCGACCTGTTCCAGCAGCTCAGCGGCCCGGCGGCGGGACACCCGTGGAGAGCGCCCGGCCAGGAGCGCGGGCAACTCGACGTTCTCGAGGGCGGTGAGCTCATCCATCAAATGGAAGGCCTGGAAGACGAAGCCGATCGCGTGACGGCGCATCCGTGCGAGCGCCTTCTCGCTCAGCTCGTCGATGCGACGCCCGCCCACCCAGACTTCGCCGGCCGCGGGGCGTTCAAGCCCGCCCAGCAGGTGCAGCAGCGTCGACTTCCCGCAGCCGCTCGGCCCCATCACGGCAACCGTCTCGCCTGCAGCGACATCCAGGTCGACCCCGTCGACCGCGCGTACCAATGCCGCTCCTTTCCCGTACTCGGTCCGCAGTCCGCGGGTTCGCAAGATCGATCCAGTGCGTTCCATCAACGTCCCTTCGTCGTCGTCCAATAGCGAGCGCATGCTTCGAGCCAGCGCAGGTCGGCCTGCAGCCTCAGCACGACGCCCTCGAGCAAGAGTCCCGCGACGGAACCGTCCGGCTCAGCCAACGCGGCCCGCTGCGCAGCGGCCAACGCGACCAGCAACGCGTGTCGCTGCCCGTCCACGATCCGAACCGGATCGGCGAGCCCGGCTGCCGCTGCAGCGACCAGCTTCAGATGAAACTCCGCCGGCGCGGGCTTCGGCCAACTCGTATCCTCGAGCCACTCGCGCACCCGCTCGCGCCCTGCTGGCGTCAGCTCATACACCTTGCGGTCAGGACGGTCAGCCTGGCCCACCCGCCTCGAGTGGGCCAGACCAGACTTCTCGAGCCGACCGAGCGTCACATACACCTGGCCGGCGTTCAGCGCCTCCGCCAACGGGCCGAGCGCAAGCTGCAGCCGAGCGCGCAGTTGGTAGCCGTGGGAGGCGTCCTTGGCCAGCAGTGCCAGCAACACCTCCTGCACGACACGCAACTGATACCCCTGAAACTGGTCCTGAACAGGCATTCCAACCGGTTCTGGCAACATCACTCCTCTAACGGTTAGCTATTAAGCTAACCGTTACCTAGCGGTTGTCAAGTCATTACCTCATGGACGGCCAAAGCCCGACTGCATACGGCATGTCGGCAACCGCACGGGAACAGAGAGACGTGAACGCGCCCGAGCAGGCGCAGGCGCAGGTCTGTGCCCAGAGGTCGTCGTCGATCGTGCTTCGACCAGCCGCCACATGCGTCCGCCCCTCGATACGGGTGTGCCGCGGTGGCGCACCTTCAAGGGGGTGTGATCGCGGCTCCTCTGCTTACCGTCCCCCGACGACCTCGTGGGACCGAGAGCCGCCTATCCTGTTCCGATGCCCGTCGAACACTTCAACTGCTACCTATGCGGCGAGAAAATCGAGGTCAACGAGGACTCCGAGCGGGCTGAACGCGGCTCACTGATTCTTTGGGCTCATTCCAGATGTCTCAAGTCCCAAGAGACTTCTCGGCGCTCGACCGGCTCGAAGTAGCAGACACTCACCTGGTCGAGCGTGCTCTCACTTGAACACCGTTCGCGAGCGCGCACGTTCTCTGTTGAGGGGCGAATTTTGCCCAAACTTTTGCCCGCCGTAGATGATTTGAGCCGATCTCAGGTGATCTGAGCTGATGGAACCATGCGGGTTCTGGTGTCACCTGATCTGCCAACAGACGTCTCATAACCCGGAGGTCGCAGGTTCAAATCCTGCCCCCGCTATGCGAAAGGCCCCGGAGACGGGGCCTTTCTCGTTCTCTGCGCTGCGTTCGCGGCATCATGTGACAAGTGGGGGATGTCGCGACAGAGGCGCTCGAGGCCGGACGTCGTGCGCTCGCCGCGGGTGCGTGGGACGAGGCGCGGGCGGCGTACGTCCAGGTCTTGCGAGAGCAAGACGAGCCAGAGGCGCTCGACGGGCCGGCCGGCGAGCTCCTCGATGCGGATTTTCGCGGCCGCGACGACGGGGTGGTCCGGGTCGTCGTGCTCTTCAAGGAACCGGCCAGTTCCGGGAAGACTGTCACCGACAGCGACAGCGTCTTCTCGACGTGGTTATAGAGCGCCTCGGTGTGGTGGGCCACGTCGAGGGCGGCCGTTGCCGGCCGCCCTCGCGGACGTGTCCTAGTTCCCGCTCGTGCCCGCGCAGGTTGCTGCGCCGATCTTCTTCCAGAGAGCGACCTGCGCCGTTGCCAGAGCGTCGAGCTTCGTCCCCGCGGTGATCGCGCGCTGCGTCATCACCTTGGCTCCGAGGTCGGCCGGCAGCGCGTCGCCGAGCGCGATCTGGGCGCGGAGATTCGCAAGCACGCCGGCGTGGAGCGACGACTGCGCGGCCGGCGGCGACAGATGCCCGAGCGCCGAGAGCTTGCCGCGCTCGGTGAACACCATCTCGCGGATGAACCGACCGAAGTCGGCCGGGCTCGTGGACTTCTTGACGACCGCCTGCTGGCGGTGGGCGATGCTGCAGACCGAGTTCACGTCGGTGAGATAGGCGGCCGACGTCAACGGGGCATTGGCGGCCTGGGCCGCCGTGCTGGAGACGGCGACGGCCGCGAGCGCGATGACGAAGAGCAAGGGCTTGAGTCTCATGAGGGATCCCTTCAGTTCAGGTTGCGTTGTCGAGAGGTTCTTCACGGCGCTGTCCAGTACTGCTCGGTGGAACTCGGCATCCTCCAGCCGAGCAGCAGGTTCGGGTGGAAATAGTCGAGCTGGGCCCCACTCGAGAGCACACGGTGGCCGTAGTCGTAGAGGCCGCATGGCGCGCAGTTGTGTCCGGTGATCGGGCCGTTGTAGGTGTTGGTGGCGTCGAGTGGTGTCTCGCAGCCCCCTAGACCGGTGTCCTCGAAGTCGGCGATGCACTCGACGGTCGTGGTGCCGGTGGCGAGATCGAGGATCTGGCACGAGGTGAATCTGCCCGCGCCGAAGATGACGGCGTTGAATATGTATCCGTTGCCGTCGTAGGAGCAGTCGCTCGACCAGAGCGACCAGAGCGTCCCGTTGGAGCCGGCCCGGCCGAACGGTCCCTGCAAGGAGTTGGATGCCGGCGGCACTGGGCCGCCGTAGTTGGGCATCGCGCCCGGGCCTGTCTCATTCGTCAGCCAGGCGATCACGTCGGACGGCGGCGAGCCGTTCGCAGCCGGGGTGTTCCACCCGGCCGTCAAGGCAAGCAGGTCTGCCATGGCGGGCAAGGAGTAGCCCGCGAGCGGGAATGTGCAGTTGATCGGGGAGCCGGGGTCGGGTGCGTGGAAACCCACGTCGGCGGCGGACCACGTTGCATCGAATTTGCCGGGACGGGGGCACAGGATCGCCCCCGAGAGCATCGACCAGATCCGCCCGGTCCGCAGGTCGGCGAATATCAACGGGGGAAGCGGCGGCAGGAGCTCGGCCTGCCAGCCGGCGAGATAGGCCTGAGCCGGCGCGATGTCCAGCGTCTGGATGGCGTTGGCGGACACGTTGGCGGCGTTGTCATGCTCGACGAGCAGCTCGACGAGCTGTGCCTCGTACACGGCGTAGTACTCGTACACGTCCTGTGCGAGCTGGGAGAGTCCGGTGCCGCCGACGAGGGGCTGATTGATCTTCGCGCTCGCGTAGAAGTTCTGCTGGGCCAGGGTGAGCAGATTTCCGGTGCCCGGCGCACCCGGGGTCAAGGCGGTGTTGTAGGCGCTGGCGAACGGAGCGAGATTGGTTCCGATCGACTGGAGCGTCTGGTTGGCCTTGATCGGGTTGCTTGTGTCCGTCGGGTTGGCCGCGAAGTAGCTGAGGTTCCCGATCGCCGTGTCGATGAGTGTCCTGTACGGGTTGAGGTCGTTCGCCACCGAGGTGTACGAGGCTTGCGACACCTGGGAGTTCAGCGCGTTGATGTCAGAGCTGAGCGCGCCCTGGAGCGTGACGAGCTGGGCGGAGATCGTGTTCAGCTGGGACGTGATGCCGCTCAGCTGCGCCATGATCGCGGCGTTCGGGTCGCTGGTGAGGCCGATCTGCTTGAGGATCGATCCGAAGAGGTTGTTGCCGATTCCGCCGATGATGCCCTTGGCAAGCGATCCCAAGACGAACGTTGCGAGATCGTCTTCGTCCATGCTGCGGCTGATGCCGGCGAGCGCTCTCTTGTGCGTCAGCGCCGGACGTTTACCGTGGAAGTCACGAGCCGAGGGATGGGCACTCTCGAGCTCGCGCTGGAGGCGGGCGAGGGATGTCGTCATCCCGCCGTGAGCCCGAGCGTACGCCGCGAAGCGAACGCCGTCGAAGTACTCCGGGCTCGCACTCGCGTCGCGATCGACGGTATGCCAGGTGGGAATGGAGAGGAGCTGCCGTACCCTCGACACGGTCGCGTTGTACGGCTCGTACGGATGCCGCGTCTGGCGCGTGGCGGCAACCGTCGTCAGCAAGTTCAGGCGCACGAGGTCGAGCGGATGGTGTCCGAACACCTTCGCGCGCAACGAAGTCGTCATGGACGTTCCCGCGGCCCTGCCGCCGTGCGCCACGACCACGAATCGCTTCGGCAAGGCGGAGGCGCGAAGCGAGAATGCGCCCGCTTTGTTCGTGATCGGCTGCGCATCCTGGTCGAGAGTCGCGATCGGCTTGCCGGCGATCGTCTCGAGCGTCACGCGCGCGCCACGCACCGGTGTGAAGGCCGAGAGCCGCACCCAGCCGCGGATGGCCTTCACGGGCGCGGTGGCGCTCGGCGTCGCGCGGACTGCCGGCGCTGCTTCGCCGATGAAGCAGACCAGGGAGACACCCAGCGCACCGGCGAGGCACGCGAGCCTGCAGACGCGCTTCACGAAGTCACCTCCGTCGAGTCGGCAAGCGATCGGCTTGCAGGCACGGCGTCAGCGCCGGCGAGCGCCGCGAGCACACCGGCGCCGTGCCAGGCACCGATCCGCGGCGACTCGAGCTTGATCGGGGATCCCCCGGCAGGTTCGAGCGTTAGCTTCCGTACGAGCACCCCTTGCGACGTCGAGACTTTGGTGCTGTCGCGCGGAAGGCGCTCGACGAGCTCAACGGGCTTCCAGCCCGCGTGGAACGACTCTGCTCGGAACATCAGGATCTCGCTCGCCGTCACGCCGAGAATCGCGTAGCGCGGCAGGTGCGAGTTCCGCGCCAGGAACGCTCCGGCGAGCACACCGGCGGGACCGAGCGCCAGCGTCCCCTGCGTGCCTCGAGGCTGGAACGCGCCGGCGGCGACGAGATCCGCTTCCGGTGCCAGCGCCTTGCAGGCGTCGATCAGGCTCGTGTCGCTCACGTTTCGTGCTCCCTTGCGTTGAATGTGTCGACGGTCGCGCTCTAACTGCGCGCGTCAGGTTGAACCGGCGGTGACCGGGTGGAGGTGAAGGCGGAGCCGAAGCTCGAGCTCGACCCCGCTTGAAGGTTTCGGATCAGCAGGCAGGCGAATGAGCTCGACGCACGGCACCTCCACGGGAAAAAGGCTCCCGATGCCGCGGTGCGCCTGTCATCGGCCACGGAGCTCGAGATTCAGGCCCCGACAGTAGCGCACCGAGCTCGCTCCCGTGCGTAATCGCACTTGCGAGACGTATGCGAGAAGACTGCCATCGGCGAACCATGTAATGGCGGAGATCTGGTCGCCCTCAAGGGGCCAGCACAAATAGCGCGTACGCACGCGCGACGTCGGTCTCGGGCGCCGAGAGGTAGCAGCCGAACGCCGGTTGTGTGTTGGCGTGCGTCGGCACCAACCGCATCGGCGCGCCGCGGCGCGCCTCACCGTCACGCAGGAACGCGCCGATTGCGCTGCGTCCCTGGTACGCGTGCGGGAGGGGCGGCATCGTGACCCACGCGTCGTCGGTCAGGAGCGCGACTATTCCGTCGAATGCCAGCGCGATCGCCTCCTCGGTCTCGTAGCGCGCCTCCGGTCCGCGCTATGCGAAAGGCCCCGGAGACGGGGCCTTTCTTTTTGAATCAGCGCGGCTTGCCGTGGCGGCTAATTGGCGCCGACGACCTTGAAGGCCTGGTTGACGAAGACGTGGTGCGGCCAGTTCACGCCGATGTTGTGGACCTCGTACTCGCCGTTGCTCAGCTGCACGACACGGTCGACGACGCCCCCGGGGTAGGCGGCCAACGCAGCTGCCGTCGCCTTGTTCGCTGTCGTTCCGCTGACGATCGTCCCCGATCCCTGCGTGTAGTTCGCCGGGATCTGACCGACCTGCTTCGACGTGGACGGTGCGCCACGCTGGAAGGGGACCACCGCCGATGACGTCGCAGATCCGCCGCTCTTGGTCGGTTGCGCGATGACTTGGCTGGGCGTGATGGTCGTTCCGTTGGTCGTCCCAAGCTCGAGGACGCTCTGGCCTCTTCTAAGGACACTCGCCGAGGACGAGCTTGTCCCCTTCCGGTATGTCGTAGAGGACGCCTTGTTGACGGTCACCTTCTGACCCGCTGATGTCGAGATCGTGAAGCTCGACGTGGACACGCTGGCGACCGTGCCGACCGCTCCGCCTGCGGCCGGTCCAGACCGAGCATTGGATCCCCCGTTGCCGGGCACGGGTTGCCCTGGTGTTGCCGCGGGGGACGTGGCTGCCGTCGCGGTGCCTGAGCCGGCGCTCGCGGTGGTTGCGTTGAGGACGCCGTAGGCGCCGCCGCCGATCGCGATGGCCGCGGCGCCGGTAGCGATTGACCTGGTGAATCTCCGGGAGAACATGGACTGATCCCTTTCGTCGTCTGTTGATCGTGGTGAGTGCGTTCCTCCCACGATGCGCGGACGCGTTAAGAGCTCCGTGAGCTGGGCCTCACAGGTTCCTGTGAATGTCGGAGCGGACGTGTGGTCACCGGGGGGATTGACCGATCGAGCGGCGCAGCGCGGCCTCTGTGTTTCTCGGTGATCATGCGGATGCGCCGTTGAAATCGCGTTCGAACGCTGGCACGACGAGACCAACGAGCGAGATTTTCCGCAGCTCGTCCGCGAGTCACTCGACGAGCTGACAGCTCTCACCGCGAAGGACAGCCGACCCCCGTCGGCGACCGCTCAGCCCTGAGTGGGAATTGCCCGATCTCGCGGCACGAGCTCGAGCGTGGCGGCACGGGCTTCGGGGGTCACGATCGAGGGAACGATGCCGGCGTAGCGGTGGCCGTACTTCGCGCGGTAGGCGGTGTCGAGCTCGTCATCGACGTCGTCGGTTTCGACGAGGTCGACGTCCTTCTCGACGCCGGCGGCCCGGATGTGCGCCTCGTGTCGGGTCTGCGCGCCGCGGAACCAGGACGACCCGCGCCCGTTCACCGAGCGGACGTAGACGTTGTCGCCATCGCGAACGACCCAGATCGTCACCGGGTTGCGCAGCGTCCCGTCGCTTCTCACCGATGCGAGCTCGAGCTCCTCGGCGGCGGAGATCTCGTCGAGCTCGTCCTTCGTCCACGCGCTCATCAGAGGCTCACCATGACCTTGATGGCCTCGCGGTCGTTCATTGCCCGATAGCCGTCGGGCACCTCGTCCAGGCCGATCACACGGTCGAGCACACGGCCGGGCTCGATCCGACCCTCGAGGACGTCCGGCAGCAGCTCGTCGATGTACGCGCGAACCGGAGCGGGGCCGCCGCTCACGGTGATGTTGTCGAAGAAGGCCTGACGCGACGCCGGCATCACCTCGTCCTGAGGCACGCCGACCCGGCCGACCGCGCCGCCCGGGCGGGCGATCTCGATCGCGGTCTGCGTCGACTGGTCGAGGCCCACGCACTCGAGCACCGAGTGCGCGCCGAAGCCGCCGGTGAGCTCCCGGACGAGCTCGACGGCTTCGTCGCCGCGTTCGCTGATGACGTCGGTGGCGCCGAACTCGCGGGCGAGCGCGATGCGGTCGGGATGGTGGCCGAGGATGATGATCTGCTCGGCACCGAGCCGCTTCGCAGCGATGACGCCGCAGAGCCCGACCGCGCCGTCGCCGACGACGGCGACGCTCTTGCCGGGGCCGACCTTGGCATCCACCGCCGCGTGGTGGCCGGTGCCCATCACGTCCGAGAGCGTGAGGAGCGAGGGCATCAGCGCGTCGTCTTCGCCGACGGGCAGGACGACCAGCGTCCCGTCTGCTTGCGGCACACGGACGGCTTCGGCCTGTGCGCCGGCCACCTCCTCGGTCCCGAAGAACCCGCCGTGGAGGCACGACGTGTGCAGTCCGTCGCCACAGAACAGGCAGGTGCCGTCGGAGAACGCGAACGGCATCACCACCAGGTCGCCAACGCTCAGCGTGCCAACGTCGGCGCCGACGGCTTCGACGACCCCGATCGCCTCGTGCCCCATCACGCGGCCTCTGTCGCTGGGCTGCATCGACTTGTACGGCCACAGGTCGCTACCGCAGATGCACGCGCGCGCGACCCGAATGATCGCGTCCGTTGGTTCTTGGATGGCCGGGTCGGAAACGTTCTCGATCCGAACATCCCCTGCGCCGTACAGCACCGTTGCTTTCATCTGCTTCTCCTCTTCATCGGTCGATCGTCCGCTCCTGGGCCTCCGCATAGCGGGCGCCTTCAGGCGTGATCTGTGCGGCAGCGGACTCGATCTCCCGGAGGTCGTCGTCGGTGAGATGCAGGTCGGCCGCAGCGATGTTCTCCTCGAAGCGGTGGAGCTTCGTCGTCCCGGGGATCGGCACGATCCACGGCTTCTGGGCAAGAATCCACGCGAGTGCGATCTGCGCGGGCGTTGCGTTCGTCCGTTCCGCGATCCGCTCGAGGAGGGTGACGAAGGCGCGGTTCGCCTTGCGCGCCTCCGGGTCGAAGCGGGGAATGGTGTTACGGAAGTCCGTGCCGTCGAACGTCGTGTCCACATCGATCTTTCCGGTCAAGAAGCCCTTGCCGAGGGGGCTGAAGGGCACGAGGCCGATCCCGAGCTCCTCGAGCGTCGGCAGGATCTCCGCTTCCGGTTCCCGCCACCACAGCGAATACTCACTCTGGAGTGCCGCGACCGGTTGGACGGCGTGTGCGCGCCGGATGGTCTGCACCCCTGCCTCGGAGAGGCCGAAGTGCCTGACCTTGCCTGCGTCGATCAGCTCCTTCACGGTGCCTGCGACGTCCTCCTGTCGAGGGCCATACACCTGCGCCGTATCGAAGAACGTGCCGGACAGACCCCCTCATGCAGAGCGACGCGGAGCTACGGTGCCTGCATGGACACCAGGAATGAGATCCGAGAATTCCTGACATCCAGGCGCGCGAGGATCACGCCGGGGCAGGCTCGTCCGCGCACCTTCGGCGACACCAGACGAGGAGACTGCACATGCAGATCACGAGGAACAGCCTCGACACCGCAGCGGGGCCTGAAGACTGGTTCACCGGCTCGGTCTACATCGACACGATTGCAGCGCCGGGAAACGGCTCGCGGATCAGCGCGAGCAGCGTCCACTTCACGCCCGGCGCACGCACCGCGTGGCACACGCACCCGAACGGCCAGACGATCTGGGTGCTCGAGGGGGTCGGCCTGTGCCGGCGGCGGGGCGGGCCGGTCGAGGTGATCCGGCCCGGCGACCGTGTCTTCTTCGAGCCGGGCGAGGAGCACTGGCACGGCGCCGCGCGGAACCGGTTCATGACGCACGTCGCGATGCTCGACGTCGACGAGGAAGGCAACGCCGCGACATGGGGCGACCACGTCAGCGACGAGGAGTACGCGGCTGCGCCGTCGATCGACGGCTAAGGCGTCCACAGCGCTATGAACGACTTCACGGCAGCTTCTGCGGCCCGGCGCCGACGACGACAGTGGTGCTGCCCGACAAGTCACTCATGACTGGCTGTCGTACTCGTCGTGGCGGCGCCACCAGAAGCCGGTCTCATTACGGCCGAGCGGCGCGCGGTCGAGCCACTGCTGCATGCCCCAGAGGCCGTCGACCCCGCGCTCGTACGCCGAGTAGGTGTGGTAGACGACGCCGTTGTCGAGCGCGAAGGCGCTCACGCCGGGCCCTTCTCGCCTGAACGTCTCCCAGTCCGTTCCGACGATGCTCGATGCGAACTCGTCGAGCCCGGACGCGGCCGCCGGCCGAAAGTCCATCGCGCGGAAGTTGTAGTCGACAGCTCCCGCGTCCCATTCCTCCTTGGTGTGCGCCACGTGGAAGTCGTAGTTGAAGTCGCCGTCGAACGACGACGCCCAGGGGAAGCTCCAGCCCATCCGCTGCTTGTACCCCTGCAGCTTCGCGAGCGGAGCCCGCGACACCGCGCAGAGCGTGACGTCGTGATTCGCGAGGTGGACCACGGAGGCGTCGAAGCCGTCCGCGATCGCCGAGCAGGACGGACACCCGGCCGTGTACTCGGGCCCGAACATGAAGTGATAGACGAGGAGCTGCGACCTTCCGCTGAAGAGATCGGCGAGGGACGCTGTGCCGTCGTCGGTCTCGAAGCGGTACTCCTTGTCGATGCGAACCCAGGGCAGCTCCTGCCGCTGCCGCGCCAGCTCGTCGCTACGTCGCGTCAGCGCCTTCTCGGCTTCGAGCAGCTCCAGACGGGCCGCAAGCCACTCTTCCCGTGTTCCGATTGTGTGATTGGTCATTGTTTCTCTCCTTCGTGTCGTTACATCGACGGCGTGAGCCCGGGAACCGATGAGGGGGCGAGGACGATCAGGACGCCAAGTCCGACGATTGCCAGCGCCAGCGGCACATCGACGGCGGCTCTCGCGGGTAGGAGCTTCTGGACGAGGACGAGGAAGGCGATCACGGACATCCAGGTGACGCTCATGACGCTCAGCGCCACCAACATCAGCATCAGTCCGATACTCGAGCCGACGCAGTACAACCCGAACTCGAATCCAGAGCGGACGCTCTCGCCGCAGCGCCGGCGGAAA
>JAOPYX010000204.1 GCA_025964535.1 Actinomycetes bacterium | reverse complement strand
CGGTGTCCGACGCGCGAGCGGTAGCCACCGGCGCGCTGCGCGTGCTCGGCACGGAGCGGCCCGCGCCGCCGGAGGCCGCGCAGGCGCTTACCGCCCTCGCGGAGGCTCTCCGTGCAGTCGAGCCCGGGGAGGTGCGCGAAGCCGTCGGCCGCGCCCGCGCAGCCGCGCAGGCGGCGAGGGAAGCCGACGACTCGCTCGGCATCGCAGTGCTCACGCATGCCGCGCTCTCGATCGCGGACCAGCTCGATCGAGTCGCAGCTGTGCGGGAAGAGCAGCGCCGCTAACTGCCGCCCGCGTGCCGCTTCGTCATCGGCGACGGCAGGTGAGGCATGACGTTGTACGCGGAGTTGACGAGCGCCAGGTGCGTGAACGCCTGCGGGAAGTTGCCCAGTAGGCGCCCGGACACGGGGTCGTACTCCTCTGAGATCAGGCCGAGGTCATTGGTGAGCGATGTAAGGCGCTCGAACAGTGCTTGCGCCTCGTCGTGTCGATCGAGCAGCTCCAGGCAGTCGACAAGCCAGAACGAGCAGGGGAGGAACACACCCTCTCCCGGTGGCAGTCCGTCGACGCCCCCCATGTGCGTCCGGTAGCGCAGCACGAACCCGTGCTCGACGAGCCCTCGCTCGATCGCTTCGATGGTGCCGCGCACGCGAGGATCGGAGGCAGGGAGGAAGCCGACGAGCGGGATGAGCAGCAGGCTCGCGTCGAGCTCCTTCGATCCGTACGACTGCGTGAACGAGCCGAGCTCGTCGTCGAAGCCTTGCTCGCATACGTCGCGGTGGATCTCGTCGCGAATCTCGCGCCAGCGGTCGACCTGTCCGTCGAGCCCCTGCGTCTCCACGGAGCGCACTGCACGGTCGAATGCAACCCACGCCATCACCTTCGAGTGCACGAAGTGCCGTGGCTCGCCGCGGATCTCCCAGATGCCGTTGTCGGGGCTGACCCAGATCGTCTCCAGATACGCGAGCAGCACCTTTTGCAGCGCCCAAGCGGGACGCTCGGTCGCAAGCCCGTGGGTACGCGCCTGGTAGAGCGCATCCATGAGCTCGCCGAAGACATCCAGCTGGAGCTGGTCGCTCGCGGCGTTCCCGATACGCACCGGCTGCGAGTCCTCGTAGCCGGAGAGCCACGGCAGCTCGAACTCCGTGAGGCGGCGCTCCCCGGCGACGCCGTACATGATCTGGATATCCGCAGGATCGCCGGCAACGGCGCGCAGCAGCCAGCGACGCCAGTCCGATGCTTCCTCGATGTACCCGGCGCTGAGCAGCGCGAGCAGCGTCAACGTCGCGTCGCGGAGCCAGCAATACCGATAGTCCCAGTTCCGCACGCCGCCGATCGACTCGGGTAGCGACGTCGTCGGCGAGGCAACGATCCCGCCGGTCGGCGCGTACGTCAGCGCCTTCAGCACCATGAGCGAGCGCTTGACGAGATTCCGCGTGTCGGTCGGCAGGTCGATCTGGCAGGAATCGCACCATTCCCGCCAGAAGCTTTCCGTCTCCTGGAGGGCGACTTCCGGATCGATCTTCGCCGGCGATTCCTCATGCGACGGGAACCACGTCAGGACGAACGGCACTCGCTGGCCCTCTTCGACGACGACCTCCGAGACGGTGTGCATGTTCTCGCCGCGCGTCGGCGCGGGTGTGCGAAACGAGAGCCCGTCCGGCCCGGCAATCGCGAGCCGGCCACCGTCGGCGCGCCGCACCCAGGGAACGATCTGGCCGTAGTCGAAGCGGATGACGAGCTCGGAACGCATGCGAACCTTGCCGCGAAGACCCTCGACGATGCGGACGACGTCCGGCGCCTTTCCGCGTGGCGGCATGAAGTCGAGCACGCGCACGGCTCCTTCGTCGTTCTCCCACGTCGTCTCGAGGACGAATGTGTCGTCGAGGTACCGCCGTTGCGTTGTCCCGCCGTTCTCGGGTGCAATGAGCCACCGGCCGTTGTCGGCATTGCCGAGGAGCGCTGCAAAGCACGCGCCCGAGTCGAAACGAGGGAAGCAGAGCCAGTCGATCGAGCCGCCGCGCTCGACGAGTGCCGCGGTCTGCATGTCGCCGATCAGCGCGTAGTCCTCGATGCGCGGACCGTTCATCGGTTCTCGATCTCGAGGCCGAAGTGGGGCCAGCGCTTCTTGACGGCCTTGTGGAAGGCGGCCTCGTACTCCTCGGCGGTGTCTTCCTCCAGCGTGCGTGCGAAGCGGTCGCGCATGTCGGCGAGAGCTTCGGTTGCCGCCTCGACGGCATCGGTGTAGTCGCCGTAGGCCTCTTCGGCGTCGTCGCGATCCGCGCTGTCGTAGCGCTCCTTCATCTCGCTCACCTCGGCGAACAACCCCTCTGCCTCATCCTCGGCGAAGACGTCGAGCTGGCGGGCGACCACGTCGGCGAAACGGCGCTTGAAGATCACGCGATCTCCTCGTAGATCGCGAGGTGCGCACGCGCGGCTGCGTCCCACGTCAGCTCTTCGCGCGCGCGCCGCGCGCCGGCGCGTGCCTCTTCGAGCGCCGCGGGATCGCCGAGCAGCTCCTGCACGGCCGCGGCGAGCGCCTCCACGTCGCCGGCCGGAACGACGCGTCCCGCGCCGAAGCGGCGCACGGGCTCCGCGATGCCGCCAACGTCGTACGCGACGGCCGGCACGCCGGCCCCGAGGGCGCGCAAGAGGGCACCGCTCTGGTCGAGCTCCGGCTTGTACGGGAACAGGGCGATCGTCGCCTCGCCGAACGCGCGATCCACCTCCGCGGGCGGGAGATAGCCGAGCCGCCACTCGACCTCGAGACCGGTCGCAGCGACGCGGTATGGATCGAGCGGCTCGAGCGGGTCGCCCGCGACGAGCAGACGGACATCGCCCACGCGGCGCACGGCGTCGATTGCGTCCGCGAGGCCCTTGTAGGGCCGGATCACGCCGAAGCAGAGCACCGTCCGGCCGTCGTCGCTGCGCGGCGGATCGCTCGGGAAGACGGGGTGGGGGACGACACGTAGCCGCTCCGGATCGACGCCGACGCCGGCGAGCGTGTCGCGTCCGTTCTCGCTGTGCACGACGACGCGCTCGAAGCGCCCGAGCAGCGTGCGCCAGAGATCCGCCCGCTTCGCCGTACGTCGCGGCAACAGGTCGTGCGCGGTGAACACCGCCGGCACGTGCGGGCGGAAGAGACGCGCATCGAGCTCGGGCGCAGCAAGCCACTGAAGGTGCAGCACGTCGGCCTGCCGCCGGCGCAGAGCCGCAAGCCCGAGCGGGTGCTCGGCCGCTTTGAGCGGCAGGCGCAGAGGAGACCGCCGGAACAGCCGCGACGACAGGGGATAGAAGAGCTCGGTGCGCCTGTAGCCGTCCGGTGTCGGCACCTCGCCGAAGCGGAAGCGCGACGTCACCAGCTCGACGTCGGCACCGGCGCGAGCAAGCGACGCCGCGAGCTCATGGTCGTAGGTCGGCGTGAAAGCGGGCGGATCTGCAAGGAGCACGCGCATGTGCAGCCGTAGGCTACGTCCGTGCCGCTCCTCGTCCGCGCCTGGAACCTCTTCCATGGGAATGCCGTGCCGCCGGAACGCCGCGCGTTCGTCGAGGAGATGGTGCGCCTCGCGACCGCGGACGAGCCCGCCGTGCTGTGCCTGCAGGAGGTGCCCGTGTGGGCGCTCCCGCACCTGCACGCCTGGAGCGGCATGACGACCGTGAGCGCGGTAGCGGCGCTGCCGCGGCTCCGCAACGCAGAGCTCGGCCGGCGGATCACGCAACTGAACCATGGTCTCTTCCGTTCCGCGTTCACGGGCCAGGCGAACGCCATCCTGCTGGCGCCAGCTCTGCGGGAGCGCGACCCGGCCACCGCAGTCGTCAGCGAGGCGGGCGAGCGTCGCGTCTGCCAGCTGGTCCACGTCGAGGACGTCGGCCTCGTCGCCAACTTCCACGTCACCGGCGGCGCACCAGCCGATGAGCAGCTCCTCCGCGTCGTCGACTTCGCCGAGGCGCGGGCGGAGCCGGGCGAGGCCGTCATCCTCTGCGGAGACGCGAACCTGCTTCCGGGCAGTGGCCGCGCCTACGGCACGCTGCGTGAGCGGGGCTTCTCCGCTCCAGCGCCCGGCATCGACCAGATACTCGTCCGAGGCCTGCCGGCGACGCCGCCTGTCGTCTGGCCTGACGAGCGCCGGCGAGTGGGCAGCCGACTCCTGTCGGATCACGCGCCGGTAGAACTCCAGATCGGATGACCTTCGAGGAGGCCCGCGCGCAGTTCCCCATGCTCGAGCGCTACGCGTACCTCAACGCGGGCACGAACGGGCCGCTCGCGCGCGCCACCGGCGAGGCGGTCATCGAGCAGACGCGCCGCGATCTCGAGCATGGTCGCAGCGGGATGGCGTGGTTCGAGCGAGTGCTCGAGCTCCGCGAGGCCGCGCGGCTCGGCCTCGCCGCGGTGCTCGACGCTGACCCGCTCCATGTCGCACTCACCGACTCGACGTCGCGCGGTTGCTCGATCGTGTTGTCCGGGCTCGGCCTGGGAGCCGCCGATGAGGTGATCATCACCGACCAGGAGCATTTCGGTCTCACCGCTCCGGTGCACGCAGCAGGCGTTCGTGTCGTCGTGACGGAGGCCGACGAGGACGCGATCGTCGCCGCCGTGACGCCGCGCACGCGGCTGATCGCGACCTCGCACGTGCTCTGGACGACAGGACGCCGGCTCGACCTGCGGCGAGTGCGCGAAGACTCCGGTATTCCAGTGCTCGTCGACGGAGCGCAGTCGGCCGGCGCGATCCGGGTCGCCGCAGGTGAGTTCGACTTCTACACGGTGTCGGCGCAGAAGTGGCTGTGCGGGCCTGAACCGACCGGCGCGCTCTTCGTGCGCGACCCCGAGCAGCTCCGCGTCACCGCACCTGGCTACCTCGCTCAGACGTCGTACGAGCCGACGGGCGCGTTCGCCCCGAAGGAGGGTGCGGCCCGCTTCGACTCCGGCTGGCTCGCTACACCGATGCTGCTCGGCCTGCAGGCTGCGCTGGCAACGCATCCCGAGTGGCGCTACGAGCGCGCGGCGGAACAGGCCGCGCGCTGCCGGGAGCTGCTTGGCGCGCATGTCGACGTCGTGACCCCCGCGGGCCATTCGACGCTCGTGTCGTTCCGACCCTCCGGCGATCCTGCCGAGCTCGTCGCCGCGCTCGACGACGCGGGCGTGATCGTGCGCGAGTTGCCGGGACGCAACCTCGTGCGCGCGTCGTGCGGCTGGTGGACGAGCGACGAGGACCTGCAGCGGCTCGCCGCGGGGATTGCCGCGGCCGCCTAGGCGGCGGGAAGCCCGAGCTCGGCCGAGATCGGCTGCAGCGCCTCGACCACCGTGCGAATGTGGTCGTCCAGCTCGACCCCGAGCTCCTCGGCGCCCTTGAAGACGTCCTCGCGGTGCACGCCGGCGGCGAACGACGGCTGCTTCAGCTTCTTGCGCACCGACTTCGGCTCGAGACCCTCGAGCCCGGTCGGCCGCACGAGCCCGCACGCATGTACGAAGCCCGACAGCTCGTCGCACGCGAAGAGCGCCTTCTTCAGCGGCGTGTCGCGGGGCAACGAGAGGTGCTCGGCGTGGGAGAGCACGGTGTCGATGACCTCCTCCGGATAGCCCTCCTCGCGAAGGATCGGTGCACCGTCTTGCGGATGCTTGTCGAGCGTCGGGTGCATCTCGTAGTCGAAGTCGTGGAGAAGCGCTGAAACGCGCCAGAGCTGCTCGTCGCCGCCGAGCTTGCGCGCATATGCAGCTGTCGACGCCTCGACCGCGAGCGCGTGTCGAAGCAGCGATTCGCTCGTCGTGTACTTCGTGAGCGTCTGCCAAGCTTGCTCGCGGGTGGGCGTAGACACCTGGCTAGGATACCCGCGCCCATGGCCCAGACTGCAGCAGATGCATTCGTGATCGAGGGTGCGCGCCCGCTGAACGGCCGCATCCGCGCGGCCGGAAACAAGAACGGCGCGCTCCCGATCCTTGCCGCGTGCCTCCTCACCGAGGAGGAGGTCGTACTCCACGACGTGCCCCGCATCATCGACGTGCTGACGATGATCGACCTCCTCATCGACATCGGTGTCGAGGTCGAATGGATCGGCCCGAACGACGTGCGCGTTCGCGCGGCCAACGTCACGAAGACCGAGCTCGACGAGGAACTGTGCAAGCGCATCCGCGCTTCCGTACTGCTGGCCGGCCCGCTGCTCGCGCGGTTCGGCAATGTGGTCGTCCCGCCGCCGGGCGGCGACGTCATCGGGCGGCGCCGGGTCGACACGCACATCCATGCCTTCGAGCAGCTCGGCGCGCGGATCGAAGCGAACCGCACGTTCACGATGACGGCCGACAGGCTCATCGGAAAGAACATCTTCCTCGACGAGGCGAGCGTCACGGGAACGGAGAACGCCGTCATGGCCGCAGTCCTCGCGAAGGGCGAGACGGTGCTCGGCAACTCCGCGTGCGAGCCACACGTGCAGGATCTCTGCCGCTTCCTCTGCGCGCTCGGTGCGCAGATCGACGGCATCGAGACGAACGTGCTGCGCGTTCACGGCTCCGACTCGCTGCACGGCACCGAATACACGATCGGCCCCGATCACATCGAGATCGCAAGCTTCATCGGTCTCGGCGCGGTCACCGAAGGAGAGCTCGTGATCGAGAACTGTCGCCAGCAGGACCTCGTGGCGATCATGCCGGTGTTCCGCCGGCTCGGGATCCGCATGGAGGTCGACGGGACCGAGATTCGCGTGCTCGACGGCCAGGAGCTCGTGATCGAGGACGACATCGGCGGCGCAATTCCGAAGATCGACGACGGTCCGTGGCCCGCGTTCCCAGCCGACCTCACGTCGATCGCGGTGGCCGTCGCCACGCAGGCGCGCGGCACGGTGATGATCTTCGAGAAGATGTTCGAGAACCGCTTGTTCTTCGTCGACAAGCTCGTCGGTCTCGGCGCGCGAATCATCCTCTGCGATCCGCACCGCGTCGTCGTCACCGGTCCGGCACGTCTCTACGGCGAGCGGATGTCGAGCCCCGACATTCGTGCCGGGATGGCGATGCTGCTCGCAGCACTCTGCGCCGAGGGCACTTCGACAATCGGCAACGTGCGCGAGATCGATCGCGGCTACGAGCGCATCGACGAGCGGCTCCGCGCGCTCGGTGCGTCGATCGAGCGCGTCCACGCCTAAGAAGCTCCAACAGAACAAGCACGGGCCGCCGGGCCGCGCTGTGCACGCGCGCTGCGGCGTCCTCAGTCGGGCCGATAGAAAACGACTATCGACCCTCCCTGCGTCCTTGCATCGCACGACCCATCGCACCCCGGCAGCGCGTGGTCATTCTGTTAGAGCTTCTCAGCACCCTGTAGCCTGATCGAGAGGATGGGCACGTCCAACCAGGCACCCGGACGGAGCGGCATCCGCGTGGAGCTCCGCGGTACGGGCGCTGCGACGATCTCGACCGGGCTGCCCGTGCTCGACCGGTTGCTCGAGCGGCTCGTGGAGTACGCACGCTTCGACGTCACGCTCGAGGTGGAGCCGGGCGCGGCCGAGGCGGAGGTGGCGGAGGCCGGCAGCGCCCTCGGGCGTGCGCTCGCAGCGCCGCTCAGGAACGGTCGGGGTTACGGCTGGGCGATGATGGCATCGTCCGAGGCCCTTGCGAGCGTCGTGCTCGAGGCATCCGATGCGCCGCTGCTCGTCTCGAACGTCGACCTCACGGAGGCGCGAATCGGCGGCATCGGCACCGACGTCGCCCGTCGCTTCCTCGAGCGGCTCGCCGAGGGAGCCGGCATGACGCTCCACGTTCGGCTGCTCAACGGCAAGGACACCCAGCACGTGCTCGAGGCGATCTTCAAGGCGCTCGGCGTCGCGCTGTCCCAAGCATGTGAGACCAAAGGAGCTGAGAGTGGCTGACAAGACTGTCGTTCGCACCGACGCGGCACCGGCGCCGTTTCAAGGCGCGCCCTACTCGCAGGCGATCCGGCTGGGGGACTTCGTGTTCGTGTCCGGCCAGCTGGCGCTCAAGCCGGGTGACAAGGAGCTGTCGGGCGGCACGATCGAGGAGCAGACCGAGCAGGTCTTCGCGAACCTCGCCGCCATCCTCGCCGAAGCCGGAACGAGCCTCGCGAAGCTCGTGAAGACCACCGTCTTCTTGCAGAACCTCGACGACTTCCAGGGCATGAACTCGGTGTACGCCGCACACGTGGGTGAGCGGCCTCCTGCGCGCTCGACAGTCGAGGTCGCGAAGCTTCCGTCGAACGCGCTCGTCGAGATCGAAGCAATCGCGCATCTTTAGCGTCGCACGCGCGAGAATGGACGCGTGAGGAGAGAGCTCGAGGAGTACGTTCGCGGCCTGGACCTCGACGCGTATCTCGTCGGCGGGGCAGTCCGCGACGAGCTGCTCCGGCTCGACTCGAAGGATGCCGACTTCCTCGTTCCCGGTCTCGACACCGACGGGCTGAGGCGCGCCCTCGAGCCACACGGCCGCGTCGAGGACCTCGTCGTCGCGAACCGCCTCGTCGGGGTGCGGCTGCATCCACGCGACAAGGCCGTGCGGCGGCTTGCTCCCGCGGGAATCGAGTTTGCGCCTCCGCGAAAGGAGGTGAGCACGGGTCCCGGCCGCCACGACTTCGAGATCGTCGCCGACCCGTCGCTCCCGATCGAGGAGGACATGCGACGCCGTGACTTCACCGTCAACGCGATGGCGCGGCGGCTCTCGACGGGCGAGCTCGTCGATCCACTCGGCGGCAAGCAGGATCTCGAGCAGCGTGTCCTGCGCGCCGTCTCGCCTACGAGCTTCGCCGAGGACCCGCTACGGCTCGTGCGCGCGCTCCGTTTCGTCTCGCAGCTCCGTTTCGAGCCCGACCCGGCGACGCTGCAGCAGATGCGGGACGAAGCGGCGTCGGTACGCCTCGTCTCCGGCGAGCGGATCGGAGGAGGGCTGCACGCAGACGGGCTCGGCGAGCTGTCGAAGCTCTTGCTGGGGCGTGAGCCCGCACGCGCGCTGCGTATCGCGCGCGATACAGGCGTGCTCGTAGAGCTCCTGCCGGAGTTCGAGCGTGCGATCGGCTTCGACCAGGAGAGCCGCTACCACGATTGGACGGTCGACGAGCACACGTTCGCCGTCGTCCAAGCCGCCGCCGACATGGGCGCGTCGCTCTCCGTCCGTCTTGCGGCGGTCTTCCACGATCTCGGCAAGCCGCATGTCGCGTGGCGCGGGCCGGACGGGAGGCTGCACTACTACGCGAAGCAGGGTTACTCGCAGAAGAGCCACGAGCAGGTGGGGGCCGAGCTTGCGGCGGAGGCGCTGAGCCGCTTGCGCTACCCGAACGCCCTCCGCTTGCGCGTCTGCCGCATCGTGCGCCATCACATGTTCCAGGTGGGCAGCGGTGACCCGGTCCGAGCGCGACGCTTCCTCGCGAAATACGGCGACGAGCTCGCGTTCGAGCTCGTCGACCACAAGGAGGCCGACTTCCGCGGCAAGCGGCGGGACGGAGAGCCGGCGCTTGCAGATCTCGAGAAGGTCGACCGGTTCCGCCAGACGCTTCGGCGCGAGCAGCCGAGCCCGCACCGGCTCGCAGACCTCGCCGTCGACGGCGACGACCTGCTGGAGCTCGGCTTCAGCCCGGGACCCGAGCTTGGGCATGTCCTCCAGAGGCTGTTGCACGACGTCGTCGAGGAGCCGTCGGCAAACACCCGCGACACGTTGCTGCGGCGGGCGGCCGGACTTCTGAAAAGCTCTCACCGGTGACTGATGTGGAGCTCGTCGACTGGGATGCCCCGGGGCCGTATCGCGTCGCGTTCTCGACCCGTCTCGGCGGCGTGAGCGAGGGCGCGTTCGCGTCGCTCAATCTCGGGATCCTCACCGAGGACTATCCGGCGAGTGTCGTCGAGAACCGGGCGCGACTCTGCGCAGCGGTTGGCGCGGATCCCGACGGCGCGACGATGGCGTGGCAGCGTCACGGAGCGACTGTCACGCGTGCGCAGTCGCGCGGCATCGTCACGCCGGGAACCGTCTACGACCATTGCGACGGGCTGTGGAGCGACGAGCCCGGTCGCGCGATGCTGCTGCTCACCGCGGACTGCATCCCGATCGCGCTTGCGCGCGCGGGCGAGGGAGCTCCGGCTGTCGGCATCCTCCACGCGGGTTGGCGCGGGCTCCTCGCCGGTCTCGTCGGCGTCGGCGTGCGCGCGCTCGGCGTCCGCGGCCTGACGGCTGCGATCGGCCCGAGCATCGGACCGTGCTGCTACGAGGTCGGTGACGAGGTCGCGATTCCGTTTCGGGAGGCGTTCGGCGACGACGTCGTCCTCGACGGCAAGCTCGATCTCTGGACGTCGGCCGAGCGCGCTCTGCGTGCCGCCGGCTGCGATCACGTCGACCGCTTCGACCTCTGCACATCGTGCGACGCCCGCTTCTTCTCGCATCGCCGCGACCACGGCAAGACGGGCCGCCAGGGTGTCATCGCCTACGTTGTCTGAGATCGCCGACCGCTACGCCGCGCTGCGAGACGAGGTCGGGGCCGGGGTCACAGTCGTCGTCGCGACCAAATATCTCGCGGTGGACGAGCTGCAGCTGCTCGTCGACGCCGGCGTCGAGGTGGTCGGCGAGAATCGGGCGCAGGATCTGGAGGCGAAGCACGCCCGCTATGGCGACGCGTTCCGCTGGCATTTCATCGGTCACCTGCAGAGCCGCAAGGCGAAGACGGTCAACGCGATCTGCGAGCTGTGCCACTCGCTCTCGACCGAGTCGGCTGCCGCCAAGCTCGAGATCCCGGCGCTCGTGGAGGTGAACCTCTCGGGTGAGCCGACCAAGTCCGGCGTCGCGCCGGAGGAGCTGGGCGCGTTCCTCGAGCGCTACGACCAGGTGCGCGGCTTGATGACCATGCCCCCGGCGACGGGCGACCCGGAAGCTTCGCGGCCCTACTTCCGCCGCCTGCGCGAGCTCGCCTCGGAGCACGGCCTGCGCGAGCTCTCGATGGGCATGAGCCAGGACTACGGGGTTGCCGTCGAGGAGGGCGCGACCCATATCAGGGTCGGCTCGTCCATATTCGGCAACCGCCGACCGCAGTAAGATTCGGCGCCATGGGCTTCGCAGACGTCTGGAACAAGACCCTCGTCTACTTCGGCATCGCCGAGGAGGAGGACTGGGACGAGGACGGCTACCTCACGGACGAGGAGCTGCAGCGCGTCTATTCGGACCGGCCGAACGTGCGCCGGCTGGCGCCCCGTCGCCGGGGCCGTGAGGAGTTCGACGACTGGACGGACCCGGAATCGGGTGCCCCGGCGGCACGCACGAGCGTCCTTCGTCCGGCGCCTGCACCGCGGAGCGTCGAGCCGCGCCGGCTGCGCGGTGTCGAGAGCGTCCCGAGCGGCGGTGGAGGCTCGGCGGCTCGCGTTCACCTCGTCCTGCCGCGCAGCTTCAACGATGCGCAGCAGATCGCCGACCGCTTCAAGGAAGGCGTGCCCGTGATCCTCAACCTGCAAGGGTCCGACCAGGAGCTCGCGAAGCGCCTGATCGACTTCGGGAGCGGCCTGACCTACGCCCTCGACGGCGGCATGCAGCGCGTCGCCGACAAGGTCTTCCTCCTCACGCCGCGCAACGTCGAGGTCTCCGCCGAAGAGCGAGCACGGATGCTCGAGCGCGGCGGGTTCTTCAATCAGGCATGAATCAGCGGGCGCCCAGCGCCCATTCCTCTAGCAACCTGATTCGCAACGAAGGTTGCCGCTGTTGCCTTTCGGGGAGACAGCCAAGGAAAAGCACTGCCGACCGCGAAACGCGGTGAGATGGGCGTAACAGCCACCACAATCTTGCTCGCCGATGCCATCACTCAGGCGCAGACGTTCGTGCACGTCTTCGTCACCGTCTACACGCTCGTGATCCTGGCGTACATCCTCACGAGCTGGCTGCGGCTGCCGTACTCGCCCTGGTTGAACAGGATCCAGCGCTTTCTCTACGACGTCTCCGAGCCGTACCTACGGCTCTTCCGTCGAGTGCTCCCTCAGATGGGCCCGCTCGACCTGTCGCCGATGGTCGGGATCATCTTCCTGGTCATCCTCGACCAGCTGGTGGCGCGGATCTTGGCTCAGTTCCACTAAGAGGGGAGATAGCGATGGCACTCACACCAGTCGAGATCAGACACATGACTCCGGGCACCGGACTGTTCGGCTACAAGCGCGCGGCGATGGACAGGCTGCTCGACGAGATCGCCGCGAGCTTCGAGGACGTCTGGCGCGAGCGCGCCGACCTCGCCGACAAGATCGAGCAGCTCGAGACCGACCTCGTGCGCTACCGAGAGCTCGAAGGGCTGCTCCGAACGACGCTCGTGTCGGCGGAGCGTGCATCGGCAGAGCTGAAGGAGCAGGCGCGCCGCGAAGCCGACCTGATTCTCGGCGAGGCGCATGCCGAGGCGCGCGCAGTCCAACGCAACGCCCGGAGCGAGAACGAGCGGTTGGGCAACGAGTCGCGGCGGCTCCGCGCGCAACTCCACGCGGCGCTCGAGGCGATCGAAGAGGTAGAGGACAGCTGGCCCGCCGTTCAGCCCTCAGAGGCCGAAGCGGCTTAGGGATCCTCCAGCTGAACAAGCACGGGCCGCCGGGCCGCGCTGTGCACGCGCGTTGCGGCGTCCTCAGTCGGGCCGATAGAAAACCACTATCGACCCTCCCTGCGTCCTTGCATCGCACGCACCCATCGCACCCCGTCAGCGCGTGGTCGTCCAGCTGGAGGATCCAAGACCCGCGAGTACACTTGGACGCATGGCGGCGGCGTCCACTCGAGTCCGGCTGCGTGTCAGCCCAGGCGCCGGCCGGGCCCAGATCGTTGGTCGGCACGGCGACGCCTGGAAGGTGCGCGTAACGGCTGCGCCCGAGCAGGGGCGCGCGAACGACGCCGTGCTGCGACTGCTTGCCGAGGCGCTCGCGGTGCCTCGCGACGCGCTTGCGCTCGTTTCGGGCCACGGCGCACGGGACAAGATCGTGGAGCTGACCGGGCTAGGACCGGCGCTCGTCGAGCGCCGCCTTGCATCCGCATCCGCACCCGATCGAGGCAGAAAGGACCGGCGTCCATGAGCATCGACACCGAACGCTTTCGCGTGGCGCTTCTCGAGGAGCGCGCGCGTGTCGAGAGGGCGATCGCGAACCTGCGCGACGATCATCCCGGCACCCTCGACGAAGAGGTCGAGGAGATCGCGGGCTCGAGCGACAACCATCTTGCGGAGACCGCGACCGCAACGCTCGACCGCGAGATCGACTTCACGCTCGAGGAGAACTCAGGGCAGGTGCTCTCAGACATCGATGCAGCACTCAAGCGGATCGACGAGGGCACGTACGGCACGTGCGTGAATTGCGGCAAGCCGATCGCGGAGGAGCGTCTCGAGGCATATCCGTGGGGGTCGCTCTGCAT
The DNA here is from genome assembly GCA_025964535.1 of Actinomycetes bacterium. Classification (GTDB taxonomy): domain Bacteria; phylum Actinomycetota; class Thermoleophilia; order Gaiellales; family Gaiellaceae; genus Palsa-739. The sequence goes on along the minus strand of JAOPYX010000204.1, from coordinate 5,250 downwards.
CGACGATGCAAGGCTGGCGGAGCGGCGTTGACCGACAGCTCGTCGACGGATGTAAGACGGTCGGCCGACGTTCGCGTCGGCTCGATGCAGAACGGGCTCTCACCGGTGTCGATGGCAGAGCGCTCGCTCGCCGCCGGGCCGACGCAGTGGGTAAGCCTTGCCGCGGTCGGATTCGCGGCGCTCGCGGCGGATCAGCTGACGAAGAAGATCGTCACCGGCCACCTGGCGCTCGATCAGGCCGACCACATCGTGGGGCCCTTTTGGATCCACCACGTCCAGAACTCGGGGATTGCGTTCGGGCTCTTCGCCAGCGCCACGGCTGCCGTGATCGCGCTCACCGGCATCGCGGTCGGTTGGATGCTCCTGTTCTTCTCCCGTTCGGGCTCGCGGCATCCGGTGCTGCCCGTGGCGCTCGGCCTCGTGATCGGCGGCAGCCTGTCGAACTTGCTCGACCGCGTTCGGCTCGGCTATGTGACCGACTTCCTCGACCTCCGCTACTGGCCGGCGTTCAACCTTGCCGACAGCTTCATCGTGATCGGCGTCGGCGTGCTCCTCACTGCGCTGCTCTTCGCAGAGCGGGAGCCGCGCCGCGCGCGGCGCGTCCGTGATGCGGCTGCACGCTCCTGACGGCGCCGCAGGACGGCGACTCGACAGCTTTCTCGCCGAGCTCCCTCAGATCGGCTCACGTGCTGTCGCCGAGCGCTTGCTCGGGACGGGTGGCGTCCTCGTCGACGGGCGCGTCCGGCTGAAGAGCTACAAGCTCATCGGCGGCGAAGAGCTCGAGTTCGAGCCGCCGGCGGCGCCGAAGAGCACCCTCGAGCCGGAGGCGATGGACCTCGCAGTCCCGTACGAGGACGAGCACCTGCTCATCGTCGACAAGCCGGCAGGGCTCGTCGTCCATCCGGCCCCCGGCCACGCGCAGGGCACGCTCGTGCACGGCCTGCTCGCGTACGACGTCGAGGGCGGCGACGAGCCCGACCGTCCCGGCATCGTCCACCGGCTCGACCGCGATACCTCCGGCCTGCTCGTCGTCGCGCGCTCGCCGGAGGCGCACCGGCGGCTGCAGGAGCTCGTGCGCGTCCGCGGGCTCACGCGGGAGTACAGCGCACTCGTCGTCGGGCGGCCGCGCTCGCGCAAGGGCACGATCGACGCGCCGATCGGCCGCGACCGCAATGACGCCCAACGGCACTCGCTCGACACCGACACGCCCCGCGAGGCGGTGACGCATTTCGAGGTCGACGAGCTGCTCGCGCGTCATGCGCTGCTCGATGTCACGCTCGAGACGGGGCGGACGCATCAGATTCGCGTCCATCTCGCCGCCATCGAGCTGCCGGTCGCCGGCGACCCGACGTACGGCCGGGCCGGTGAGCTCGGGCTCGAGCGGCAGTTCCTCCACGCGGCCCGGCTTGCGTTCGAGCACCCGTTCACGGGCGAACCGGTCGAGGTGCGCTCGCCGCTCCCGGCCGATCTGGAGTCCGCGCTCGCCGCAGCTCGAGCCTGAGGTGGCGACGACCGTCATCCGGCGCGCCGAGCCCGAGGAACGGAGCCTGCTGACGGGGATCACCGTGCGCTCGCGGGCGCACTGGGGATATGACGCCGCCCGGTTTCGGGTCTGGGTGGAGCGCCTCGAGCTCTCGGAGGGGATGTTCCTCGACGTCGAGCCGTACGTGGCGGAGGTCGACGGGCGCGCCGTCGGCTGGGCCGCCTTGAAGCGGCCGGTCGACGGGCTGTGCGTCCTGGAGGAGCTCTGGATCGAGCCCGAATGGATGGGCCGAGGAGTGGGGGCGCAGCTCTTCCAGCATGCGGTGGAACGCGCGCGCGAGCTGGGCGCCGATCGACTGGAATGGGTCGCGGAGCCGGGAGCCGTCGGCTTCTACGAGAAGATGGGCGGCCGTCCCGTGCGGCAGGAGATGAGTCGCAGCTTCGGGCATCGGATGCCGGTCATGCGCCTCGACCTTCCTGCCGCGGGCGCGCCCTAGAGCGAGCCTCCGGCTAGACTGGGCGCTCCAGTCCCTTCTCCCCGGCGGATCCAATGCCGTGGCGCGGTGCCGGCCTCTGAGGCCGGTGCGCCCCGAGCCCCGACCGGCAGCACGACCCAACCAACCTAGGAAGGAGCACCATGGCAGTCGTCTCCATGCGCGAACTGCTGGAGGCCGGGGTCCATTTCGGCCACCAGACACGTCGCTGGAATCCCAAGATGCGCCGCTTCATCTTCGCGGAGCGCGCGGGCATCTACATCATCGATCTGACGCAGACGCTGGAGCGTCTCGAAGAGGCCGCCCAATTCGTCCGCAACCTCGCCGAGCGCAACGGCACCGTGCTGTTCGTCGGCACGAAGAAGCAGTCGCAGGACGCTGTCGAGAACGAGGCAAAGCGCGTTGGCATGCCGTACGTCAACCACCGCTGGCTCGGTGGGCTGCTCACGAACTGGCGGACGATGTCCGACCGGATCGAGCGGCTGCACGAGCTGCGCCGGCTGCGCGACGAGGGCCAGATGGACCTCCTGCCGGCGAAGGAGCGCATCTCGATGGCCGGCGAGCTCGAGAAGCTCGAGGCGAACCTCGGCGGCGTGGCCGACATGCGCCGCCAGCCGGATGCAGTCTTCATCATCGATCTGAAGAAGGAACAGCTCGCGGTGCGCGAGGCGCGCCGGCTCGGCCTGCCGGTCGTCGCGCTCGTCGACACGAACTGCGACCCCGACGAGTCCGACTACGTCGTCCCGGGTAACGACGATGCGATCCGGTCGTGCGCTCTCATCACGCGCGTGATTGCCGACGCCGTTGCAGCGGGCAAGCAGAAGGTCACCGCCCAGGAACTGGCGACCGCTGCGGCACGCGAAGCACGGGAAGCCGCCGCCGCTGCCGAGGAGGCTCCCGCGAGCGAGAACGGCACGATCACGCCGGCTGCCGCAGACGAGACTCCGGCCACCGAGCCCGCAGCGGCCGATGCTCCCGAGGCAGCCGCCGAGGCCAGCGAGATGCAGCAGTAATGGCGGAGATCTCTGCGGCTCTGGTCAAGGAGCTCCGCGACCGCACGGGCGCCGGGATGATGGACTGCAAGCGTGCGTTGCAGGACACGAACGGCGACATGGAGGCGGCGATCGTCCTCCTGCGCGAGAAGGGCATGGCAGGTGCCGCGAAGCGTGCGGGCCGCGAGACGACCGAGGGGCTCGTCGGCTACCGCTTGGCCGACGACGGCTCGAAGGGCACGATGGTCGCCGTCGGCTGCGAGACCGAGCCGGTCTCGAAGAACGACGAGTTCCAGGCGTTCGCGACGAAGGTGCTCGACACGGTCGATGCCGCAGGCGTCGACGCGACCTCGGAGATCGAAGCCGAGCGCACGGAGCTCGCCGCGAAGCTCGGCGAGAACATCGCCGTCGCCGGAGCGGCACGCTTCGAGGCAGTCGACGGCGGTCTCGTCGCTGCGTACGCGCATCCGCCGGCGAACAAGCTCGGCGTCCTGCTTCAGCTGCGCGGTGGCGACGCCGAGCTCGGACGCAAGGTCGCGATGCACATCGCTGCTGCGAACCCGCAGTGGATCGATCGCGACGGCGTTCCTGCGGACGCGGTGTCGGCCGAGCGTGAGATCTACGCGAATTCCGACGAGGTGCAGTCGAAGCCGGAGCAGGCCCGTGAGAAGATCGTCGAAGGCATGCTCGGCAAACGGTTCTTCGGCGCCAACGTCCTTGTCGACCAGGAGTGGATCCACGACTCGGGCAAGACCGTCGGCCAGGCGCTGAAGGAGGCCGGCGCGGAAGTGCTGGAGTACCAGCGCTTCTCGCTCGCCGGCTGACGCCGATGAGCGTGCGGCCCGAGCAGACCAGCGTTGCGCCGGAGGCCGGTACCACCGGCTTCCGGCGCGTTCTGCTCAAGCTCTCCGGTGAGGCGCTCATGGGTGGGCGCGACTACGGCATCGACCCGGGCATGGTCGAGCCGCTCGCGAGCGAGATCGCGCTCGTGCGTGCGTCGGGCGTCGACGTCGCGATCGTCGTCGGGGCAGGGAACTTCTACCGCGGCCTTGCGGCGGCGGCGGAGGGGATGGAGCGTGCAACCGCCGACTACGCCGGCATGCTCGCGACGCTGCTGAATGCGTTGGCGTTGCAGGACGCGCTCGAGCGCGCCGGAGCCGACACGCGAGTGCAGTCGGCGCTCAGCGTCTCCGAGGTCGCCGAGCCGTACATTCGGCGGCGTGCGATCCGCCATCTCGAGAAGGGACGCATCGTCATCTTCGCGGCCGGAACCGGCAACCCGTTCTTCACGACGGATACCGCTGCGGCACTGCGCGCCCTCGAGATCGGCGCCGACACGATCCTCATGGCGAAGAACGGCGTCGAGGGCGTCTACGACGGCGACCCGCGTCTCGACGCACGTGCGAAGTTCCTGCCGAATCTCACGCACCTCGAAGCGATCGAGCGCGGGCTCAAGGTGATGGACACCACCGCGCTCTCGCTGTGCATGGACAACAAGCTCAGCATTCACGTCTTCGAGCTCGCCGACGGCAACATCGGTCGTGTCGTCTGCGGCGAGCGAGTCGGCACGGTCATCCAGACCCCGTAGGAGGGCACCCGAAATGGCAACCGTCGAGGAGCTGATCACAGATGCGCAGACGCGGATGCAGAAGTCCGTCGAGCATGCGCGCAGCGAATTCAACACCGTGCGCACGGGTCGCGCATCCGCGGGGCTTCTCGACCGCATCGACGTCGACTATTACGGCACGAAGACGCCGCTGAAGCAGCTCGCGACGATCGGCGTTCCGGAGGCCCGGATGCTGACCATCCAGCCGTTCGATCCGGGCTCGATCCGCAACATCGAGAAGTCGATCATGGAGTCCGACCTCGGGCTGTCGCCGTCGAACGACGGCAAGATGATCCGCCTGCCGATCCCGCAGCTCACGGAGGAGCGCCGCAAGGATCTCGTCAAGATCGTGCGTGGGCTCGCGGAGGATCACCGCGTGGCGGTGCGCGAGATTCGCCGCGACGCGATGAAGGGTCTGAAGGAGCTCGTCGACTCCGGCGACGTCGGCGCCGACGAGGAGCATCGCGCAGAGGAACAGGTGCAGAAGCTCACCGACGATCACACGAAGCAGATCGATGACCTGTTGAAGCACAAGGAAGCCGAGGTGATGGAGGTCTAAGGGGCCTCTGGACCGTGTCCATCCTCCGGCATACCGACGCCGACCCGGCCCAGGCGCACGGCCTGCCCGAGGTCGCGCGTGCGGTCGCGATCATCATGGACGGCAACGGCCGCTGGG
>JAOPYX010000175.1 GCA_025964535.1 Actinomycetes bacterium | reverse complement strand
GACGTCGACGTCGCACAGGTCGAGCGACGACGCCTGCAGCTCGCTCGCCCGGAAACGCATTCGACACACACCGTCGATGTCGCCGACGAGGCTTCCGTCGACGAGCTCATTCGGGATTCCGTCGCCGCACTCGGCGGGCTCGACATCGTCGTCTGCACCGCAGGCGTCCTCTTTCCTGCCCCGTTCCTCGACCAGACACTTGCGGACTGGGATCGGACATTCGCGGTCAACGCGCGCGGCGCGTTCCTGGTTGCTCAGCGGAGCGCGCGGCAGATGGTCGAACAAGGGACGGGCGGACGGATTGTCCTCTATGCCTCGATCGTGGGCACGAGCGTCGTCCGGCGCAACAACGTCGCCTATTGCGCTTCGAAGGCTGCCGTTGCGCACGCGGTCCGCGCGATGGCGCTCGAGCTGGGCCCGCACGGCATCACGGTGAATGCAATCTCACCTGGCTCGACGGAGACCGAGATGCTGGTGAGCACGCAGGCCGCCGGCGACATCGAGAGCGTCATCCACGGCGACGCGAACCAGTGGCGGCTCGGGATACCACTCGGGCGCCTTGCCCAACCCGAGGATCAGGCGCGAGCCACCGCGTTTCTCGTCTCCGACGCCGCCCGCCACATCACGGGGCAGGAGCTCGCGATCGACGGGGGTCAGAACACCGTCTAGCTTGACGTCGGCTCGCAACCCGAGCGTTCCAGACCACACATCTACGCTGTCCCCGAGGGAAACTACAATCGCGAACTTCTCCGACTCTCGCGAAGCGGTTGCAATCGTTCCAAGGAAGTCGGCTCGACGAGGCAGAGGGGGTGAGGTGACTGGACGCGCAAGAGCAGCGGCAGAGCTCCCGAACGCCACGGGCCAAGAAGGCGTCTGAGGCGGATGTCAAGACGCTCTCTCTGGTCGACTCGGCGTCGCGTCGCGTCGCGTCGATGATCCTCGACGGAACCCTCCGAGCGGGGGATCGACTCCCTCCGGAACGTGAGCTGGCGACACGCCTCGGCCTTTCGCGTGGCGCGTTGCGGGAGGCGCTGCGCAGCCTGGAATACGTCGGGCTCCTGCAGGCGCGGGCCGGAAGCGGGCGCTACGTCACCCACCAGCGCCCGAACGACCCTGCCACCGGCATCTCGATCTGGATGCAGTTGCAGCCGGTCGGCGAGGTGATCGCAACGCGAAGGATCCTCGAGCCGGCTGCGCTGGCTGCCGTTCCCGCGCTCCGCATCGACGAGCTCGCCACGGAAGTGAGAGCTCGCTACACGCAGATGGCAAGTGCGTACGATCGCGGCGCGTACGACGCTGCGACCCGCCATCACTCTGCGTTCCACCTTGCGCTCTCGCGGTACGCACCTTCAGGCCTCCATCGTGTGCTCCTCGCCAGCATGATCGAAGTGTCTGCCGCCGCGCAGCTGGAGATTTTCCGCACGGACAAGGCGGGGCTCCACTCCCTGCTGCGCCATCTCCCAATCGTCGAAGCTCTCGAACGCGGCGATGTCGCCCAGGCGGCGCTCGAGGTTGCCGACCATCTCGCTCCGGCCTTTACGTACTCGGAGGCGATCTCCTAGAGGCCCGTGCCCCGGTCCAGGTCGCGAACGAGACTGACGGTCGTCTTGCGCGCGCCCGAATCCGCCGCGGCCAGCGCAAGGCGAACCGCCTCGATCCCGTCGTCGGCAGTTACGCGATCCGGCTCGATGCCTCGGGCGACGCACGTCGCAAAGTACGACAGCTCGTCGCGTAGCGCACCCATGGCTGTCCCAAGGCTGAACGGAACGAGGGTGGTGTCGGGCAGCGCATGGCCGCTCGAGAGCCACAAGCTGAGATCTCCGGGTACGCGTACGCGCGCGACGCCCTCGGAACCGATCACTTCGACTTCGGCTTCCAGCCAGACGCCGGCCTCGTCCGGGATCACCCAGGCGTTTTCGACCACGGCAAGGCGCTCATCCGGAAACTCGAACGTGCTCCAAAGGATGTCTGGGACGCTGCCCGACGCCGGATGGAGCGCATGTGAGGTGACTGCGAGCGGCTCTGCGGCGAAGAGCCATCGCGCGAGGTCATAGTCATGTATCGCCGCCGCAAGGGCAGGGTGGGTGCGGGAGTACTTGTCGTGGCGGCCACGTGGAATCAGGCGCCGCGCGTAGACGCTGCGTATCTCACCGAGCGAGCCGCGCTCGATCTCTGCCTTCAGAGTCACCAGGGGCGCGTCGAAGCGCAGGACGTGCCCCGGCATCACGTAGACGCCGTGGGCGACGGCCGCGTCGCGGAGCTTCGTTGCCTCCTCCACTGTGACGGCGAACGGCTTCTCCACGAGAGCGTGCACGCTCCGCTCGAGAAACGGGAGTGTCACTGCGAGTCGATCGTCTTCGTGGGTCACGATGCTGACGACGTCAAGGTCGGCCTCACGCGCGAGAGCCTCGGCCGAGACGAATGTCGATGCGACGGCGAGATCTTGGGCGACGTCGCGCAGGCGGCTCTCGTCCTGTTCGCACAGTGCAACCAGTTCGACCCCGGGCATGCTCGCCCAGGCTCGTGCATGCTCGACACCCCACGACCCGAGTCCGACGACGGCGACTCGCAGAGGCCAGCGCGCCGCGCTCACCACGACGGCAACGGTGCCTCTGCAATGCCGGTCGGCCAGCAGAAACGGCCGCTCGTCTCGGCACCATCCTCGCTCACGAGAGCAAGCACGAGCTCGACCGCATGGTCGGTCGAGTCGCCGCCGGTCTCCTCGACCATGTCGATCCATTCGCGTAGACCCTGGGCGCCGTCGCCGGCGTCGAGGATCCGGCTCTTCATGTCAGCCCACATCTCCGTCTTCAGCGACCCTGGATGCATGACGTTCGCGGTCACCCCGGTTCCCGCGAGCTCGACGGCGAGATGCCGGGTCATCTGGTTGAGCGCCGCTTTCGAGGTGGCGTACGCGCTGTTCACGGCGCCCGGCGGATACAGGGGCGCCGCCGACGAAACGTTCACGATGCGACCCCATCCGCCCGCAATCATCCCGGGCGCGAAAGCACGACACGTCAGGTACGGCCCTACGCAATTGATGGAGAGCGTGCGTACCCATTCGTCCGGGTCGCTTTCCCCGATCCGGCGCAACGGACCGAAGATCCCCGCACAGTTGACGAGCACATCCGCTCTGCCGAAATGCCCTTCAGTGGTCGTCTGAAGACGGTCGACGTCGCCACGTTCGCTGACGTCTGTCGGAGCCACCAAGGCATCGGTCCCCGTGACGGAGCGCAGAATCCGAAGAGTCTCGTCGAGATTCGCGCGCGTTCGTCCGGCGAGCACGACAGCTGCCCCTCGCTCCGCGAGCGCACACGCGACGTCGCGTCCAAGGCCACCGCCCGCGCCGACGACGACCGCAACCCGGCCCTCGAGATCACTCATCGGCTCGCCGCATTGCGTAGGCGGAATTTCCGACGTGGCGCTTCATGAACATGCATCGACCTACATAATATGAAGTCGCTTTCTCGTCGGGCACGAGCACGAACACCTCGGGTCTAGCACGACGCGGCCGCGAAGTGCGCTCTACGCGAAGAGCAACGCAAGATGAGGCGGAATGAGCTGCCCGAAGCGCCGCGCGCATTCGGCGAATGCACGGCCGAGTTGCTCGTTCGCGGGCGTCGCATAGACGGCGATGCGGCGGCGAATCGGTGGGTCGAGCGCGAGCACGGCTCCGGGCACGTGCTCCGGCACGGCGTTCGCAGGGACGAGCGTCGGGCCAAGGCCCGACGCGGCGAGCGCAACGAGCGTCCCGACTCCCGACGAGCGGACTGCCGCTTCGGGGATGAAGCCCTCGGCGGCGCAGATGAGCTCGATGTACTCGGCGAAGCCGTTCGACACGGCGGGGAGCACCCAGCGGCGGTCGCGCAGATCTCCGATCGTGATGCGCCCGTTGCCGTTCCCTGCGAGCGGGTCGCCGTGCGCGACGATCACGACCATCTCCTCTTCGCCGAGGTCGTAGACCGGGCCGTCCCATTCGTCGGGGTATTGCCCGAGCGCGACGTCTGCTTCGCCGGCCAGGATCTGCGCACGGACGAGGTCGGCGTGCGTGTGCTCGTGCACACGCACTTCGATCTCAGGATGCGAGACGAACCACTCGCGAAGCGCGTGCGGGAGGACGCCGAGCGCGAGCGACAGGCTCGTCGAGATTCGCAGCTCGCCCCCGTCGAGCCCGGCCGCCGCGCGTGCCGATCGGCGCGCGTCCGCAGACGCGGCGAGCGCCGCTTTCGCGCCCGGCAGCAGCGCGCGCCCGACCGGCGTCAGGACGACTCCACGCGCTCTCCGGTCGAAGAGCGCGCCTCCGACCGCCGCCTCGAGCACTCGCAGTTGATGCGAGAGCGACGGCTGGGAGATGAGGAGCCGCTCGGCCCCTCGCGTGATCGAGCCGAGCTCCGCCACCACGACGAAGTACTGGAGCTGCCGGAGACTCAGCGGGATCTCGTCAGCCATAGACGTAGCCTATGCGAGTCCTGCAAAGGGCGTCTTAGTCCTGATACCGGCGGAAAAGGGAGACTGAACGCGTGAGCGAACCAGACGCCCCACCGCCGCCACCCGTCGTCGGCGGCGTGCCGCGGGAGATCGCCGATGGGGTCTACGTGGTTCCGGACGGTCGCGTGCCGCTCGTCCCCAACGTCGGGATCGTGCTCGGCGAAGACAAGGTGCTCGTCGTGGACACCGCGATGGGGCGGGCGAACGGCGCACGCATTCGCGGCTTCGCCGAAGAGCTTGGCGGTGGCCGCGAGCTTATGGTGACGATCACGCATTTCCATCCCGAGCACGGTTTTGGCGCCCAGGAGTTCGGCGACTCGACGATCGTCTACAACCGGACACAGCTCGACGAGCTCCGCGAGAAGGGAAGCGGCTATCTCGAGATGTTCCGCACCTTCGGGGACACGGTCGCTGCCGAGCTCGAGGGAGTGGAGCTCGTGGAGCCCGACGACGTCTACGACGGCGGCCTGCACGAACTGGATCTCGGCGGCAGGACGGCCGAGCTGCGCACATACGGGCTCGCGCACACGCGCGGAGACCAGGTCGTGTTCCTGCCAGACGAGCGCGTCCTCTTCACGGGGGACCTCGTCGAGGAGCGGTGCTTCGCAATCTTTCCGTACTTCCCACCGGACGACGTCGATGTCGACGGCGACAAGTGGATCGCCGTGCTCGAGCAGCTCGAAGCGCTCGAACCGCTCATTGTCGTCCCGGGGCACGGCGACGCCGGTGGCGCATCAGTGATCAGCGACGCACGTGCATACCTCACTCTCCTGCGCGACGAGACGCAACGCCTCAAGTCCGGCGGCGCAACGATCGACGCGGTCGTGGAGGAGATCGACGCGTCGATGCGCGCGCTGCATCCCGACTGGGCCCAGCCGGAGTGGATCGGCTTCGGCGTCCGTCACTTCTACGACACCCACTAGGCCGATGCCGGTCGCAGGTTCGTTGGCCAAGTCACCCTGATCGATACTCGAAGGAGGGAACGTGCCTAGATTCAGACGAGTGGCGGTGCTTCTTGCCGCGTGTCTCGGCGCATGCAGTGTCGTCGCAACAGCATGGGGAAGCTCGACGGGCGTGCCGGTGCCGAAGGGCTATGCGGGAATCGAGGCCTCCCTGCCGATTGCCTACAAGACGCCGGTCAAGCAAGGCGCGGCGTGCACGATCGGCTTCCAGAATCCGATCGCGGGTAACGAGACGCTGCACACGTTGCAGCTCGCGGTGGTTGCACAGGCCAAGGCCTTCGGGTGCAAGGTGATCGCGCTCGACGACATGACGACGCCGGACAAGCAGGTGAGCAACATGCAGCAGCTGATCGCGCAGAAGGTCAACGCGATCATCTTCTACCCGCTCGACCCCAAGGCGACCGTTCCCGTTCTTCAGCAGGCGAAGAAGAACAACATCCCGGTCGTCGCGATCGACGGCACGTTCGGTTCGACGAAGGCATCGGTGCCGTACCTGCCGTACATCGCCACGCAGGTCTGGCAGGGACGCGACATCCAGGCGTTCCTGCAGGTGAAGGCGATGGCGGCCGCGAAGCCGCACGCAAAGGCGGGCTTGATCGGGATCGGCTTTCCTGTCCCCGCGCTGAAGTACTTGAACCAGCGCGAGGCCATCTGGGGAAAGAAAGCCGGCCTGACGATCGTCGGCACGCAGGACAATCCGAGTGACGACGTGACCGGAGGCGAAAAGGCGGCGAACGGTC
>JAOPYX010000118.1 GCA_025964535.1 Actinomycetes bacterium | reverse complement strand
CCTCGATGCCGCCACCCCTCGCGAGCGCAATCGTTCTTCTTGCAAACGCCCGAGCTGGGAGGACGATTCAGATGGAGCCGATCTCGATTCTTGATCCAGAGGCCACTCTCGACGACGCAGAGAGCGGCGAGCTGCTCGTCCACGCCTGGCGGGTAGAGCAACTGCGACGCCTCGGAGTGCGACGTGCGTCGGCGGAGATCTTCGCCGCTCGGGTGGACTGGCACGAGATCGCGGATCTCGTGCAGCATGGCTGTCCGCCGAATCTCGCGCTCGAGATCGTGCGCTGATGTCGGCCGCGATCGGGTGGGTGTGGGCTTCGACCGTCGGGTGGCGTTCCATGCCCTCGAGCTCGCCGCACGCGCACGTGCATGGCAGAACGTCCTCCGTGCTGCCTTCCCACTTCAGCCTCGACGAATCGCCGATCGCCGCCCTGTCCACGAACAAGCCGGTCATCGTCCGCCGACCATGAACGCGACCGATCTGACGACGAACCTCGGCGCGCCGAGCACCGACACTCGAGCCCGAACGAGAAGCAGAGCAGTCGTGCGGATTCCCCCGAATTTCTTCGGGATTGCACTCGGACTGTCGGGGCTCGCAGCGCTCTGGCTGTACGCGTCCGATTCGTTTGGCGCGCCTGCCATCGTCGCCGACGCGGTTGCGGTCGTCGCCGCCGCGAGCTGGGTCGTGTTGACGTTCGCCTACCTGCGGCAGGGACCACGCCAGATCCTGGCCGACACACGCGACGCGGCGGTAGGGCCGTTCCTCGCCGCGGCAGTGATTAGCGCCTTCCTGCTCGGCGCGTCGCTCGAGCCTCATGCACCGGCGGCCGCCCGCGTCGTCGTGATCGTGTTCCTCTTCCTCGGTCTGCTGGTCGACGGTTGGCTGACCGGACAGTGGTTGACGGGCGGGCTCGAGGAGGCGACCTTCAGCCCGGCGTTCTTCTTGCCCGGGCTCGGCATCGGCTTCGTCGGATCGGACGCCGCGTCGACCGTAGGGCTGCACAGCCTCGCCGGACTGTACTTCGGCGTCGGCGTGATCTCATGGGTCTTCATGAGCTCCGTCGTGCTCAACCGGATGTTCTTCCGGCCGCGGCTCGCACCGGGTCTCATGCCCACGCTGGCGATCGAAGTAGCGCCGCCCGCCGTCGCCGGCAATGCGTACTTCCTGATTCATCCGGGCGCGCCCGACCTGCTGATGCTCGGGCTCGGCGGCTACGCAGCGGTCATGGTCGTGGCGCAGGTACGGCTGCTGCCTCTCTACCGAGCGCTGCGCTTCACGCCCGGCTTTTGGTCCTTCACGTTTCCACCCGCGGCGATCGCGACCTTCGCGCTCCAATGGATCGCCCTCGACAAGCCGGTGGGCGGAAGCGTCTATGCCTGGAGCCTCGTCGCCGGGGTCACGGGCTTGATCGGGGCGATCGCTGCCCGCACGGTTATCGCAGCTCGGCGAGGGCAACTCCTGCCGGCCGCCTCGGTCGCGCCGACGAACGCCGCGTCGGAAACGGCTCAGAGAGCGTGATGCGGCGGCTCGTCGACCTACGGGTCGGGATACGCCTCTAACGCGGCCTCACTCAGTTGCTTCTCCATCCGGCGAAGCACGACGAACCCGGCGACGAGGATGCCGAAAGCGATGACCCCGAGCGCGATGTCCACCGGCGTCTGGAGCCGCTTGAGGGCGGACCCGAAGTAGTAGAACCCGACGCCGTACAGGGTCGCCCACGTGATGCCGCCGGCCGCGTTGAAGAAGAGGAAGCGGCGCCAGCGCATGTGCGTCGTACCGGCGAGGAACGCGGCCCAGGTGCGGAGGATCGAGACGAAGCGGCCGAAGAAGACGACCTTGCCGCCGTAGCGATCGAAGAGGTAGCGCCCGATCTTCAGGCGGCGCTCGTCGATTCGAATGTACGGGCCGTAGCGGCGCAGTAGGCGGTATCCACCCCAGTGGCCGATCGTGTACCCGATGTTGTCGCCGATGATCGCCCCCGCGATCGCCGCTGCGATCACGCCCACGATGCTCAGATTGTGCGTCGTACCGACGTAGATCGCGGCGAGCGTCAGGATCGTCTCGCCCGGAAGCGGAATGCCGAGGCTCTCCCCGGCGACGACCAGGAACACCGCGGCATAGCCGTAGGTCGAGAGTAGATGGTCGAGCCCGGAGCTGTTGAACAGGCTTGCGAGCGTCATCGGCGCGCCCCTGCTAGCAGGTAGCAGCGAGTACCCGCCGGCCGTGAGCGCAAACGGGCGCTGGCCGTGCAGACGGCGGCGTGCCAGTTCGCAACCCTGCACCACATGTCGTCGAGCGTTGCAGAGAAGCCGAACGCGTCGCCTCCCTCCGCGGCGACGTCGTTCCTGTTGCAGCGCGTGCAGCCTGCCATGACCGGCTTGATCGACGGCTCGCTGTCGACGCTGGCGCCGATCTTCGCCGTCGCCTTCGCCACCCACCAGCCCCACACCGCGTTCTTCGCCGGCCTGGCCACGGCGATCGGAGCGGGCATAAGCATGGCCTTTTCGGAAGGGTTGTCGGACACAGGCGAGCTGACCGGCCGCGGAAACCCGTATGTCCGCGGCTCGATCACCGGTGTCGGCACGTTCTCGGGCGGCGTCCTGCACACGCTGCCGTTCTTGATCCCGCAATACCGCGCCGCGCTGCTGGTGGCGCTGGCGACGATCGCGTTCGAGCTCGTGACGCTGGCCTGGATCCGCTGGCGCTTCTTCGATACCGGCTTCATCCGCTCGTTCGCCTCGATCACCCTCGGCGGCGCAATCATCGCCGGGATCAGCGCCGCCGTCGGCTCTGTGGGCTGACGTGCAGCGCGCGGACGTCGAGGCGCTCCGTTGACCATCATTGCGATCTTGCTTCTCGCCGCGGGGCTCGATCTCCTGTTGCGTGCCGAGCGGCCGCTCGCCCTCGCCGGCGTCCGACGGGACATGACGCGGCTCCGTCTGGCAGCGCTGGCATACGGCCGCTCCGCCCCGGTGAGCTCCATCTACCTGATCGTCCTTCTGGTCACGACCCTGGTCCTGCAGACCTCGACCGCCGGCACCGCGAATTCCCTGTTGGGCGAGCTGAGCACGAACCTGCATCACCTCGCCCGAGATCCGGTCCGCGTGCTCGTCACGAGCGCGTTCTGGGTCTCGAGCGCCTGGCAGATCCTCTTCGTCGCGCCGATGCTGCTGCTCGTGGTCGCGCCGCTCGAGCGCCGGATCGGCGGGAGCAAGACGATCGCAGTGCTCGTTCTCGGGCACGTCGGGGCGACCCTGGTCACTGCGGTGGGCCTGTGGGTCGGCGTTCGCACCGGCGTCGTCGATCCGAGCATCGCCGACGTACAGGACGTCGGCCCGAGCTACGCACTGTTCGCCGCAGCCGCGTGCCTCGGCTTCGTCCTCGAACAGCGGCTGCGTCTGCCGTACTTCGCGGCGCTGATCGGCTACGCCGTCTGGAACGTCGTCGCGTCGACGACGTTCACCGACTTCGGACATCTGCTCTCGATCGGGTTCGGCCTCGCGTGCTATCCGCTGCTGCGGAGCGCGCATCCGCAGCTGCCTCCGGTCGGAAAACGCCTCGCGGAGCTCGCTCCGTCGAGGCTCCATACGAGGAGGTCGCTGCTCTCATGAGAAGAACCGTTCCATCATCGATAACGACGGCCGTCGTGTGCATGGCCGCAGTCATCGCCGCCCTCGTCGCTTCCACACGAGCGGATGCCCTGACCTTTGCGTCACGTGCCGGCTCGCCGCAGGCGAGCTCGAACTGGGCGGGCTACGCCGCCAGCGCGCCGGCCGGCACCGCCGTCAACTTCACCGACGTCACCGGCACCTGGGTGCAACCGAAGATCCGCTGCGTCAAGGGCCGCGCCGACGCCGCTGCCTTCTGGGTGGGTCTCGGCGGGCTCAGCACGAGCTCGCAATCGCTGGAGCAGCTTGGCACCTCAGCGCAGTGCAACGGCAGCTCCGCGACGGCCGCCTATGACGTGTGGTGGGAGATCATCCCGGCCGCAGCGGTCCACGTTCCGCTGAAGGTCATGCCCGGCGACAAGCTCAGCGCAGCCGTGCTCGTGAACGCGCAACGGGTGGCCCTGAGCGTGAAGAGCCTGACGCGCGGCTGGCACTTCTCGAAGACGATCACGGTCGGTCACGCGCTCGACGTGTCGTCCGCCGAATGGGTGGCAGAGGCACCGACGAGCTGCACGTCATCGAGTAGCTGCAGGCTCGTCACGCTCGCGGACTTCGGCCAAGTCGTGTTCGCCGACGCCGCGACGACCGGCAACGGCCACCCCGGCACGCTCGTCGACCCGACCTGGATCGCATCGCCCATCGATCTGGTCAGCCGCGGCTTCAGCAGCAGCCTGCTCGGCCGCGGCGCGGCCGTCAGCGGCGACAGCGGCGCGCTCCCGGGCCAGCTCGCCGCCGACGGCCGCGGCTTCACGGTGACGTGGCAGCAGAACGTCGCGCAACCCATTCCGTGACACGTAGAGGATCCGCGCGCCCGTCCACGACGAATGGCCGGCCCTCATGCGAGGGCCGGCCGTCGTGCAGTGCGTGTCGATCGAGCAGCAGCGGTTACTGCTGGCCCTGGAACTGGTAGTCGACGTTCGGGTTGTTCGGGTCGTCGGCGTGACCGCCAGGCCCGTCGCTCGGAGCCGCCGACTCCGAAGACGCGGACTCCGTGGACGCGGATTCGGTCGACGCCGACTCCGTGCTGGACTCGGCAGCCGCACCGGCGGCGTCGGGTGCCGTCTGATCGCCCGACTGCGTCGTGTCGACCGCAGCCGGAGGGCTCACCGGGGCGGGCGCGGGCGTGTTCGCCGCGCCGGCGAGTGCCGCACCGCCGAACGCGAGAGCGCCGAAGACGCCGAGCCCCGCAAACAACCTTGTCATCCGTGCACGCATGTCGTACTCCTTTCGATCGGTTGACTGAGACATGCGTGTACGACGGTAGGAGTCGCGGGTTGGAGCCTCGTTAGAGATAAGCGCCACGTCAGCGTCTAACGCGCCTCTAACGTGGACGCGTGCCTCAGGTCTGGCGACTCGTCGCGTCGAGCGGCAGTTCGACACCGATCGTTTGACCGCCGTCGACGATCAGATGATGACCGGTCACCCACCCGGCGTCGTCCGACGCGAGATACGCGACCGCAGCCGCAACGTCCTCGGGCGTGCCGAAGCGTCCGGCGGGGATGCCCTCGAGATAGCGCGGCCCATGCTCGGCATCACGCACGAGCCCCTCCGTCATCTCCGTGCGCACAAGGCCCGGACCGACTGCGTTGACGGTGATTCCATACCGTGCGAGCTCCAATGCCGCCGTGCGCATCAAGGCGACGCAGCCGGCCTTCGATGCGTTGTACGAGGCGATGTGCGACTCCATGAAGAACGCGTTCGTCGAAGAGATGACGACGATACGACCACCGCTCGACGTCATCTCGCGCGCCGCGATCTGCGTTGTGAGAAAGACGCCCTTCAGATTCGTCGCAATGACCTCGTCCCAATCGTCGTCCTCGATCTCGAGAAAGTGCGCTCCGCTCTCGATGCCCGCGTTGGCCACTGCGATGTCGAGCTTCCCGAAGCGCGCGACGCAACGGTCGACCATGTCCTGCACGTGCTCGCGACGTGCGACGCTGCCGGCGCTTCCACCGACGCGATCGTCCCCATGCGCGGCAGCAAGCGCCTCCACGGTCGCCGAGACGGTGTCGGCCGCCCGGCCGGAGAGCCAGACGTTCGCTCCGTCTCGCAGGAGACGTTCGGCGATCGCACGGCCGATGCCGCGCGTGCCGCCGGTGACCAGCGCAATCTTTCCGGTCATTCGGCCGGCTGAACGACGAAGGCCACCTCGTCGACGTAGCACCAGCTCCAGTCCTCGCCCGGCTCCGCCGAGCGAGCGATCGGATGATCGGCTGTCGCGGCATGTCGGCTGGCATGTCGATTCGGCGAGGAATCGCAACAGCCGATCTGCCCGCAACTCATGCACATCCGAAGGTGCACCCAACGGCTCCCGATCTTCAAGCACTCCTCGCAGCCGGCGATCGGCTCCGGCAATGTCGTGACACGAATCGAGTCGAGGTGGCTGCAGGCTTCCATCGTCGGTCTCCTTCCGTCCTACTGCAGGTAGTTCTCGACCGTCTCTTCGCTGCGCAGGCCGACGTTGTCCTCATTGGCCCCCAGCGATGCGGCCGCACGCCTGCGACGCAGAAGATCCCAGTACCGGTCGAGCTCGACCTTGATGTCGGCGAGCCGCCGCTGCTCTTCCTCGCCGGAGTTCCCACTCGCTTCCAGCTCCCAGAGTCGGTGCTCTTCGGCGACGAGCTCCTCGATGTGTGCGTGGACGTCTTCGGCCATCGGTCCTCCTCGGTCGTTCGGCGACAGATGATCATCGTACGAGCTACGCCATATCGCGGCGAGCGGGCGGCCGGCCGCTATGGCAGCGTCAGGACGCTCCGCAGCTGATTCCGCGACGTGACTCCGAGCTTCGGGAAGATCCGGTACAGGTGGGACCCAACCGTGCGATGCGAGAGATAGAGCCGCTGCCCGATCTCGCGGTTCGTCAGGCCCTCTGCTGCCATGCGCGCGATCTCCAGCTCCTGCGGCGTCAGATGCTCCCGCGCCATGGCGACGGGCCGGCGGCTGCTCTCGCCTGAGGCGCGGAGCTCTTGCCGTGCGCGCTCGCTCCAGATTGCAGCGCCGATCGCGTCGAATGCCTCGCGCGCCGCACGAAGGCGCGTGCGCGACTCGGCCACTCGCCGCTGCCGGCGCAGCCACGCGCCGTACGCGAGCAGCAGCCTTGCGCGATCGAACGGCCAGATGGCCAGCTGGGCGTCGAGCGCGTCCTGGAAGAGCGAGTCCGCATCCGCGTCGCCGGACAGCAAGGGCCGCGCGAAGCGCAGCGCGACATGGAGCCGCGGTGACGGCGTCTGCGCTGCCAGCGCCTCGACCTCGGCCAGCAGAGCACGGGCCGCGTCGTGTCGGCCCGCGTGTAGCGCCGCGTCGGCAAGCTCGCCGATGGCCCAGCTGCGCTCCATGACGTGGTACGACGGATCGGCGGGATCGAACATGCGGCGAAGCTCGCCGTACGCCTCATCATGCCGTCCATGAGCGAGGGACAGGAGCCCGCGCGCGAGCTGGACGGCGCCGAGTATCGCGCCCGCGCCGAGGGGCAGGGCAATTCGTTCGGCTGCAGCAGCGTGGCTCTTCGCCAGATCCTCGTCGCCTCGCATCGCGTGGGTAATCGCAAGCGCCGTGCGCGCTCCCGCTACCCAGAGTGGCTCGCCCGTCTCCGCCGCGAGCCGGCTGCCCTCCTCGGCGAGGATCACCGCCTTGTCGAGATGACCGAGGTGGATCTCGCTCCGCGACTGCAGCACGAGTGCGCGGGCGAGCAGCGCCAACCGCCCCTCCTGCCGCAGGTCGGCGATTCCCTGACCGAAGAAGTCCGACGCGAGATCGAACGCGCCGACGGCGTGCGCTGCCGCGCCGCGCGCGCGGGCGACCCTGCCGTTCATGACGCCAACAGGCGCTACGGCTGCGTCCCGCAGGTGATCGATGACCGCGCGGCCGCACTCGATCGGGGCTGCGAACGCGAAGATGCCGACGATTCGTGGATCGTCCTCGACGGAGCCCAGGCGCTCGGCCGCGTCGACGACGCTCAGCCGGAGCTCTGCGTCGGGATCCGTCCAGTAGCACCTGGAGGCGGCAACCCAGAGCAGGCCGACGGCGAGCTTCGAGTCGCCCTCGACACGAGCAGCCTCCGCGACGCCGAGCAGCGAGTGAACCCACGCAGGCTCGACCGACACCTGCTCGGCGGCCCGCTCGCGGATCAACATCAGGCGGCCTCGTTCGAGCAGTCCGAGCTCGAGCGCCTCTACATCGTGCACGAGCCGCAGCAGCAGGTCGTTGCGTCCGAGCTCGAAGGCAAGCTCGGCTGCGAGCAGCAGGCGTCGCGCGCGCTGCGTGTCGTCGTCGCTCAGAGTGGCCGCGCGCTCCAGCGCTGCCACCGCGACACTCGTGGCGCCACGGCGCTGCGCCCGCTCCGCCGCCTGCTCGAGCTCCGAAGCAACGACCTCGTCCGTCCCCAGGCAGGCCGCGGCGCGGTGCCATGACCGCCGTTCTGGCTGGTCGGCGAGCACCTCGGCGACCGCGGCATGCACGGCGTGCCGGTCGGGGACGCTCGCTGCCTGGAAGACCGCGGAGCGAATGAGCGGATGACGGAACCGCAAGCCGTCCTCGCGGATCTCGACGAGGCGCGCCTCCGCAGCCGGCGCAGCCGTCTGCAGCGGGACCGGTTTCTGCTCGATGACGGTGGCGGCAGCGAGAAGCTCTCGCACGTCGCCGGAATCGTCGAGGGCGGCGACGAGCAGCAGGGTCCGAGCGGCGGCCGGCAACTCCGACAGGCCGGCTGCGAACACCCGCTCGAGTCGATCGGTGATCGGCACTGGGTCAGGCAGCGGCGACGGGTCAAACCGCTCTGCCCCGACGGCGTGCGGCAGCTCGACGAGCGAGAGCGGATTGCCTTCCGCGGCCTCGAGGATCCGCCGGCGCATGTGGTGCGCGAGCTCGGGCGCCGTCGCGTCGAGCAGCATTCCCGCCGCAACCTCGCCGAGTGGGCCGAGTCGCAACTCGGGAAGCTCCGTCTCGACGAACCGGCTGTCAACTCCGTCGCGGACGCCGAAGAAGAGCACGATCGGGTCGAAGTCGATTCGCCGAGCGACAAATCGCAGCACGTCGCACGATGCCGGATCCAGCCAATGCGCATCGTCGACGACGAGCACGATCGGTGCGCTCGAAGCAGCCTCGGCGAGGAGATCGAGAACGCCGAGCGCGATACGGAAGACGTCAGGCGCTGCGTTCTCGCTCATTCCGAACGCGGTGGCGAGCGCCCCGCGCTGCGGCGGCGGGAGGTTGCCCATCTCCCGGAGCAGCGGGCGCAGCGAATGATGAAGCCCGGCGAACGGTAGGTGCGCCTCCGATTGAACGCAGGTCGTGGCGAGGACGTGCATACCCCGCTCGACCGCGTGCCGGCTCACTTCCCGGAGAAGCGCTGACTTCCCGATGCCGGCTTCACCTCGCAGGACGAGCGCGCCGCCGCCCTCGGTCGCGTCCTCGAGCAGCGACGCAAGAGCGAGGATCTCCACCGCGCGTCCGTAGAGCCTCGACTGTGACATCGCCGGACCACTGAAGGAGGCAGAGGTGATCTCGCCTCATTCGGTGCGAGTTTTGCTGTTGCGGCTGGGCGCGGTCAGCGAACGCCGAGCAGATCGACCACGAAGACGAGCGTCTCGCCGGGTGCGATGGCGCCGCCGGCTCCGCGATCGCCGTAGGCAAGGCCCGGGGGGATCGTCAACCGGCGGCGACCGCCGACCTTCATGCCCGCGACACCCTGATCCCAGCCCTTGATCACGCGGCCTTCGCCGAGGCCGAAGCTGAACGTGTCGCCGCGATCCCACGACGCGTCGAACTGCTCACCGGTCGACCACGCGACGCCGACGTAATGGACGTCGACCAGCCGACCCAGAACTGCCTCATCGCCTTCGCCGACCACCAAATCGTCGAGCTCGAGCTGCTCGGGCGGCTCCCGATCCGACGGAACGTCGACCTGCGGCTTCTCGTTCGTGGCCATGGCGGAACCGTAATCGACCAGCGCCGTTCGATGCGGCGCGTACCCTTGCGCAGTGCCGTCGTTCGCCGACCTCCTCGCGTCGCGTCCCGTACTGCTCGCCGATGGCGCGACGGGGACGAACTACCAGAACATGGGCATCGAGCCGGGCGTCGCCCCCGAGGAATGGGTCTTCGACGCACCCGACAACGTGCGCGAGCTGCACCGGCGCTTCCTGGACGCAGGCTCCGACCTCGTACTCACGTGCACGTTCGGCGCGACGACACCGCGGCTCGCAGACGGACCGCTCGCCGGACGCACACGTGAGGTCAACATGCGTGCCGCCGAGCTTGCGCGCGACGCCGCCGGCGACGACCGTCTCATCGCAGGTTCGATGGGCCCGACGGGTCAGTTGCCGGAGCCGTACGGCTTGCTGACGCGCGAGCTGTGCGTCGACGCGTACGCCGAGCAGGCGCGCGCACTCGCCGACGGCGGGGTCGACCTGCTCGTGCTCGAGACGTTCTTCGCTCTCGAGGAGGCGCTCTGGGCGATCGAAGGCGTCCAAGGCGCGAGCGACCTACCGCTCGTGATGTCGTTCAGCTTCGACCAGGGAACCCACACGATGATGGGCCTCAGTCCCACCGACGTCGTCACGGCGGTTGCGCCGCTCGGCGTCGCGGCGCTGGGCGCCAACTGCGGCCGCTCGCTCGACGACACCGATGCGATCGTCGGCGAGCTCGTCGACGCGGCGCCCGGGCTGCCGTTGTGGATCAAGCCGAATGCCGGTGTGCCTCGCATGGTCGGCGACACCGTGATCTACGACGCGGGCCCGGAGATGCTTGCCGAGCACGTCCGCGCATACGCGGACAGGGGCGCCCGCATCGTCGGCGGCTGTTGCGGCTCGACGCCCGAGCACATCGCGGCGATCGCCCGCGCGCTCGCCGCGTAGCCTCCCGCGGTCCTGATACACGTGCCCGGTGGGGGCACGCGCATGATCGACCGGCTGATCGGCGGCCGACGCCATTACGCGTGGCTGATCGTGATCGTCACGTTCGTGACCCTGATCACGACGGCAGGCTTCCGCGCGACGCCCGGCGTGTTGATCGTCCCGCTGCAGACCGAGTACGGCTGGTCGCGGGGCACGATCTCCCTCGCCATCTCGCTCGGGCTCGTGCTGTTCGGGCTGACCGCGCCGTTCTCGGCCGCGTTGATGGAGCGCTTCGGCGTACGTCGCGTGATGCTGGTCGCGCTCGTCACGATCGCGACCGGGGCGTCGCTCACGACGGTCATGACGTCGTCCTGGCAGCTCGACCTGCTGTGGGGCGTCGTGGTCGGCGGGGCGACGGGCGCGGTCTCGGTGCCGCTCGCAGCGACGGTGGCGAACCGCTGGTTCGAGAGCCGGCGCGGCCTCGTCACCGGGATCCTCACCGCGAGCAACGCGAGCGGCCAGATGGTCTTCCTGCCGGCGCTCGCGTGGCTCGCGACCGCCTACGGGTGGCGGTGGGCCGCGGCCTCGGTTGCGGTCGTCGCGATGGTGCTCGTCTTCCCGATCGTCGCGCTCTTCGTCCGCGACCGCCCGCAGTCGATCGGGCTCGAGCCGTACGGCGCAACCGAGCCCGTCCCGGTGCCGGAGCGCTCACCACGCCCCTTCCGGCCGGCGGTCGACGGCCTGCTCCTCGGTATCCGCTCCCGCACGTTCTGGCTCCTCTCCACGAGCTTCTTCATCTGTGGCCTCTCGACGAACGGCCTGATCGGAACCCACCTGATCCCCGCCGCGGTCGACCACCACATGACCGCCGTCGCCGGCGCGTCATTGCTGGCGCTGATGGGCCTCTTCGACGTCGTGGGCACGACCTGCTCCGGCTGGCTCACGGACCGCCTCGACCCCCGTCACCTGCTCGCGTGGTACTACGCGCTTCGCGGGCTTGCCGTCATCGCCCTCCCCTACGCGTTCGGCACGGGTTACGCGCTCGTCGCGTTCGCGGTCTTCTACGGCCTCGACTGGGTCGCAACCGTTCCTCCGACCGTCGCCATCACCGCCGACCATTTCGGCCGCGAGCGGGTCGGGATCGTGTTCGGCTGGGTGTTCGCCTCGCACCAGCTCGGCGCCGCTGTCGCAGCGTGGGCGGCGGGCGCATCGCGCGGCTGGCTCGGCACGTACAGCTACGCCTTCGTCAGCGCGGGCTTGCTCTGCCTCGTGGCGGCGGGGCTCTCACTGCGCATCGGCAAGCACGAGCGCGCCGGCGGCCTCGTGCCGGAGCCGGTTCCCGTCTAGCCGTTACGCCGTCTATCCCCGCGTCCGTACGGGGTAGCCTCCGACCGTGAGCGTCATCGTGCAGAAATACGGCGGCACGTCGGTCGCCGATCCCGAGCGCATCAAGAACGTCGCGAAGCGCGTCGTCGCCACCGCGGCTGCCGGGCACCAGGTGTGCGTAGTGGTCTCGGCGATGGGCGCGATGACCGACCAGTTGCTCGAGCTCGCGGGGGAAGTCTCGACGCATCCGCATCCGCGCGAGCAAGACATGCTCCTCACCGCCGGTGAGCGGATCTCGAGCGCGCTGCTCGCCATGGCTGTGATCGAGCTCGGCCGCGATGCCGTCTCGCTGACGGGCTCGCAGGCCGGCATCGTCACCGACGAACGGCACGGCAAGGCGCGCATCGTCGAGCTGCGTCCACAGCGCGTCCTCGACGCACTGGATGCCGGGAGGATCGTGATCGTTGCAGGCTTCCAGGGCGTCTCGGGGACGAGCAACATCACGACGCTGGGCCGCGGCGGCTCCGATACGACGGCGGTCGCCGTCGCGGCGGGCCTCGAAGCCGACGTCTGCGAGATCTATACGGACGTCGACGGAGTCTTCACCGCCGACCCGCGGGTCGTCCCGGGTGCGCGCAAGCTCGACGCGGTGACCTACGAGGAGATGCTCGAGCTGGCAGCTTCGGGCGCGAAGGTCCTGGCACTCCGTTCGGTCGAGTACGCTCGAACGCACGGCGTCGCCGTCCATGTTCGTTCGTCGTTCGGTGAGGCCGACGGCACCTGGATCGTGAAGGAGGAGGACGTGCTCGAGCAGGCGATCATCTCGGGAATCGCGAGCGACTCAAGCGAGGCGAAAGTGACGATCCTCGGCGTGCCCGACAAGCCGGGCATCGCGGGTCGCGTATTCCGCCCGCTCGCCGATGCCGGCATCCACATCGACATGATCGTGCAGAACGTCTCGGCGGCGGGGCGCAGCGACATCTCCTTCACGCTGCCGCAGTCCGACCTGCCGGCGGCCGAGCCCGTGCTCGACGTGATCGCGAAGCTCGTCGACGCGCAGGGTCACACCTATGAGTCGGACATCGGCAAGGTGTCGCTCATCGGCGCAGGCATGCGGAGCAACCCGGGTGTCGCGGCCGACATGTTCGAGGCACTCGCAGACGCCGGGATCAACATCGAGATCATCTCGACGTCGTCGATTCGCATCTCCTGCGTCGTGCACGGCGCCGATCTGGAACGGGCCGTTCAGATTCTGCACGAGCGGTTCGAGCTCTCCTCCGCCGCGCAGTAGGCGAGATCCCTAAGCGGCCAGCGCCATCGTGTCGTACTCGACGACCGGCCGCTGATTTCTCGCCGGCCGCGGGAGCCGCATCGGAGCGGGCGGCGGATCGCGATGCTCGGCGAGCAGCGTTCCGAGCAGCGCCGCAAGGGCGGCCGTCGGACCGGCGCCGCCCGGGCGTGACGGCAGCCGCACGAGCTCACCGCGCGCTGAGAGACAGCGGAATCCGGCGTTCTCGAGGCGGTGACGGTCGTCGACCATGCACACTTCGAGCTCGAAGTCCGCGGACGATGCTGCACTTGGAACCGCGCAGATCGCGCCGTCCGTCATCCGAGGAATGATCAGCGCGGCAGCGCGCGGCGCGTCCGCCATGAGGTCCGGCGCGTTCGAGACGAGCCACGACCAGAGATCGTGCACCCGCGAGACGCCGTCGACTGCGACGAGACGAAAGCCGTCGTCGCCTTGGAGCAGCACGCCGAGGCGACGCAGCTCCGGCCGCGCGCTCAGCGCAGCAAGCACCGATGCGCGGAAGATGACGAACTGTCGCTCACCCGCATTGAGGGAGACGTCCTGAAGCTGGCTCATGAGATGAGTGTGGGTCAGTTGACACGTGTAGGCAATCGCCGGATCTGCGTGGACTGCGTACCCGAAAGCGGGAGGGGCCCCTACGTGGAATCCGGTGACGGCCCTACGCCGCCTGCTGGTCACGGGCCTACGCCGCCTTCCGGTCACGGAGGCCGAGGCTGGCACGGTTGAGGTCCGCGACCTCGCACGCCGGCAGCGCCGTACTGAGTAGGAAGCCCTGTCCGACGGTGCATCCGTGGTCGACGAGGAAGTCGCACTGCGCCGGAGTCTCGATGCCCTCGGCAACCGGCTCGACGCCGAGGTTCCTCGCAAGCTGGATGATCGACGCGACGAGCGCGGCAGCAGCGCCGTCGCCCGGGATGTTGCGGATGAACGACTGATCGATCTTCAGCATCGAGACGGGAAGATCGGCGAGGCGCGACAGCGATGAATGACCGGTGCCGAAGTCGTCGATGGCGAGGCAGAGCCCGGCATCGCGCAGCTGCGAGATGAGCGGCTCCGCGCGGCCGAAATCGTCGCTCAGCGCGGATTCGGTGATCTCGACGATCACGCGGTCGGGCGAGAGCTCGAGCTCGTCCAGGATCCCCAGGAGGTTGCGCATGGTCCCCGGCCGCCACAGCGCAGGCGGCAGGTTGAACGCAACCGGAAGATCGAGCCCCTGAGCGTCCCAGACGGCCGCCTGCCGGCACGCTTCCCGTGCCACCCAGTTCGAGATCGGCGCAATGAGGCCGTTGCGCTCGGCCGCTGCGATGAACTCACCGGGAAGCACGAGCCCTCGCTCGGGATGGTTCCAGCGGACGAGCGCCTCGACGCTGAGCATCCGGCCGGAGACGAGATCGAAGACGGGCTGATAGTGGAGCACCAGCTCGTCCTGGTCGAGCGCCCGACGCAGGCCGCTCGTGAGCGAGATCTGCTCGAGGGGGCTTTCGCTCGTTCTCGTGTATAGCTGGGCGTTGTTTCGCCCCGCACTCTTGGCCGAGTACATCGCGATGTCTGCGTGCCGCAACAGCTCTTCCGCCGACAGCGCGTCGTGGCGGAAGACGCTGATGCCGATGCTTGCGCTCATGTGAACCTCGGCATCGAATACGGAGAAGGGAGCTTGGAGTGCATCGAGCAGGTCATGCGCGACGAGCTCGGCTCCCTCCCCGTCGACGCCGTCGAGCAGCACGAGGAACTCGTCTCCGCCCTGCCGCCCGAGCAGGTCGGCCGCCGGCGCGTGCTGGTGGAGCCGCAGAGCCGCTTCGCGGAGAAGCTCGTCACCGGCCTCGTGGCCAAAGCTGTCGTTGACGAGCTTGAAGTCGTCGAGGTCGACGTTGAGCACGGCGAGTGCGCCGCTGCCGCTCTGCTCGGCCTGCTCGACCGCGAGCTCGAGGCGGCGGTTGAACGACGTCCGGTTGACGAGGCCCGTGAGGAGGTCGCTCACGGTGAGCCGCTCGAGCTCTTCGCCGGCGGCGCGCTGCTCGGTGATGTCCATCGCGACACCGACCAGGCGATACGGCCTGCCGGCCGCGTCCAGCTCGACGTCGCCCTGCGCCCGAACCCAGCGAACCTCGCCGTCAGCGCGGATGATCCGGTACTCGGCAGTCGCAGACTCCCCCGCCTCGAATGCCTCCCACGTGCGGCGCGAGTTCTCGTCGCGATCCTCCGGATGCACGAGATCGAAGAAGAGCGCCTGGTCGCCGGTGGCTGCCTGCTCCTCCGTGAACCCGTAGATCAGCTGCGCCTCCCTGGACCAGGCGCCGCGGCCCTCGTACGGGTACCACGCCCAGGTGCCGACGCGTCCGAGCTGTTGCGCGCGTACGAGCTCGGCGGCCGTTTCGTGCAGCGTCCGCTCTGCCTGCTTTCGATCGGTGATGTCGGTCACCGCGCCGAGCACCCGTAGCGGAGCCCCATCGGGCCCGTCCTCGGCGACCGCCTGCTCGCGCAACCAGCGCACCTCACCGTCGCGGCGCACGATCCGATACTCGACTTCATACGGCTCGTCCGTGTCGAACGACTCCCAGGAGAGCGCCTCGATCCGCTCGCGGTCATCCGGGTGCAGGAGTGCGTAGAAATACGCCGGATCCTCGGTCGCGGCTTCCGCCTCGGTGAGACCGTAGATTCGCCGAGCCTGATCGGACCAGACCTCGCGGTTCTCGGCCGGATACCACGCCCAGCTGCCCACCCCACCGACCTGCTGCGCCCGCTCGAGCAACGCGGTCTTCTCGTTCAGTTCCTCTTCCTCGACTCTGGCGCGGCGGCGAGCGTCGTCCAGCGCGTAGATCGCGCCGCCGAGAACGACGACGGTCGCTGTCAGGACGGCGCCGTCGAGGAGCGGCCGGCTCGTTCCCGGCGCTGCGTTGACGATCTCCCAGAGGGCGAAGCCGAACCCCTCCGCGAGTGCGAGCACCGCGCCGCGACGGCTCGCGAGCAGCATGCCAATCCCCGCAGCGACGATGAACACACCGTTGACGTGCGTGTCGCCCTTGTGCTCGATCAGGACGAAGAGCAGCGGCGGCAGCGCGCAGGCCACGAGCAGGCGCACGCGCAGCGGCACGGCGTCCTTGACCGCCTCGAGGCGGCTCATGGCGTGCCACGCATAGCTGGAGCGGGCTCTCGATTGGACGGACATGACGCTGAGCCAGCGTTTTCGGCTGCCGGCTCTACGTGTTGAGGGACCTGGGCCCGATCCCTCGTCCGAGTGAGCGGAAGCCGCCCGCGCTCAGACGGGAACGCCGAGCCAGCGGTACAGGTGCTCGGGGCGCCCGGCCGACCCGTACCGCAGCGTGAGCTCGAGCGTGCCCGCCTCGGCGAGAAACTCGAGATACCGCCGCACGGTGCCGCGGCTGATCCCTGAACGGTGCGCGACCTCTGCTGCCGAGACCTCCGCCGTCGCTTCGCGCACGACGTCGGCGACGAGCTCGAGCGTGGGAGCGGAGATCCCCTTCGGAAGCGAGTCCTCGCCGCGCGAGCGCAGCAGTGCGTACAGTCGGTCCACCTGGCCCTGGTCGGCGTGATGGATCCCGTCGAGGCGCGCCTTCAGCGCGGCGTAGCTCTCCAGACGCTCGCGGAAGATGTTGAACGAAAACGGCTTGATGAGGTAGTGGACGACGCCCTGGTGCATCGCACCGCGGAGCGTCTTCACGTCCTTCGCGGAGGTGATCGCGATCACGTCGACTTCGACGTCGTCGCGCGCGCGAAGGTGTCGCATCACGTCGATGCCGCTCATGTCGGGCAGATAGATGTCGAGCAGCAGAAGGTCCGGGCGGTGCTTCTCGACGAGTGCGAGGGCATCGCCACCGGATGTCGCCTCGCCGACGACGGAGAAACCCGGCACGCGCTCCACGAACCCTCGATGCACCGAGGCAGCCATGAAGTCGTCGTCGACGACGACAGTGCGGATCACGTCGCCACCAGCGCGCCCGCTTCAGGGCGAACGCGACCGCGCAGAGGCACCGTCACCGTGAAGAGCGCCCCTTCCTCGTTGCGGACCGAGATGCTCCCGCCGCGCCTCCGCACTGCCTGGCTCACGAGGGCGAGGCCGAGCCCGCGGCCCGCCGGACCGTTCGCCACCTTGGTCGTGTACCCGTCGCGGAAGATCTCGGCTGCGAGCGTGGGATCGACCCCAGGGCCCGAGTCATGCACCTTGATCACGAGGTCGTCGTCCTCGATCGACAGGGTGATCTCGACGCGCCCGCCGGAGTCGCTACCGGCCGCGACGGATTCGAGCGCATTGTCGATCAGGTTCCCCAGCACCGTGACGAGACCTCGAACGTCGCCGAGATCCTCGGGCAGCTTCGTCAGCGCCGACACCTCGAGGTCGATGCCGCGCTCGCTCGCGACCGATGCCTTGCCGAGGAGCAGGGCGACGAGGATCGGGTCGCCGACGCGATCGACGAGCGACGCCGCGAGCTTCTGGTGCAGGAGCGAGGAGCTGTTGATGAAGTGCACCGCATCGTCGTTCCGATCGAGCTCGATCAAGCCGCCGATCACGTGAAGCCGGTGCGAGAACTCGTGCTCCTGCGCGCGAAGCGCGTCGGCAAGGCTGCGCACGTCGTCGAGCTCACGCAGGAGGCCTTCCAGTTCGGTGCGGTCACGCAGGGTGACGACCGCCCCGATCGGTCTCCCCCGCACTTCTACCGGCATACGATTCGTCACGAGAACGCGGTCGTCGACGACGACCACCTGGTCTGCTCCCTCGACGCGCCCGATGAGGACGTCCCGCACACGGCCGGCCGGCACGACGTCGGCCAGGTGCTCGCCGAGCGCTGACGCGTCGAGACCGAGCAGCCGCTGCGCCTCGTCGTTCAGCAGCGTGATGCGGCCGCTCGCATCGACGGTGATCGCGCCCTCGCGCACACCGTGCAGCATCGCCTCACGCTGTTCGAGCAGGGCCGCGATCTCGTCCGGCTCGAGCCCGAACGTCTGGCGCTTGATTCGTCGGGCCAGAAGCACCGAGCCCGCCGCGCCGAGCAACAGCCCGAAGAGCGGCGGGATGAGGATCACCGGCAGATCGGATCGCAGCCGGGCGCTGAGCGTCTTCTCGAGCACCCCGACCGACACGAAACCGATCACGTCACCGAAGTCGTCGAGGAGCGGCACCTTCGCGCGCATCGAGCGGCCGAGTGATCCGTCCTCGACGCCCACCCAGGTGCGTCCCGAGAGCGGAATGGCGCCGTCGGTCAACCGCTGCCCGATCAGCGCGGGATTCGGATGCGAATAGCGAACGCCCTGGCGGTTCGCGACGACGATGAACGACGCGCCCGTCAGCTTCCGGATGCGCTCGGCGATCGGCTGGATCTGGCGCGGCGGGTAGCGCGAGACGAACGCGCGCCGGATGGCCGGTATGCCCGCGACGCTGCGCGCGATGGCGAGCGACTCGTTGCCCGCAGAGCGGTCGAACTGCCTGCGCGCCTCGACGAGGGAGACTGCGAGGCCGGCTCCCACCGTCAGCAGGATCAGTGCGAGCTGGAGCAGGACGATCTGCGTGGAGAGCCGCGGCGCGTGCCGCCGTGAGGACATGGTTGCGCTCACAGGGAGGCGCGATTGTAACCGTGGTTGCGAGCGAGATTCGCGATCACAACGATCAGAAGTCTCCTCAACGATCTCAACTCGCGAAAAGCGCCGGAATCAAGCCAACGAACGCAATTCCGTCTAATCGGTCCAACTCTGGACAGGCGCTTCACGACGCTCGTAGCATCGCCGCTCTCGACGACGAGGCAAAGGCGACGATGCTATGGAGACGGCAATTTCATCCGAACGCGTGACGGCCCCGGGCTCCGGCGCGACGCCCGCGATCGAGCTCGTCGGCGCGGCGAAGCGCTTCCGCACGCCGAGCGGAGACGTCTATACCGCGCTGCACGACTTCAGTCTCAGCGTCCACCGCGGGGAATTCGTGTCGATCGTCGGCCCGACCGGTTGCGGCAAGTCGACGACGCTCTCGCTCATCTCCGGCCTCGCCCCGGCGAGCGCCGGCGAGGTGCGGGTGATGGGCGAGCCCGTGACGGCGATCGGCAAGCAGCTCGGCTATGTGTTCCAAGGCGACGTCCTCTTCCCCTGGAAGAGCGTCATGGGCACCGTGTCCGCCGGCCTGAGGTTCCGCGGCGTTGCGAAGCGGGAGGCGCAGGAGCGCGCCCGCGAGTGGATCGCGAAGGTCGGTCTCAGCGGCTTCGAGGACCACTATCCGCATCAGCTCTCCGGGGGCATGCGCAAGAGAACCGCGCTCGCGCAGAGCCTGATCACGTCGCCCGAGATCCTCCTGATGGACGAGCCGTTCAGTGCGCTCGACGTGCAAACGCGCACGCTGATGGAGGATGAGCTGCTCGAGCTCTGGTCGTCGACCTCTGCATCGGTCGTGTTCGTCACGCACGACCTCGAAGAAGCGATTGCCCTCTCCGACCGTGTGTGCGTCATGACGGCGGGGCCCGGAACGGTGAAGGGCATCTACGACATCGACCTGCCGCGACCGCGTCACGTCTCCGAAATCCGCTTCGACACGCGGTTCGTCGAGTTGTACCGCGACATCTGGGAGAACCTCCGCGACGAGGTCCTCCTCTCCTACGAGAGGGCGAAGAGCAATGGCTAGCCTCGCGCACGCCGCGCTGGACGAAGGCGTCGCCGCCGCGCGCATCAAGGTTCGCCGGCACAAGCAACTCGTGATGGTGCTTCGAATTGCCTTCGCGGTCGTGATGCTCGGGAGCTGGGAGATCCTCTCCCGGACGAAGACCATCGATCCGTTCTTCTTCGGCCGGCCGTCGGAGATCGGGCACAAGATCTGGGTGTGGGCGACCGTCGGCACGCCCGACGGACCGCTCTGGGAGCAGGTGCGGATCACGATGGAGGAGGCACTGCTCGGCTTCGGGATCGGCGTCGGCGCCGGCATCGTGTTCGGGCTCGCGCTCGGGCGCATCCGCCTGCTCGCGGAGGTGCTCGGTCCCTACATCAAGGCCGCGAACTCGATCCCGCGCGTCGTGCTCGGGTCGATCTTCATCATCTGGCTCGGTCTGGGCCTCCCGTCGAAGGTCGCGCTCGCATTCGTGCTCGTCTTCTTCGTCGTCTTCTTCAACGCCTTCCAGGGCGTGCGCGAGGTGAACGAAGACGTGATCGCGAACGCGCGCATCCTCGGCGCGAACCGGCGGCAGGTCACGACGCAGGTCGTTCTCCCGTCGGCGCTGACGTGGATCATCGCCAGCCTGCATACAAGCTTCGGCTTCGCGCTCGTCGGAGCCGTCGTCGGCGAGTTCATCGGATCGATCCATGGGCTCGGCCACTTGATCGCGTTCGCCCAAGGGACGTTCGACACCAACGGGGTCTTCGCGGCGATGTTCATCCTCGCCGTGATCGCACTCGGCGCGGAGTTCCTCATCACCGCGCTCGAGAACCGGCTCATCACGTGGCGGCCAAGCCGTCGTGACGAGGTAGCGCTGTGAGCAGCGGCGCACGCAGGGGCTCTGTAACCATCAAGGAGGGCAAGGGCATGGAGTTGAATCGACGGGCACGGACGACCGCCGTCACCGCACTCGCGATCACCGTGATCGCGCTGCTCGGTACAACGGCTGCGTCGGCCCATACGTCGGCGCCTGCACAGTCGCAGGGCCGGACGCGCATCACGATCATGGTCGGCGGGATCAACAAGATCATCTACGCGACCGCAACGCTCGCGAAGCAGCTCGGCTACTACGAGAAGGCGGGCGTCGATATCTTCCCGCTCGACTCACCTGCCGGAGTCGAGGAGGCCGACGCGCTCGTCGCCGGTCAGATCGACGCCGCGATGGGCTACTACAACCACACCATCGATCTCGCCGGCAAGGGCAAGGCGACGGAGTGCGTCGTACAGATCGGCCTCACGCCGGGACATGCGATCGTCGTTCCCACCAACAGCCCGATCAAGTCGCTCGCCGACCTCAAGGGCAAGGTCATGGGCATCACCGGCACCGGCTCTTCGACGGACTTCGAGATGCAGTACCTCGGGCTCCGCAACGGCATCCAGCCGAGCCAGTTCACGCGCCTGCCTGTCGGCGCGGGCCAGACGTTCATCGCAGCGCTCCAGCACGGACAGATCGACGGCGGCATCACGTCGCAGCCGACGATCGCCACCCTCGTGGCGAGCGGTCAGGCGAAGATCCTGGTCGACCTGCAGGACAACGCGCAGTCGAAGAAGGCATTCGGCGGCACGTTCCCGTCGACGTGCATCTACATGCGCACGGACTACGTCAACACGCACAAGGCGAGCGTGCAGAAGTTCGTCAACGCGATCGTCTGGACACTGAAGTGGATCCACAGCCATACGGCGGCGCAGATCGCGGCGAAGATGCCGTCGGACTACGCAGGTAATGACGCGACGCTCTACACGAACGCGTGGCAGCAAACGCTGGGCTTCTACTCGAGCGACGGGATCATGCCGAAGGACGGGCCGATCACGCAGTACAAGGTCCTCGCAGCCTTCGAGCCGGATCTCCCCGGCAAGCACGTCAAGCTCAGCGCGACCTACACGAATGCGTTCGCCTTGCAAGCGGACAAGACGAAGCCGCCCAAGGCGAAGTAGGACCGATTCTCCCATCGGTGAGAACGCGGCCGCCCTACGGGGCGGCCGCGGCTCTCAACGGGCGATTACGTCGACGGCGCGCGCGAAGCGCAACGCGGCAGGCGGTGCGAGTGGTCCGGCGGGCAGCTCGACGACGAATGCGCTTCCGTTCGGGAACGCGTTGTTCTCCCAGGTGACGATGCTGCCGGGCGGGCGGACGAGCGACGCCGTCCGCAGCCCGACGAGGCGCGCGTACCGCGTCTCGAGTGCGCTGTTCCCGCCCGAGACGTCGACGACGTCCATGTGCTGGTGGAACCAGATCGAGATCGCCGGCCGAAGCCGCCGAATCAGCGCATACGCGCTGCGGCTCTCGGGCTCGGACAGCGCATGCCGTCCCGAGTAGTACACGCCGGCAAGCTGTGTCCAGCGAAAGGGGAAGTTGCGGTTCAGGTCGACGCCGCGTGCGTTCCCACGCGTGCCCGCGTGCTGCCCGTCGGGGTTGAAGCTCGGCACGACCCAGAGATCGACGCCGCGCGGCACGGCGAGCCTCAGGAGACGACTCGTGACGGCGATGCCCGCAGGCTCATTCCCGTGGACGCAGCCGACGACGAGCACCTTCCGCGGGGCGCCCGGGTCGCCGAGCTCGAGCGCGACGATCGGCCGTCCGGTGAGCGACCGGCCGACAACGTGCCGGCGGAGCACGGCCTGCGCCGTCCCTGTGGCGAGGAGCGCAACGGTGAGCGCACCCAGGGCGACAAGCCGCAGCATCGCCTGAACGTCTACCCGAAGCCGCTGATCGGAACCTGAATGCATGCGGCCCCGGCAGGGGAAGCCGGGGCCGCAGGGGAGGGAACGCGTGGTGCGGTAGGCCTTAGTTCTGGCCTTCCTGCTGCGTGTCCACGGCACCGGCCGGGTCGGCGTGGCCGCCGGGCCCGTCGCTCGGGCCGGTCTCGGAGGCAGCTGCCTCGCTCGCCGTGTCGGCGGTGTCGCCGGCCGACGCGGTGTCGGGGGCAGACTGGTCGCCCTGCTGGAGGGTGTCCGTGTCAGTGGCCGAATCGGCGGCCTCCGTCGAGCTCTCCTGCGTCGTCGTCGTGTCGGCCGGTGCGACCGGAGCCGCCGGAGCCGGAGCTGCGGGGGCAGGCGTGGTCTTCGACGCCGCCGACGCGAGTGCGGACCCGCCGACGGCGAGTGCTGCGAGCGCGGCGATCGTGACGCCGAGCTTGGTGATGCGCTTGCGCATATCTGGTGCCTCCTTGTCGATGCTGGATACGTGGTGCCTGGTCAACGTAGGAGGCTCAGGTGAACTGGATGTGACGCGATACCCTTTGGTGGCAGAGGCGTTCATCTGGAGTTCACCTTCGTCCAGGCACGGTAGAGCGGTGCGCGTGCTGGTCGTCGAAGACGACGTAAAGCTCGGCCCGCTTCTTCGTCGCGGCCTCAGTGACCGCGGTAGCGCCGCCGATCTCACGCCGACCGGCGAGGACGCGTTGTGGATGGCACAGGCGCACCGGTACGACGCGATCGTCCTCGACCTGATGCTTCCCGGGCTCGACGGCTTCCAGACCTGCGAGCGCCTGCGCGACTCGGGCGTGTGGACACCGGTGTTGATGCTGACGGCACGCGACGCGGTCGAGGACCGGATCCAGGGTCTCGACGCCGGCGCCGACGACTACCTCACGAAGCCGTTCTCGATCGCGGAGCTGCGCGCGCGGCTGCGCGCGATCATCCGGCGCGGGCCATCCGAGCGCCCAGCGGTGCTCGAGGTCGACGACCTGCGTCTCGATCCTGCGACGCGGCGCGTCTCGCGCAACGGCGCCGAGATCAAGCTCGCTGCGAAGGAGTTCGCGTTGCTCGAGTTGTTCATGCGCCGCCCGGGCGAGGTGCTCTCACGGTACGAGCTGCTCGAGAACGCCTGGGACATCGCGTACGACAACAAATCGAACGTCGTCACGGTGCACATCCGGCGCCTGCGCGAGAAGATCGACCGTCCCTTCGCGCGCGACTCGATCGAGACCGTGCGCGGCGCGGGATACCGGCTGCGCGTCGACGGCGCTCCATGAGCCGCCTCCCGCTGCGCACGCGGTTGACGCTCGTCTTCGCGGGCGCGATGGCGCTCGTGCTTGCAGCGACCGGTTTCGTACTCGTCAACCGCCTCGCTTCGTCGCTCGACCACACCGTCGACCAAGGGCTTCGGGCACGAGCGGCAGACGTGTCGGCGCTCGTGCAGCAGGCGGACAGCGGATTGCGGAGCGCGCCGCGTGGCACGGCGGAGCGCGGCGACTTCGCACAGGTGCTCGACAGTCGGGGTCGCGTGTTCGACCAGACACCCGGACTCGATCAGGAGCGTCTCCTGACGCTCGCCCAACTCCGCAGCGCGCGGCGTGGAAGCCTCCTCGTGCCACGAACCGGAGACGGAGGCGAAGCCGTGCGGCTGCTCGCGACCCCGGTGAACGCCCAGGGGCAGAAGCTCGTCGTCGTGGTCGGCGCCTCCCTCGCCGGACGCGATCAGGCGCTCTTCGATCTGCGAAAGGAGCTCCTCCTCGGCGGGCCGTTCGCGCTGCTCTTCGCGTCCCTGATCGGCTACTTCGTGGCCGGCGCTGCGCTGCGGCCCGTGGAGCGGATGCGCTCTCGCGCGGATGCGATCTCGGCGCGCGATCTCTCCGAACGCCTGCCCGTGCCGCGCGCTCGGGACGAGATCTCCGCGCTCGGCAACACACTGAACCAGCTGCTCGGCCGGATCGAGACGGTGCGAACGCGGGAGCGCCGCTTCGTGGCGGATGCGAGCCACGAGCTCCGAACACCGCTGGCGCTCGTCCGCGCCGAGGTCGAGCTCGCTCTCGAATCGCCGCGCACGGAAGCGTCGCTCGAAGCCGCGTTGCGATCGGTGGGCGAAGAGGCCGACCGGCTCTCCCAGCTCGCCGAGGACCTGCTTCTGCTCGCACGCGTCGACGAGGGCGTGCTGACGCTGCGGCCCGAGACGATCGGGCTCGGAGAAGTGATCGGCGGGATCGCGACGCGATTCGAGCGCCGCGCACGTGACGCAGGACGACGAATCGACGTGGACGAGACGCGTCTCGTCGTCGACGTCGACCGACCGCGACTGGAGCAGGCGCTGGGGAACCTGATCGAGAACGCGCTTCGCCACGGGTCCGGCACGATCCGGGTCACGACCGTCGAGCGCGGCGCGCGGGCGGAGATCCACGTCACCGACGAGGGCGGCGGCTTCCCGACCGACTTTCAGGCGCGCGCCTTCGAGCGCTTCAGCCGGGCCGACGAAGCACGGAGCGGGCCCGGCGCGGGCCTCGGACTCGCGATCGTGCGCACCGTGGCCGAGGCACACGACGGTGAAGCAGGCGCGGCGAACCGGGAAGGCGGCGGAGCCGACGTCTGGCTCTCGGTCCCACTCGCGGAGCCCGTGCCGCAGCGGCGCGACGTGCGTACGCGGGTCTAGCGCGCGAACCCGCGGGCGAGCTCGTCCCGCTCCGCAGGCGTGGCCGGCCGCTCGAGCGCAACGAGCGCCGGCTCGAGATGTTCCGGCCGCCGCGGACCTACGACCACCGCCGTCACGCGCTCGTCACCGAGCAGCCAGGCAATGGCAAGCGCTGCCTGGCTCGTGCCACGCGCTTCAGCGGCGCGCGCGAGGCCGTCGAGGCCGCGCCACACTGCGTCGTCCTCGAGGAAGTGCGCGTACGGCTCGGGCCGCTGGGTCATTCGCGAGCCTGCGGGCGCCGCGGCGCCCCGCGCGTACTTTCCGGTGAGCCAGCCGCCGGCCAGCGGGCTGAACGGCGTGAACCCGAGCCCCGCCTCCGCGCACTGCGGCAGTACCTCCTGCTCCGCTGCGCGGTCGAGGAGCGAGTAGGAGTTCTGCACCCACTCGTAGCGCGCACCCGGCGCCGTGGCGAGCGCGTCGCGGAGCTGCGCGCCGTCGACGTTACTCGCGCCGATCGCGCCCACCTTTCCGTCGCGTACGAGCTCGTCGAATGCACCCAGCGTCTCGACGATCGGCACGTCGGGATCGGGCTCGTGGGTGAGGTACATCTGCACGTGGTCGACGCCGAGGCGCTGCAGGCTGCTCTCGAGCTGGCGCTTCACCCGCTGTGGCGCGAGCCCGTGATCCTCGCCGTCGTCCATCGGATTGAACGTCTTTGTCGACAGAACGATGCCGTCGCGGACGGCGCTCCCCTTGGTGCGGAGCCAGTCGCCGATCCACGACTCGCTGCGTCCGCCGCCGTACGCGTCGGCGGTGTCGAACGTCGTAATGCCGGCTTCCCAGGCGGCATCCATGATCGCGAACGCGTCGTCGCGGCTCTCGCCCCTGCCGAAGAATGCGGGGGACGAACCGATGCCTCCGAAATTGCCGCACCCGAGCACGATCTTCGAGACGCGGATGCCGGTGTTCCCCAGGTAGGCTCGCTCCATGAGCGCGACGGTACTCGACGTGCAGGCGGCACGCGACCGGTTCTCGTCCCTTCGAGGCGGCTTCGCCTTCCTCGACGCACCGGGCGGGTCGCAGGTTCCGGACGAGGTCGGGGACGCAATCGCCCGCGCGCTGCGCGAAGCGAGCGCCAATCTCGGCGCACCGTACGAGACCGGCAAGCGCGTCGAGGCGATCTTGAAGAACGCCCGCGACGATGCCGGACGCTTCCTCGGCTGCTCGTCCGACGACGTGATCTTCGGCACGAACATGACGACGCTCGACTTCATGCTCAGCCGCACCGCGTCACGCGACTGGAAGGAAGGCGACCGGATCCTCGTCAGCCGCCTCGACCACGACGGCGGCGTCGCACCCTGGGTCGAGCTCGCAGCCGACCGCGGTTTCGAGGTCAACTGGATCGACGTCACCGACGACCTCCGCCTCGACCTCGACGATCTCGAGCGGAAGCTCGACGAGCGCACGCGCGTCGTCGCCTGCGTCTTCGCATCGAACGCCGTCGGGTCGATCACGGATGCGCAGCGTGTCGCGGAGCTCGCGCGCGAAGCCGGA
This sequence comes from Actinomycetes bacterium, assembly GCA_025964535.1. GTDB lineage: Bacteria > Actinomycetota > Thermoleophilia > Gaiellales > Gaiellaceae > Palsa-739. The sequence goes on along the minus strand of JAOPYX010000118.1, from coordinate 9,478 downwards.
GCCCTCTCCTGGATCGACGCAGTGCATTACGCGGCGCACGAGCCGGTCGACGTGCAGGCGATCGGCTGCGACGTCTTCCTGTGCTCGCCGTACAAGTTCTGCGGCCCGCATCTCGGGCTGGCCTACGGACGGCACGAGCTGCTCGAGTCGTGGCGCCCCTACAAGGCGCGCCCGGCCGGCTCGACACCCGTCGGACGGAAGTTCGAGACGGGCACCGCTCCGTACGAGCTGCTCGCCGGCTTCTCCGCGACGATCGCGTACCTGGAGTCGCTCGGCGGCATGGACGTGCTCAAGACGTACGAGCGAGAGCTCGGCGCGCGCTTCCTCGAGACGCTGCCGGAGAACGTGACGGTGTACGGCCTGCAGACGATGGAGGGCCGCGTGCCGACGTTCCTGCTGAACGTGGACGGCGTCGAGGCCGCGACCGTCGCGACGACGATGGCCGAACGCGGCTACGGCGTCTGGGCGCACGACAACTGGTACTCGCTCGGCCTGCGCGAGAAGCTCCCGTATCCGCAGGACGCGGTTCGGGTCGGCTTCATCCACTACAACACGGTGGACGAAGTCGACGGCTTCGTCGCCGAGCTCGCCTCGTTCTCCAAGTAACACTCTGTTACAAGGCCAGAGGCCGCGCGTTTTCCCGGCGCCTCCCTCCTTGTAACAGAGTGTTACTAGGGTGTCTCGCCCGCGAGGATCCGGGACAGCACCGCGGCGTCGACGTTGCCGCCGCTCACGATGCACACGACACGGCCCTCGCCGGCGTCGCCGCGCAGCGCGGCAGCCAGCGCGAGCGCGCCCGCTCCCTCTGCGACGACCCTGGCCCGCGTCGCGAGCACACGCATCGCGGCCGCCACCTCGTCGAGCGGCACTGCGACGGCAGTATCGACGAGCTCCCGGCCGCGATCCCACATCGTCGGGAGCAGCGCACGCCCTCCGGCGCCGTCGACGAACGACGGCTGGTACTCGATCTCCGTCGGCGCACCGGCCGCGAGCGCCGCAGCGAGCGGTGCAGCGGTCGCGGGCTCGGCCGTGATCACACGCGCAGCCGGGCGTAGCGCCTTGACCGCGCTTGCGATGCCGGTCGTCAGCCCGCCGCCGCCCCACGGCGTGACCACGGCGTCGAGATCGGGCAGATCTTCTACGAGCTCGAGGCCGATCGTCCCGTTGCCCGCCATCACCGCGTCGTCCTCGACGGGGTGCACGAACAGCCCGTCGACTCCTTCGTACCGGCGGTCGACCATCGTCTGCCACCAGGTCTCATGCGACACCGAGATGACCTCGCCGCCGAGACGCTCGACCGCGTCGAGCTTCGCGCGCGGCGCCGAGTCGGGCGCGACGATCCGTGCGTGGACCCCCGCCTCCCGGGCCGCCCACGCGACGCCCTGGGCCATGTTGCCGGCGCTCGCAGTGACGACTCCACCTGCGAGCTCTGCGGGCGACGCGGCGCGGACAGCCGACAGCGCGCCGCGCAGCTTGAACGAGCCGATGGGTTGCAGCGACTCGAGCTTGAGCCAGATCTCGCACGGCGCGTCGACCTCGAGCCGCATGAGCGGCGTCCTCGTCACCGCATCCGCAATCCGCTCGCGGGCGCGGCGGATCTCGTCGAGCGGGATCAATCGGACTTCTTCGCGAGCTCCGTGAGCTCGGTACGCACACGCCAGAGCTCGGGGAACATCTTGTTCTTGATCAGGCCTGCCAGCAGCTCGACCGGTGTTCCCTGTGTCCCGACGACGTCCTCGCCGATGATCCGCGCGACGACCTTGAAGTGGCGGTACCGCCAGAGCCCCACGCGCTCGTCCCATTCCGTCAAGAGCTCCGCGAGCTGATACAGCTCCTCATGCTCGCGGCCGCGCACGTAGACGTCGAGGAGCGAAAGCCCGCGCTCCTTGCGCACGTCGTCGAACGCGGAATAGAGCGGGAGCGACACACGGCGGATCTCGCGGAACCCAGGCGAGTCGAAGCCGGAGCCGTGGCCGAGCACGCGACGGACCTCTTGGTACTCCCACGGCGACATGAGCTCGAGGTGCTCCAGGAAACCCTCGACGTACTTCAGGCATGCGGTCGAGCGGCGCAGGAGCCGGTTCGCCGCGCCGAGGTCGCGCGCCTCGACGAGCCGCGTCGCCTCCTCGGCCTCGACCCAGGCGTGCTTCAGCCAGAGCTCCGACGACTGGTGGACGGTCTGGAACAGAAGCTCGTCGCGGTGCGCCCACTCGTCCGGGCCCTTCTGCAGCGCGAGCAGCTCGTCGGTGCGCAGGTAACGCTCGTAGTCGCTCGGCGCCGGACCCGGCAGGACCGGCGCGAACTCGTCGGGCTCCGTCTTCGCCACGCGAGGACCCTAGCGCCCGGGCCGTGACTCGGTGCCGTCGAAGATCCGCATCGGCAACCCGGCCAGCGGCACGCCGCCGTCGGCGGTGACGAGCCACGTGTCCTGCATGTAGAGGCACGCCTGGCCGTCGGCCGAGATCGCGTGCGGGTGCATCGAGAGCACCATCCCGGCCTGCAGCTCGATCTCGACGCCCTCGCCGATCTTCGGGAACTCGATCATCGTCATCCCGATCGAATGACCGGTGACGTGGCCGAGGTGGAAGCCCCGGTCGAGGAAGCCCTTCGAGACGGCGCGGTGCGCGTCGTGTGCGGTGCGTCCCGGCCGGAGCGCGTCGGGCGCCGCCGCGTAGTACTCCTCGTACGCGTCGAGCATGCGCTTCGTGTCGTCGCTCGGCTGACCCGGGCAGATCGCGCGCGAGACCTCGACCCAGTGACCCCCTGGGCCCGCCACCTCGAGCGACGGCAGGATGCACTCGGTGGCCCCGAACACGTGCGAGCCGGCGATCTTGAACTCCGGCAGCGCAGATCCGTTCGGGCCGTCGAGCACCATGTCCATCGTCCAGCGGCCACAGCCCTGGCCGACGAAGTACTCCTCGCACGGCGCAAGCACCTCCCGCTCGGTCTTCCCCGGCTCGAAGTGCTCGAGGAAGACCCAGAATCCCTCGGTGTTGATCCGGACGCTGTCGCGCACGGACTCGAGCTCGAGCTCGGACTTGACCATGCGGGCGTGATCGAATGCGACGTCCCAGGCGACGAGCTCACACGTGTCGCCGATCGCCGCGTAGTCGCGTACCGTCATCACGTAGTCGAGGCCGTAGACCGCAACGCGCTTGCCGCGCAAGCGGTCGGCGATCCACTCGCCTGGGCGATCGACGAAGACCTGCTCGTCGATCCACGACGTGCCGTGCTCTCCTACGTACCGAGCCTCGCTCGGGAAGACGATCGCGGGGTCGCCGTCGACAGGCAGCAACACATAGGCGTAACGGTGCACGATCACGAAGCCGCTCAGATATGTCACTGCGCCTTCGAAGCCCGTGTACTCGTTGCCGCACACGAGTACGGCGTCGAAGCCGTCACGTGCTGCCGCCTCGCGAACGAGCCGGTACCGCCGCTCGATCTCGTCCTGCGGGAGCCCCCAGTACATCGGCTCCGACGTCGGTTCGCTCACTGCTGCCACGATTGCTCAACCCCTTTCACGAGTGCCCAGATCGCTTCGTTCAGCGGCGTCGGCACTCCGTGCTGGCGCCCGAAGCCGACGATACCGCCGTTCAAATAGTCGATCTCCGTCGTTCGATGCGCCTCGACGTCCTGCAGCATCGACGCCTTGTGCCCGTAGGCGACCTCGGGCTTCGCCGCGTGGTCGATCAGCACCTCCGGGTCGGAGTCGAGCTCGATGCCCTGCGCCGCGGCAACCGCCTTCCCCTCGTTCACGAGGCCGGAGACGAGCGCGCGCAAGTCCGGCCGCTCACAGACGCGGCCGTGCGTCAGGCCCGTGAGGGCGCCGATCGGATTCGTCGAGGCGTTGAAGATCACCTTGCGCCACTGCGGGCCGCGAGCGTCCTCGACCGCGCGTGTCGGCATGCCCGCTCGCGTGCACGCATCGGCGAGCAGCTCGACGTCGGCAAACGGCGCGGGTTGCTCGTCGAACGGCCCGAGGGTCGTGTCGCCTTTGACGTCCCATTGCACGTGACCGGGCTCGACGATCTTTCCCGCGGGAAACGTCGTACCGCGGATGACGCGCTCGACGTGCGCCGCGATGACCTGCTCGTTGCCGAGCCCGTTCTGCACCGTCGCGACCGACCCCGCCGCGAACGCATGCGCGGTCGCGCGGATTGCAGGCTCGGTGTGCATCGCCTTCGTTGCCACGATGCCGAAGTCGCACGCCGGGAGCTCCTGCGCGTCGGTCGTCGCACGCAGGCGGCCGAGAACCTCGCCCGCACCGGAGAGACGGAGCCCGCTCGCGTTGATCGCGTCGACGTGCTCGCGTGAGGTGTCGAACGCCCACACCTCGACGTCCTCCAGTTGTGCGAGGTTCGCGGCGAACAACGAGCCGACGGCGCCGCAGCCGACGATGCAGATCCTCACGAGTAGCTTGCCTCCTTCGCTTTGACGAGCCTGTAGAGCGCGGTGTGCAGCGGCACGGGGACGCCGATCTTCTGCGCCTCCCGGACGAGCGACCCCGTGATCAGGTCGATTTCGGTCGGCCGGTGCGCCTTGACGTCCTCGAGCATCGAGGGAGAGTGCCTGTGACCCCGCTGCGTGGCGAGCACGTTCATCTCCCACGGGTCTTCCCAGAGCTCGACGCCTGCCGCAGCAGCGACCGCCTTCCCTTCGTCGACGAGGTCGCGGACGAGATGACCGAGATCGCTCAGCTGCGCCGTCTCCGCGAAATGCGGATCGTGCGGCAGACCGGTGAGCGCAGCGACGGCGTTGACGGTCGCGTTGAAGATGAGCTTCGACCACTGTGCGGGCCGCAGGTCGTCGAAACCCTCGGCCCTTAAGCCCGAGGAGACGATCAGCTCGGCCACCGCCCGCGCGTCGTCGGGAGTGGTGTCGCGGTACGGGCCGATCCACGTCTCCGTGTCGAGCACGTACTCGACGGCTGTGTCGCCGAGACGTGTGCCGCTCATGAACGTCACCGCCGAGAGCAGCGGCCACGTCCCGTGCGTGCCGGCGATCTCCTCCGCGCCGAGCCCGTTCTGCACCGTCATGAGCGTTGCGGCCGGGAAGTGGCCGGCGAGGCGTTGCGTCAGCGGCTCGACGTCGCTGCCCTTGCAGGCGACGATCACGAGGTCGGGCTCAGGCAGTTGTGCCGGATCCGTCGCCGCGGTCACCGACGACGTGAGCTCTGTGCGTCCGGTGACGGTGAGGCCGCGCTCGTTCAGTGCGCTCGCGTGCTCCTCGCGCCGGGTCAGCACCGACACCTCGGCCACCTGGGCGAGATGCGCGGCGAACAGGCTGCCGATCGTGCCGGCGCCGGCAACGCAAACGCGCGTCATGGGCGCCTCCACCGCGGCAGCGAGAATTCACGCCCGCCGGTGAGGCCCGCCGGGCGAAGGATCAATACGAGCGCCATCAGGACGCCGACGACGACCAGTCGCGTGCCCGCCGGCAGGTCGAGCGTGCCACCGAAGACCTTGACGCCGTTCTCCGCCTGCGCGAGGAAGGAGTCGAGCGCGCTCACGGCCAGCGCGCCGACGACTGCACCCCACAGGCTCGTCGCTCCGCCCACCACGAGCATCGCGAGCGTGACGAACGTGAGATCGAGGTAGAGCGATTCCGTGTTCATCGGCAGCAGATGGACGTAGAGGCCGCCCGCGAGACCCGCGAGCACGCCCGACAGGACGAACGCGCCGAGCCGCTGGCGATAGACGGAGATGCCGACCGCAGACGCGGCGGGTGCATCCTCGCGCGTGGCACGCAGCATCCGGCCGAAGCGGCTGCGCTGATAGGCGAAGGCAACGCCGATGGCAATGAGCGCACCAATCGACGCCTGCCAGAGCCCGGTCGTCTCCGGGACCGACGAGAACGTGTTGAGACCCGGGCCGATCTTCTCGTAGTACCGCAGCACGTTGTGCGTGATCTCGAGCACGCCGAAGGTCGCTATCCCGGCCGCCAGGCCGGACAGGCGCATGAGAGCGAGCCCGACGACGAGTGCGAACACACCGCCTGCGAGGGCAGCGAGCAGGAGCGAGGGAACGTTGCCCACCGTGGTGCCGCGCAGGAAGTGGGCGAGGTTCGGCATGATCGCCGGCTTCTCCGCGGTGGGCACGGAGAGGACACCCGCCGTCCACGCTCCCAGCGCGACGAAGCTCACGTGCCCGAACGACAGCACACCGGAGTTGCCGATGAAGACGTAGAGCGCGACGACGATCGCGACCTTCACGAGCGAGTCGACGAAGTAGCCCTCACTCGAACGCGACACGAGCGTCCCGAGCAGCGCGACCGCGACGACGAGCGCGCACGGCGCGGCCAGCTGGGCGAGCAATGCCGGGCGCCTCACACGCGCTCCAACGACTCGCGCCCGCGCGTGAAGAGGCCGTTCGGCCGGATCAGCAGCACGAGGATCACGGCCGCAAACAGGATCGACGGCAGGTATTGGCTCTGCGTCGTCGGCAGCGCACCTCCGAGCAGGCCGCTCGCAAAGCCGATCGCGAAGCCGCCGAGCGTCGCCGGGACGAGCCGGTTCAGACCGCCGAGCACGACACCTGCGAGCACGACGATCGTGTCGCGCAACGCGAAGTCGGGCGTGACGAGGGGCGTCTGGACCGTGAGCATGATCGCGACGACGGCGGCAAGCGCGCCGGAGATGAGCACCGCCCCGCCGATCACGCGGTTGGCGCGCACGCCCAGCATCCGGGCGGTACGGAAGTCCATCGCCGCCGCACGCATCTGCAGGCCGACAGTCGTGCGCGCGAGCAGCAGTTGCACTGCGACGAGGCAGAGCACGGCGACGACCACGGCGACGATCGCGATCTTGCGGATGTCGACGCCGGAGATCACGACCGGCCGGTTCAGCGGCGCCAGCGAGGAGGCGATCTTCCCGAGCGGGCCGAACCAGAGCAGCGCGACGCTCTGGAGCAGGAACGCAACGGCGAAGGTCGCGACGAGCATCACTGCGGGTGACTGCGTGCGCAGCGGCCTGAACACGAGGCGGTCCATGACGAGCGACAGGGCGAGCACGATCGCGAAGCAGAGCAGGATCCCGGCCCAGCGCGGCCAGTTCCACTGCGACGCGAAGGCCAGCGCGTAGGCGCCGGCCATCACGAGCTGCCCGTACGCGAAGTTGACGAGCCGCAGCACCCCGAAGACGAGTCCGATGCCGACCGCCATGAGCGCGTACACCGCGCCGAGCGCGAGCGCGTCCGCGAGCGTCTGCCAGTCGACGTTGAGGATGCCGAGGATCACGAGAAGTAGGCCGCCACGAGCTTCTCGGTGTCCGCCGCGTCGTCGCGGTCGAGCGTGAGCCTGAGCTCGCCGTTCGAGAGCACGTGGCAGCGGTCGGCGAGCGCGACCGTCCGCTGCGCGCGCTGCTCGACGAGGAGGACGGCGAGCCCCGACTCGCGGATTGCGGCGAGCGCGTCGAAGACGACGTCGACGATGCGCGGCGCGAGGCCGAGCGACGGCTCGTCGAGTAGCAGGACGTCGGGCTCCGCGACGAGCGCACGTGCTATCGCGAGCTGCTGCTGCTGTCCGCCTGAGAGCGCGCCCGCCGTCCGGCGACGGAAGTCGCGCACGATGGGGAACAACTCGTATGCGCGCTCGACCGCGTCGTCCGCGCCGGCCTGCGAGCGCCGGCCGGCGAGACCGAGCCGAAGGTTCTCCTCGACGGACAGCTCGCCGAAGATCCGGCGCCCTTCGGGCACGAGGGCAATACCGCTGCGCGCGACGTCCTCGGGCTTGCGACCGACGAGCGACGCGCCTGCGAGACGGACGTCGCCCGCCGCAACGGGCGCCGCGCCCATGATCGCGTGCAGCGTCGACGACTTGCCGGCGCCGTTCGGTCCGATCAAGCCGACGATCTCGCCCGGCTCGACCGTGAGCGAGAGACCGCGAACGGCGCGGACCGCTCCGTAGCGAACCTCGAGGTTCTCGACCACGAGCACGGTCACGCTGTCGTCTCCTCATCGGTGTGCACGGCGCTCTCACCGAGGTATGCCGCTGCGACGTCGAGGTTGGCGCGAATCTGAGCAGGCGTTCCCTCCGCGAGCGACACGCCCTGGTCCAGCACGTGGATGCGGTCGCAGACATCCATGATCAACGCCATGTTGTGATCGATCAACAACACGCCGGCGCCGTGGTCGTCGCGCACCGAGCGGATCACCGCGGCGAAGTCCGGCACCTCGGCCTCAGGGAGGCCGGCGGCGGGCTCGTCCATCAACACGAACCGCGGCTCGCTGGCGAGCGCGCGGGCGACACCGAGCCGGCGCTCGTCCCCGTGCGCGAGAGCGGCGGCAGGTGTGTCGGCGTACGGAGCAAGGGCGAGCAGGCCGAGCAGCTCGTCCGCCCGCCGTCTCGCACCGCGGGCGCCGGCACCCGTGCCGAGCGCTGCGACTTCGACGTTCTCGCGCACGGAGAGCGACCGGAAGGCGTGGCTGTGCTGGAACGTGCGTGCGAGGCCGTGATGACCGCGCCGGTGGGCCGACCAGCCCGTCACGTCGCGACCCTCGAGCTCGACGGCGCCGGACGTGGGGCGGTCGAATCCGCTGAGCACGTTCACCAGCGTCGACTTACCGGCGCCGTTCGGCCCGATGAGACCGACGACTTCGCCGCGATGCAGCTCGAGCGTCACACCGCGTAGCGCCTCGATGCCGGAGAACGAACGGGAGACGGAGGAGGCCCGGAGCGTTCCTCCGGGCCTCCCCTCCAGCTCACGTTCTATTGCTGAAGCCGCCAAGCCGTCCTAGATGTGAGGGACGACCTTGGCGACGATCATGGCGACCAACCGCGGCACGTTGTCCTGGATCGTCATGACGCGGTACTGACGGCCGAAGACCGTGTGCAACGACGGCGAGAAGCTCACGAGCCCGGAGAGCGTCGGAACCTTCTTGAAGCCCTCCATCGTCGTCGCGAGCGTGGCGCCGTTCGTCGAGCCGTGCGACCTGTTGATTGCAGCAGCGACGCCGTCGATCGCCGCGGACCCGGTGATGAAGCCGCCGGTTCCCGCCTTGATCTGCTTGGCGAGCTTGTTGACGGCCGGATTCGGATCGCCGCCGAACGCGTCGGCGAAGGTGACGAAGTAGTAGTTCGTGACCTTCGGGTCCTTCGGCAGCCAGTACGTGCCGTCGCCGGCCCACGAGTTGAGGATCGGGGTGTTGTTCCCGAGCGACCGCAGCCCGGAGACGAGCGTCGACAGTGCGCCGAATGCGCCCGCGGTCGACGTGACGACCACGTCGGCGCTTGCGCCGTTCAGACGGCTGACCGCGTTCTGCACATTCGTGCTGCCGAGCGACTGGTACGTCTCATTGGCAACGATCTTGCCGCCGAGCTGCTTCCAGCGCGCGGAAAAGGCAGCGGTCACGTTCTTGAAGTAGACGATCACCGTGTCGGTCGCGATCGCTGACTTGCGCCAGCCCTTGTTCCAGGCGAACTGCGCCATCGCGGAGCCTTCGTCCTGCGCGACGTTGCCGAAGCTGAAGGCGAGCTTGCCCTT
>JAOPYX010000116.1 GCA_025964535.1 Actinomycetes bacterium | reverse complement strand
GTATGCGGTCTGCGTGATGGTCGAGGGACGGCCGCGTTTCCGCACCATTGGCGCGGTGACTCTTCCCGAGGCGCGCCACGAGCGCGAGCTGCTTCAGGTCGCAGGCGCCGACGGTGAGCTTCCGCTCTCGCCGCGGATGACCTTCGAGGCTGTAGCGCTTCGCTGGCTGGCCGAGTTCGAGGCGAAGGTTGCTGCCGGTCAGCGCCGCGAGCGGACGCTCGATCTCTATCGCTCGCAGCTTCGTGTCCACTTGCTGCCTCGCCTCGGCCGGCGCCGCATGGCGCTGCTCGGACCCGGCGACGTCGCCGCGGTCACGCGCGAGCTACAAGCCACCGGTCTCGCGCCGTGGACGATCAAGGGAATCCTCGGCGCGCTCAGCTGTGTCTTCACGTATGCGCTGCGCCGTGGATACATCGGCGCGCACCCGTTTTGGCGGCTCGAGCGTGACGAGCGGCCGCGTCTGCTGCGCTCCGCGCAACGGGCCCTCAGCCGTGCCGAGCTCGCTCGCCTCTTTGCCGCCTGTCCACGCCGCTACCGGCCGCTGCTCGCAACCGGCCTTTACACCGGTATGCGCCTCTCCGAGGTGCTCGCGTTGAGTTGGGACGATGTCGACTTCGCCGTCGGCGTCGTTCATGTCCGCCACCAGCTCGCGCGCGGACGGCGCGGCCTGCCACCCCGCCGCGTGCCGCCGAAGACCGCGGCCTCACTGCGCTCGATACCGCTTCTTCCCCAGCTGGCTGCGGTCCTGCGCGCACACAAGCGTGCCTCGCGGTTCAAGGCCGGCGCTGACTACGTGTTCGCGACGAGCCGCGGCACGCCGCTTCTGCATCACAACGTCTCAAAGCGTGCGCTTCGCCGCGCGGCCACCGACGGCGGGCTCGACCGAGGCGAGCAGCGGCTGCGCTTCCACGACCTGCGCCATACATTCGCCAGCCACCTGATCATCGACATCCGTCTCGACGTCGCTCAGGTCAGCCGCATCCTCGGCCACGCGCGGACGAGCATGACGCTCGACACCTATACCCATCTGTTCGAGCAGGCGGCGCACACCGCCGACGTGCGCGCGCAGCTCGCCCGCAGCGAGTTCGCCAACCTGCTGACGCGAACACCGGAGCCTCAGCTCTTGGCCGGGAAGCACCTCCGTCGCAGTCGCGCCCGCGTGCAGCGGCCGCGCGCGGTCGATCCGCCGGTCCGTCGACGCCGAGCCTGTGCGACCACCGGGGCGTTCGCTCCCGCCGCTCACGCTGCAAGCAGCAGCAACCCGCCGCGCGAGCGTTAGCCGGCGACGATTTCAGGGACGGGCTGCTCGGCCGGGCTGTGTTCGAAGCCAGTCATGGAGTTGATTTCGAGTGCGGCCGGGAGCCGCCGCAGCATCCGTCCGGACGTGCCGTGCTGGCCGCGCTCGATCCGCGAGGTCGCCGCCTGGCTTGTCCCCATCCGGCTGGCGAGTTCCTGCTGGGTGAGTCCAAGCTCCGCGCGGCGGCCGATCACGACCCGGGCAAGCTGCTCGTAGGGCGCAGTGCGCTGTGACTCCGCACGGTAAGCCGAGCTACCGCGAGCGCGCGCCTGCGCGCGCTCGGCGACCGACGAGCCCACCGGTGCCTCTATCTCTCCGCAACTTGACCAAAACTTGACTAACCATCTTTGTTAGCGAAAGAGGCAACGACTGTTGCCTCTTTGCAGGTAGTTCTATGGGCGGTACTGGGCTCGAACCAGTGACCCCCAGCTTGTCGAGCTGGTGCTCTCCCAACTGAGCTAACCGCCCTCTGGAGCGGGGATTGTAGCGGGCAGCAGCGGGGCCGGGTCAATGGCCGTGCCGACCTCGCGCAGCTCGAAATGGAGATGCGTACCGGTGCAATAGCCGGTGCAACCGGCGAGGCCGAGCAACTGACCGGGAATGACGAAATCGCCCGGCTCCACGCCGACCTCCGAAAGGTGCGCGTAGAGCGCTTCGAAGCCGCTGCCGATGTCGACGAGGACGATGTTGCCGTAGCCCTCGAAGCCCGTCGCATAGCCAACCGACTCGACGACACCCGGCGCGGCGGCGCGGATGTCGAGCGAGCGCAGCGAGCCGATGTCGATCCCCTTGTGGAACTCCGCGCCGTCCCAGCCGAAGCCGCGCGTCACGAGGCCCGACGCGGGCCAGTCGAGCGAGATCTGACGGCCACCGTCGGTGTGAGCGCCCGCAGGCGCAACCCAAACGGACGCAGCCGCACATGCGGCCGCCAGCCGCAGCATCTTCCCCACCACCGGCGGGAGCCTAACTCAGAAGATCTCGGGACACCAGGGCAGCGGCCGCCACCCGAATAGCGCATCCGCGCGCTGAACGGCACCTTCGACGAGCTCCTCGAGCCGCAATGCGCCCCGCAATTGGTCGAACGAGACGGCACCGAGATACGCCGAGCCGAGGGCGTCGACGTCGAGCGCGATCTCTGCGTCGGCATCGGTGCGCGACGCAATTCCGTCTTCCAGCTTCCAGCGACCCTCGTTCCATGAGCACACCGCATCGCGCACGCCGAACACAATCGACCCGTCACCGGCGTACGCACGCCCGGAGAGCGCAGCTCCGACGTCGACGAGACGCGCCCACAACCCATCGCCCATCCGGTAGCCCGCACGGCGTGGGTTCGCGAGCAGGAGGAACAGCGGATGATCGGGTGGCAGCAGGCTCGCTTCGAACGTCGCCGTCCAGTCGATGTCGAGCAGGAAGCGCCACAGCTCGGCCGTCGCTTGTGGCGTCGATCCGATCGCCTCGATCACCTCGGTGCGCGCACTCGAGACGCCGTTTTCGAAGCCCGTATGCGTGCGGAAGATGGCGTATGCCTGGGTCTCGCCGTCGAGATCGAGCGCGACGAACCGCTTCGGGTTCGCCTTCTCGTCATCCGGCAGGCGCAATGTGCGCAGCTCCCACCATTCACGTGTTCGCGCGAAGACACCCGGGCGCTCGCGGCGCAACGCCTCCCAGATCGGTGGGAAAAGATCGAGCGCCTGCTCGGGTGTCACGAAGCGCACCTGTCCCCTGCGCTCCAGCGGCCGGGCAAACGCACCCCACTCGCGCGCGATCTTCACATCGCCGGCCCACGCCGCCAGCCCGTAGCCGAAGCGCCCGTAGATCGTCTCCTCGCTCGCCCACAACGCCGCGATCGGCTCGCCGCGCTCGTGCACGTCGCGCAGCTGGGCATCCATGAGGGCGCGCAGCACACCGCGTCGCCGATGAGTCGGGTAGACCCCGACGACGCTCACGCCCGCGCACGGAAGCGTGCCGCCCGGTACCGAGAAGTCGTAGGCAAACGCCCCCGCGCCGCCGATGACCTCGCCGTCCTCGAGTGCGGCATGCATCCGCTGGATCTCCAGCACCTTCGAGAATCGCAGCAGCCGGTCCTCGTCCGGGCGCGCGCCGAAGTACTGCCCGATCCCGAAGATCGCGTTACCGTATTCCTCCAGCCCGTTGCTGGGACGTACCTCGAACATGCGGCGAGCCTAGCTCAGCCGATCTTCTCGAGCGGCGCGTAGTCGAGCATGAGCCGCCGCTCTGAGCCGTCGCCGGCGAAGCGCACGACCACGACGCCGCCCGCCTCCATGCGCAGCACGACACCCTCGCCGAGCGTTCCGTGCTTGACCGAGTCGCCCGTCGAGAGTGATGGCACGTTCGCCACGGTAGGAATCTGGCTCTTGGTCGATGTGCCGTAGTCCGACCACGACGAGGGCCGCAGGCGTTCACGCTCGATGTGCTGCTCCGGCAACTCGTCGAGGAAGCGCGACGGCAGGTTGTACGAGCGGCCGCCATAGAGCATGCGCGACGACGCGTGCATCAGCGTCAGCCGCTCCATCGCGCGCGTCATGCCGACGTATGCGAGCCTGCGCTCCTCCTCGACCCCCTGCTCCTCGATCGAACGCGAGTGCGGGAAGATCCCCTCTTCCATGCCGATGAGATACACGGCGCGGTACTCGAGTCCCTTCGCGTTGTGGAGCGTCATCAGCGTCACAAGCGACGACTCGCCGCGGATCGTGTCCTGGTCGGAGTAGAGCGAGACCTCCTGCAGGAAGGACGAGAGCGTCGGCTCGGTGTTCTGCTCCTGCCATTCGCGCGCGAGCGACACGAGCTCCTGCAGGTTCTCGATGCGGCCCTGCGACTCGATCGTCCGCTCGGCCTCGAACGCCTCGATCGTGCCCGACTGCTCGAGCACCCGCTCGATCAGTTCCGGCACCTCGAGCTCCTGCGCCGCGGACATCAGCGACTGGATCATCGTCCGGAACGAGGCGAGCGCTTTCTGCGGTGCGGTGCCGACGCCGGCCTGCTCGGCACGATCCATTGCCTCCCAGAGCGTGATCTCCGCCTGGTCCGCGAACGTCATCAGCCGCGAGAGCGTCGAGTCGCCGATGCCGCGGCGGGGGCGGTTCGCGATCCGCAGGAGCGACAGCGCGTCGAACGGGTTGTCGATCACCTGGAGATACGCGACGAGGTCCTTGATCTCGGCGCGCTCGTAGAAGCGCGGCCCGCCGATCACCTGGTAGGCGACGCCCTGCCGCACGAGCACGTCCTCGAGCACACGGCTCTGCGCGTTCGTGCGATAGAAGACTGCGATCTCCTGGCCCGAGTAGCCCTGCTCGACGAGCATCGCGATCTCCGCGGCGACGTAGCGCGCCTCCGAGTGCTCGTCCTCCACTTCGACGACGCGCACGGGATCCCCGTCGCCGAGCTCCGACCAGAGGTTCTTGTCCTTGCGCTCGCGGTTGTGCCGAATGACGGCGTTCGCCGCCTGAAGGATGTTGTTCGTCGAGCGGTAGTTCTGCTCGAGCGCGATCGAGCGCGCACCGGGGAAGTCTCGCTCGAACTCGAGCACGTTGCGGATGTCGGCGCCGCGGAACGCGTAGATCGACTGGTCGGGATCGCCGACGGCAAACACGTTCGAGTGCTTCTCAGCGAGGAGCTGCAGAAACCGGTACTGCGCATGGTTCGTGTCCTGGTACTCGTCGACGAGCACGTACCGGAATGCCTTCTGCCACTTCTCGCGCGCCTCGGGGAAACGCTCGAGCGCCTCGACCGTCAGGAAGAGCATGTCGTCGAAGTCGACGGCGTTCGCCGCGTGGAGGCGCTTCTGGTACAGCTCGTACGCGTCGGCGACGGTCTGGTCGTAGAAGCTCGCGACGCGCGCCGCATACTCGACCGGTCCGATCAGCTGGTTCTTCGCGTTCGAGATCTGCGACAGGATGCCGCGCGGCGTGAACAGCTTCGGATCGAGCTCGAGCTCCTCGAGGACCTGCTTCACGAGACGGAGCTGGTCGGACGTGTCGTAGATCGTGAAGTTCGACTTGTAGCCGAGCCGCTCGGCCTCGCGGCGCAGGATGCGGCCGCAGGCGGCGTGGAACGTCATCACCCAGGACGCGCGCGCGGGGGGACCGACGAGCTGTTCGACGCGCTCGCGCATCTCGGCCGCCGCCTTGTTCGTGAACGTGATCGCGAGGATCTCCGGCGGTTTCGCGCCGACCGCCGCGAGCAGATGGGCGATGCGACGCGTGAGCACGCGCGTCTTGCCGGAGCCCGCCCCGGCGATCACGAGCAACGGCCCCTCCGTGGTCAGCACGGCCTCCCGCTGGGCCGGATTCAGGTCTTCGAGGTACGTCTGGGGGGCGCGCACGGCCATCGTTCGAGGATAGCGGGCACCTTCGTGGAGGTCGGCCCAGCCGCCCTCGTGCTCCGGCAGCGGAACCCTCGATGGCAGTCCGAGCGCAACAGTAGGATCCGCCGGTGCTCAGCGGCCTGGCCTCTGGCGTCGCTCTGCAGCATCGCAGGGTTGCCGCTCCCGCGGCCCTCGCCGCTGTGCTCGGGGTCGTGCTCTATCTATTGGTACTCGGGCCGCCGCCGCCCCCTGGGTTCATCCGCGACGAGGCGTCGATCTCCTACAACGCCTACACGCTCTCGCAGAACTTGCATGACCAGAACGGCGGTGTCATCCCGCTCTACATCAAGTCGTTCGGCGACTACAAGAGCCCGCTGTTCGTCTACGTCCTCGCCGGCGCCTTCCGTGTCGTCGGCCCCGGGAAATCGGTCGCGCTCGCTGTGGCGGGCACTGTCGTAGCGGCCGCCGTCCTGCTGCTCGGTCTGCTCGCGTGGCGTCGAACGCGGAGCCTCTTTGTGTGCACCGGGATAGTAGCCCTCGCCGGCCTCAGCCCGTGGCTCTACCAACTCGGGCGTGTTGCATACGACACGACGATCGAACCGCTGCTGATGGCCCTCGTCCTGCTGGCACTCGATTGGTCGTACCGCTCCCAACGCGGCACGTTGGTACGTGCGATCCCGGTCGGATTAACCCTTGCTGGCCTGGCCTACTCCTACGCAGCGGGCCGACTCCTTTCCCCATTGTGGGCGATTGCGCTACTCGTCTTCGCTGGGCGCGGGCGCTGGCGCTGGCTCCTCACCACGTGGGGCGTCTATGTCCTTGCGATGGTGCCCCTCGCCGCTTATTCGATCATGCACACCGGAGCGCTCAGCGCACGGTACGAATCGACGACCTTCATCCAGAACGGGATGTCCATTTGGACGATCATCGGAGACTTCGCGTCCAACTACGTTCACGATGCCAACCTCTTCCATTGGATCGTGTCGGGCGATCCGAAGCCGTACATCCACGTCGCGGGAGCAGCGCAGCTGTTCGCAACGACGCTGGTACTTGCGATCGTAGGAGTCGTGGTCATCGTGCGGCGCCTCTGGCATGACCGCTTCTGGCGCTTCGCGGTCGCCGCATTGCTACTCGCACCGATTCCGGCGGCGCTCACCGAGGATCGGTACTACTCACTGCGACTCCTGCCAATTCCGATCCTTCTCACGACGCTCGCGATTCCCGGCCTGGACGCGATACGCCGCGCGGCGTGGAAAGACTGGCCTTCGCGGATTGCGCTGGCAGGTCTCGCTCTGCTCGCAGCTACGCAGTTCAGCCAGTTCCTCTCCAACTACCACGCGAAGAACGGCGGCCGTGCCGTGCTGTTCGAACATGACGTACCGGGCCTGCTCGAGCAGGCATTCGCAGGTGGTCGTACCGTCTACGTCGACCACGACGACGTCTATGCGCAGACCCATGCGCTCTGGTACGCCGTCACACACGACGTCGCCACAAACCGCGTGTCGATCCTTCCCGACGGGGGCATGCCGCCGGTGAGCTCGATTGTCTTTGGTCGCCTCCAGACCTGCGATTTCTCCTGCACCCATTTGGCGGACGCGGAGACATACTGGTTCGCTCGAGTAAACGGCCCAAAGAGCTAGAGGCGCCGGCGGGCGCGCTCATCTGGGAGGGCGAGCCGCCGAAGCGCGCCGACACGGTCGACCCGCAGACCTCCTCCGCGCCCTGACCTACGGCGGCGCGACCAGAGTGGTCGCGGGAACCGACTGGCGCCCCACGGTCGAGCTCGCTCGTAGAATCGCTGCTCGATGCGCGTAGACCTCATGATCGAGGGCCAGGAAGGCGTCACCTGGAAGCACTGGTGCGCCATTGCCGACGCCTGCGAGGAGCACGGAATCGAGACGCTCTTCCGTTCCGACCATTACATCTCGATGTCCGACGAGTACGGCAACGTCGCGCACGACGCCTGGACGACGATCGCCGCGCTCGCGGCGCGCACGACCACCCTCCGCTTCGGCACGCTCGTCTCCCCCGCCACGTTCCGCGCGCCGGCGCTGCTCGCAAACGCGGCTGCGACCGCCGATCACGTCTCCGGTGGCCGCATCGAGCTCGGCCTCGGCGCCGGCTGGATGGAGCGCGAGCATCGCGCCTTCGGATTCGCGTTTCCCGAGACACCCGTGCGCATGGCGATGTTCGCCGAGCAACTCGAGATCGTTCACAGGCTCTGGACCGAGGACCGCGTCGACTTCCGCGGCGAGCACTACATCCTCGAGGGCGCTCCAGGTCTTCCGAAGCCCGTGCAGGTTCCGCGACCACCGTTGATCGTCGGCGGCGGCGGCAAGCGCGGCACCACCGACCCGGCCGCGCGCTTCGCGGACGAGTACAACACGCCGTTCGTCACGCTCGAGGAGTTCGCGGCCGTGCGCGCCGGGGTCATGGAGGCATGCGAGCGTGCAGGACGCGATCCAGAAACGATGGTCGTCTCGATGATGACCAGCAGCTCGATCGGGTCGACGCGCGACGCAGGGCTCGAGCGCGCACGGCAGCTTCACGCGCGGAGCCCGGGCGAAGCCGACTTCGACACTTGGCTCGAGGGCTATGCACAACGAGCGATCCTCGGCTCCGTCGACGACGCGGTGGCGCGGCTGCGCGAGTACGAAGCCGCCGGCTGCGACCGCGTGATGCTGCAGAACCTCCTGCACACCGACCTCGAGCCCGTACGACTGATCGGGCGCGAGCTCGCCCCCGCCCTCGCTTAGCCGTCCGCCCCGCCCGCGACGATGCACGCGTGACGGATGCAGGCACCACTCGGCTCGAGACGTTCAGCGACGGCGTCTTCGCCATCGCCGCGACGCTGCTCGTGCTCGAGTTCAGCGTGCCCGCCTCGTCAGGCCCGCGCCTGGGGCACGAGCTGCTCCATCTCTGGCCCTCGTACCTCGCCTATGCGACGAGCTTCCTCACGATCGGGATCATCTGGATCAACCATCACTACTGCCTACAGACGATCGCGCGCGTGGATCGGACGCTGCTCTTCCTCAACCTGCTGCTGCTGATCGTCGTCGGCTTCTTGC
>JAOPYX010000101.1 GCA_025964535.1 Actinomycetes bacterium | reverse complement strand
TCGACCTGTGTGTAGGTGATGCCGAGCCTCGGTAGCAGCTGCTGCATGAGCGCGGCGGTGCCGCCGTAGGTCGCGAGCTGACCGACGACGTGGTCGCCGGCCTCGACCAGGGCGAGCACGCACGTGGCGAGCGCGGCCATTCCCGAGGCCGTCACCAGACCCGCTTCCGCGCCTTCCAGGTCGGCGACGACGTCGGCCACCTGTGCGTGGTTGGGGTTCCCGTAGCGCGTGTAGAAGCGCTCGCCGCGGAGCTCGGTCGCGGCGGCCGAGAACTCCGCGTCGCTCTCTGAGGCGAACGCGGCCGTCTGGTGGATCGCGGGCGCGATCCCGGGCTCGTGGTGGTGCTCACGATCGGCGTGCACGACGGTGGTGCTCGGCCCTCGCATCGCGATGGTCTCCTCGGTCGGTCGTACGGGAACCGGGCGACCGTAGATCAGCATTGCTTCCTGAGCAACCGCTTCTGGAACAAAAGCTTAGATCTGCCGCTAGATCGGCACGGAGTTGCTTTCAGCAGGACGAGTGGGCAACATCTCGCCATGGACGAGCTCGACCGTCGGATCCTCGACGTTCTCCGTCGTAACGGGCGCATCAGCAACCGCGACCTCGCGGCGACCGTCAACCTCTCGCCCTCTCCCTGTCTACGCCGGGTGCGCCGCCTGGAGAAGTCCGGCGTGATCCGCGGCTACCGCGCCGACATACGCGAACCGGGGTCGAGCCAACCGCTCTGCGTCTTCGTCGGCGTCCGCGTCCGCCATCACGCCGGCGAACACGTCCGCCGATTCGTGTCCGAGGTCATCAAGCTGTCGGAAGTCGTCGAATGCCATCACGTCACAGGCGACCTCGACTACCTCCTACGCGTCGAGGTGCCAGACCTCGCAGCCTACGAAGAGTTCCACGCGAACAAACTCGCCGACGTACCTGGGATCGGCACGGTCACCAGCTACGTAGCGATGACGACGGTTGTGACTGAAGGCTAGACGGTCAGCGCTACAACCACATCGAATTCATCGTCGCGAGCGGGCCGCCCAAAGCCCTTTGGCCATCGGCGATCCCCGGCGAATGGACGGTCCGAGCGGGATCCGACGGTCGGTACGAGATCGAGTTCGCCCGGAGCCGACGGAGTGTCCACTGGCGCAGCGAAGCTCGGCGCTGGCGCTGCGTGCACGGGGCGTGGAGCGTTTATAGAGCCCAAGCGGGCGCGATCAGTGGCAACCAGAGCTGCGTCGCGCCAGCGCAGGCCGATCGCTGACACGTTCACGTCGTCCCGCCGGCGGGCCGCCGCTGTCGTCCGAATGGCCAACGCTGGCCGATCGCGACGTGGAGGACGACGCCAAGAGCGATTGCATTGAGCATGACGTGCGCTACCCATTCGATTGGGCGGACGACGGTCCAGCGCACATGGTCGGCGTAGGCGTTGACCGACGCGTAGAGGATCGCCGAGAGAACGAGATCGACGATGACCGCAATGAGCCGGCGCGGCGACGGCGTCGGCGATCGTGGCAGCCACCCATCGAAGAGCAATCCAAGAAGAAGCGCCGCAGCGATAAACGATCCCGCGAGAACGATCATCTTCACGGGGGCCAGCCCCGCTGCTTTCGCGAGCACGAATGTGACGATGCCGACTCCGATTACCGTGGCGTTGCCGGAGAGGAGCCGCGCTGGCTCGCTTCTCAGTTTGGTGAACGGCCAGCCATCCCAGGTGATGTAAAACCAGACTTGGCAGAGTCCGATGATGACGAGCAGGCCACCAAGCTCGACGGGAGCCAGCGGCCCACTGTGCGCTCTCAGGCCCGAGCCTGGCCGCGGATGAACGCTGACAAGACCGAAGAACAGGGCGAGTGCGACGGCCCACGAAAAGCCGAGAGCAGCCAGGCCGCCGACGGTCTCCCCTAGACGCCTAAAGGGCCATCGTTCGCAGACGAACGTCACCTGCATGATCGCCACGAACGCTGCCCCGGCAAGCGGCAGCGTGATCGGAAAGACCGGTGAGTTACTCAACGCCGGACTCAGCGAAAAGATGCCACGCAGGTCGAAACGTCCTACGAGCAGCTGGCCGATCAAGGTCAGTACGACTGCGATCGCGGCGATCAGAACCGTGTCGACCCACCCCGACCAGCTGGGGCGAAGGCGGGTGCCGGGCCAATTCTCCCACCAGAAGGCGATCATGGCGATCGGTGCAAGCGCGAAGACAGCCAGCGGACCGAGGACGATGGCCGAGCCTTGAGCACCGTCGGCAGCGAAGGCAAGGAGCGCTGCTACCGGAACGACGAGAAGCAGTCCCGTCAGTCCGAGAGCCGGCTGCCGGGCGAGTCGTTCCTGCTCGGCTGCAAGCACGCCGCTATGCAGGATCCATCACGAGCTCAGCCGCCATCGGGAGTTCGCGGATACGTCGTCCGGTCGCGTTGAAGACGGCGTTGGCAATCGCGGCAGCGGCGCCGACCTGGCCCACCTCGCCGACGCCCTTCACACCGAGGGGATTGATGCCGCTGTCTTCGACCTCGACGAACTCGATCGTGATCTCAGGGACATCGGCGTTAACCGGTACGAGATACTCGCCGAGGCTAACCGCTCCCCAGCGCCCGAGGCGCGTGTCCATCGGGTTCCCCTCGAGAAGCGCCTGGCTCAGGCCCCAAAGCATTCCGCCCATCAGCTGACTTCGCGCCAGCTTCGGATTGAGAACTCGGCCGGGCGCGAAAACACCGAGCATGCGCCGGGCACGAACGAGGCCGAGATCAGGATCGACCGCAACCTCGGCGAACTGTGCGCCGAAGGTCAGAAGCCCGTGAGGGGTGTCAAGCGGCGGTGGGCGCCAGCTGCCATTCGCCTCGGCATACGTCATCCTGTTGCGACCGAGAAGGTCGCTGAAACCCTCACCGACATCCGGCTTACCGCGAAGGACGAGCCGTCCCTCGTGTGCATCGACGTCAGCCGGTTCGACGCCATGCAGCGGGGACTGTGCGTCCGCGACTGCCAGAGCGATCAGCTGCGCGCGCAACGCGTTCGCCGCGTCGAGCACAGCGGCGCTCACCATCGTCGCACCCGCCGATCCCACCGCTGACGTGATGTTCGGAAGGTCGCTGTCGCCGAGCTTGTAGCTCACCGCTTCGAGCGGCA
>JAOPYX010000094.1 GCA_025964535.1 Actinomycetes bacterium | reverse complement strand
GCGATCGCGCCCTCGTAGAGGACGACGATGCGGTCGGAGAGCGCGAGGATCTCGTCGAGGTCCTCGCTGATCAGCAGCACCGCGACGCCGTCGGACGCAGCGCGGTGCAGATAGTCGTGCACGGTCTCGATCGCAGCGACGTCGAGGCCGCGCGTCGGCGACGCGGCGACGAGCACTCGGGGATCGCTCGAGAATTCCCGCGCGAGCACGACCTTCTGGAGATTCCCGCCCGAGAGCTGCCGCGCGGGCACGCCGGGGCCCGCCGCGCGGATGTCGTAGAGCTTCATCAAGCTCGCCGCGCGGTCGCGGATGCGGCGCAGGCGGATGAGCGGTCCGCTCGCCAGGCTTCCGTCGCGGTGCGACTTCAAGACGAGGTTCGAGCCGATCGACAATCCGGGCGCGACGCCCGTGCCGAGGCGGTCCTCCGGCACGTGTGCGACACCTGCGCGAATCGCCTCGCGGGCCGAGCCGCCGCGCAGCGCGCCGCCCGCGACCCGGACGACGCCGCGTTCGATCGGTCGCAGCCCGGTCACGGTCTCGGCCAGCTCGCGCTGACCGTTACCGGCGACGCCGGCGATACCGACCGTCTCCCCCGCGCGCACACGCAGCGTGACGCCGCGCAGCCCCGGTAGGCCGCGGTCGCCCATCGCCCAGACGTCGTCGAGTTCGAGCATCGACGCACCCGGCTCGGCCGTACGCGCGCGCCGCCGGTTGACGTCGATCTCGCGGCCGACCATCAACGCCGCGAGCGAGCGCGGTGTCGCGTCGGCCGCGGCGACCGTCGCCACCGTCTGGCCGCGACGCAGCACGGTCACGCGGTCGGCGACCGCCGTCACCTCGTGCAGCTTGTGCGAGATGAAGATGATCGTGCGCCCCTCCGCGGCCATGCCGCGCACGGTGGCGAACAGATCCTCCGCCTCCTGGGGCGTGAGCACCGCGGTCGGCTCGTCGAGGATGAGGATCTTCGCCTCGCGGTACAGCGCCTTCAGGATCTCCACCCGCTGCTGCTCGCCAAGCGAGAGCTGCCAGATGCGCGCGCGTGGATCGACGGCGAGCCCGTATCGGTCGGAGAGCTCGGCGACGTGCTCCTCGATGCGGCGCGGATGCATGAGGAACGTCCGTCCCTCTGCACGATGGTCGCCGAGTGCGACGTTTTCCGCGACCGTGAACGGCTCGACGAGCCGGAAATGCTGGTGGACCATTCCGATACCTGCGTCGAGCGCGTCGCGCGGCGACGCGAAGTCGACGCGCTCGCCGTACAGCTCGATCTCGCCCTCGTCCGGCCGGTAGAGCCCGGTGAGGATGTTCGAGAGCGTGCTCTTCCCCGCGCCGTTCTCGCCGAGCAGCGCGTGGACCTCGCCCCGGGCCGCCTCGAAGTCGACGCCGTCGTTCGCGACGACGCCGGGAAAGCGCTTCGTTATCCCGCGGAGCGTGACTGCCGGCATGTGAAAGGAAAGAGGGGAGCCGCCGAAGCGGCTCCCCTCGACCCTAACCTGTCTAGCCCTTGGCGCTGCCGACAACTCCCTTGACGAGCCAATTCATCGCGTACAGCTGCGGCACCGTCAACTTCTTGCCCTTGGCAAGGCGCAGCTTGCCGCTCTGGTCGTAGAGCGGGCCGGCGAACTCATAGAAGGTGCCGGCCTTGAGGGCCGCCATCTTCGACGCGATCGTCGCCTTCGTCTTCGCGGAGACCGACGGGCCGAACGGCGCGAGCTTGATCAGGCCGTCCTTCATGTTCCCGTAGTAGAAGCCGGTCTTCCAGGTTCCGTCCATCGCCGCCTGGATGCGCTTGGCGTAGTACGGGCCCCAGTTGTACGTCGCCGCGGTGAGCCACTCCTTCGGCGCGAACTTCATCGCGTTCGAGTCGTAGCCGACCCACGGGACGCCAACTGACTCGGCGTACTGGCCGGCGGACGGGCTGTCGACGTTCTGGCCGATCACGTCGGCGCCTGCCGCGTGGAGGCTCTCGGCGGCCTGCTTCTCCTTGGCGAGGTCGAACCACGAATTCGTCCACACGAGCTTGACCTTCGCACCGGGGTGCGCGGTCTGGACGCCGAGCGCGAACGCGTTCGCGTGCCGGATCACCTCGGGGATCGGGAACGGCACGACGTAGCCCACCGTGCCGGACTTGGTCGCCGCGCCTGCGGCGATGCCCGAGAGGTAGATCGCGTCCTCGCCTGCGCCGAAGTACTCAGCCATGTTCGACGACTGCGCAGTGCCGGTCGCCATCTCGAACTTCACGTCGGGATACTTCTTCGCCGCCGCCGCCATCGCCGTCTGGAAGCCGAACGACGTCGCGAAGATGATCTTGTTGCCGTCACTGACGAGGCTGTCGATCACCTGCGCGACCTGCGGCCCCTCCGGCACCTTCTCCTTGTAGGTGGTCACGATCTTCGCGCCGAGCGCCTTCTGCGCATAGACCCGGCCGTCGTCGTGCGCCTGCGACCAACCCCCGTCGTTGTGCGGGCCGACGTAGATGAACGCCGCCTTGAACGGGCCCGCAGCCGGGGCCGCCTTGCCGCTACCCGCGCCGAACCCGAGCACCGCCGCCACACCACACAGCGTGAGCACGAAGCCCACGAGCACGCCTCTCCTGGCTCTTGTCACCCTCAGCACCTTTCGACTCGCCCCCTTGAAAACGAAAAAGACCCCGGCGAGCCGGCACATATCCGGACCCTCCGGGGCAGCGTCGCCCCTTCGCCACGACCTGCTGGCCGAAGCCCGCCGACCATAACACGTGCGCCTGCGGGCGTCGAAATGGAGCTCAGACGGGCGCGCCGACCGGCGGCAGGACGCTCCAGGGGAAGTCGATCCAGCGGTCGGTGTGGCGCCAGACGTAGTCACAGCGGACGGTCGACTGGGGCTTCTCGTAGAGGACGGCGCACCGCACCTCTCCCACCTTCCCGGCGCAGAACTCCTTCACGAGCTCGAGGGTCGCACCCGTGTCGGCGACGTCGTCGACCACGAGCACTTGCGTCTCCTCGAAGTCGACGAGCGCGGGGACCGGCGGAAGGATCATCGGCATGTCGAGCCGCTCGTCGACGCCGGTGTAGAACTCGACGTTCATCGCGAAGGTGTTCTTGACGCCGAGCGCATACGCCACCGCTCCGCCGACGAGCAACCCACCGCGCGCGATCGCCAGCACGATGTCGGGGCGGTAGCCGTCGTCGTGGATCGCCTGCGCGAGCTCTCGGGCACCTTCGCCCAGGTGATCCCAGGTCATCGTCTCGCGCTCGGCCGCCACGCCGCGATCGTACGCACGGGAGTGCCGAGGGCGCGGCTCGAACCCGCACGGCACGAAGCCCACCGACGGAGTACCAGTCTCCGCATTGGGGCTGACAGGAATCCGCAGACTTCTGCTAGCAGGGCGCCGGGATCGCTGCTGGCGCCGATGCCGCGGCGCCTCGTCGCCGCGATCGTTCTCTCGACCGCGCAACCTCGATTCGGAAGAAGAGAACGATGGAGACGATCCTGTTTTTCGGTACCGAGCTCGTCCGGGCACAGCCGCTCTCTGGGCACCGACCGTGATCCCGCGTGGGGCGGACAGCCCCGTCGCCGCCGCTCGCGATTGGCGCACCGTCGCCCGCGACTGGGGGCATCAAGGGAACGAGCGGTTGACGTCCTCCGCCGGGCTGATCCTTTTCGTTCTACTCGCAGTCGAGGCCTGGACGACACTGTCGCTGAGCTCGTACCTGCCGCTGCACATCTTTCTCGGGTTCGTGCTGCTTCCGCCGGTTGCAGTCAAGCTCGCAAGCACCGGCTGGCGGGCCGTGCGCTATTACGCGGGCAGCCGGCAGTACAGGCTCGCAGGGCCACCGAAGCTTCCGCTGCGGCTGCTGGCTCCGCTTCTCGTCTCCTCGACGCTCGCGCTCTTCGGAAGCGGAGTCGCCCTGATCGTCGTGGGGCACGGTCGCGGATGGCTCCAGATGGTCCACGCGGTCAGCTTCGGCGTCTGGGGTGTGTTGATAGTCGTCCACGTCGCCGCGTATCTCCCTCGCGCGTTGCGGTTCGGCACCGCGGATCTGCGGCGCAACGCGGAGCGGATCGTTCCCGGCGCGCGCATTCGCCGCATGCTGCTTGCCGGCGCCCTGCTGGCCGGCGTGATCATCGCCCTCGCAACGTATCCGGCTCAGAAAGCCTTCCACTCCCGCGTAAACGAACCGGGGCGCCTGCAGCCAGCAGGTACTCGTTAACTCACGCCGGCGTGAGCGCCAGATGGATGCTGCCCCCGCCGACGGGACACACGTCTCTGGGCGATCCTCACAGCCGGCGGCGCAGCTCAATAAGGAGAACTTGATGCAGAAGACAGAGATAAGAACGCAAGAGCTGGGGACGACCGGCCTCGAGATCTCGCGCGTCGGCTTCGGCGCCTGGGCGATCGGAGGCGGCGGCTGGGAGTTCGGCTGGGGACCGCAGGACGACGAGGACTCCATCGCGGCGATCCACCGTGCGCTCGAGCTCGGCGTCAACTGGATCGACACCGCGGCCGCCTACGGCTTCGGCCGATCGGAGCTGGTCGTCGGGCGCGCGCTCGAGAACCTCGAGGATCGCCCGTACGTGTTCACGAAGGCCTCGCTGCTCGAAGGGCCGCGCCGGCAGGTCGCGCACAGCCTCGAGCGCGAGTCGATCCTGCGCGAGGCCGAGGCGAGCCTCGAGCGTCTCCGCGTCGACGCGATCGACCTCTATCAGATCCATTGGCCGATCCCCGACGAGGACATCGAGGAAGGCTGGTCGGCACTCGCAGAGCTCAAGGAACAAGGGCTCGTCCGCCACATCGGCGTCTCGAACTTCAGCGTCGAGCAGCTGCGCCGAATCCAGCAGATCGCGCCGGTCGAGACGCTGCAGCCGCAGTATTCCCTCGTCGAGCGCGGCGCGGAGGACGATGTCCTGCCGTTTGCAGAGGACGACGAGATCGGCGTGATCGTCTACTCGCCGATGGCGTCGGGGCTTCTGACTGGACGGATGACCCGCGACCGGATCGCGGGCCTCGCCGCCGACGACTGGCGCAAGCACGATCCGCGCTTCAGCGAGCCGCAACTCTCGCGGCACCTCGCCCTCGTCGAGCGGCTGCGGACCGTCGCCGACAGGCACAACACGACACCTGGCGCAGTCGCCGTCGCATGGACGCTGCGCAATCCGGCAGTCGACGGCGCGATCGTCGGCTTCCGCCGTCCCGACCAGGTGGACCCGATCCTCGTAGCGGCGAGTCTCGAGCTCACCGACGAGGACGTCGACGAACTCGAAAGGAGACACTGATCATGACCACGCTCGGCTTCGTCGGCCTCGGGCACATGGGCGGGAACATGGCCGCCCGGTCTCTCGCGGCCGGATACACCGTCTACGGCGAATCGCTCGATCGCCGAGACGCTCAGGATCTTGTCGATAAGGGCCTAGGCTGGCGCGACACGCCGAGCGAAGTTGCCGAAGCTGCGGACGTCATCTTCACGTCGGTTCCCGACGACGACGTCCTCGAGCACGTCGCGTCCGGTCCCGACGGGATCCTCGCGGGCCTCACCGCGCACAAGACCTGGGTCGACATGAGCACGGTCAGCCCACGCGCGAGCCGCGGCGTCGCGACGCGGGTAGAAGAGCGAGGCGCGGCCATGCTCGACGCGCCGGTGTCGGGAAGCGTTCCACAAGTGCGAGCCGGAACGCTGACGATCATGGTCGGTGGCGATGAGCAGGCGTACGCTCGTGTCGAGGCGATCCTGCGCGAGCTCGGTACCCCCACGTACATCGGCGAGAACGGGCAGGGACTCGTGCTCAAACTCGCGATCAACATCAGCCTCGCCGCGCAGATGCTTGCCTTCGCCGAGGGGCTGGTCCTGGCCGAACGCGCCGGCATCGACCGCAAACGTGCAGTCGACGTGATGACGCAGAGCCCGATCGGCTCGCCGATGCTGAAGGCGCGCGCCGATCTCGTCCTCGACCTGCCCGACGAGGCGTGGTTCGACGTGCAACTGATGCAGAAGGACATCGTGCTCGCGCTCGACACAGGAAGGGAGCTGCGCGTTGCACTCCCGTCCGCCGCGACAGCAGATGAGCTGCTCACGGTGGCGAGGGGGCTGGGCTACGAGCGACGCGACATCGCAGCGCTCTTCGAGGTGCTCGCGCACCTGGCGGGCGACCCGGTTCACAGTTCCTAGTGCCGAGGGCGGGGCTCGAACCCGCACCGCCCGAAGGCCGCCCGACTTCACGTCGGGCGCGTCTCGCGGCGCCGGTGCTTTACCGCGCGGCCGAGCTCACTCCGGAAGCAGCCGTTTCGATGAGCTCGGCCACGGCTGCCGGATGCGACACATAAATCGCATGGCTGCCCGCCGCCTCGACGACCGTCGAACCCGCCCGCGCCGACATCTGGCGTTGGGCCGGCGGCGGAATCATCCGGTCTTCGGTCGCGATGAGGTACCAGCTCGGCTTGGTCCGCCATGCCGGCTCGTCGATCGTGCCGCTCAGGGCGTCAACGCCCCAGGGAACCTGAGAGTCGGCCATGAACGCTGCCTGTTCGGGATCGACGTCGGCCGCGAATGACGAGGCAAACTTGTCCCGGTCGAGGAACAGGAAACCGTCCTGCGGCGGCAGGATCGGCGGTACAGGCGCGCCGGGCGGCGGATTGGCAATGAGCGTGTTCACCGACTCGCCCTTGTCCGGGGCGAAGGCCGCGATATAGACGAGCCCCGCCACGTTGGGATCATTGCCAGCCTCGGTGATCACCGCTCCACCGTAGGAATGTCCAACGAGGATGACCGGTTCCTTCTGTGCGTCGATGACGTGCTTGGTGGCGGCGACGTCGCCGTCGAGCGAAAGCGTGGGATTCTGGACGACGCTGACGCTGAAGCCGTCCTTCGTCAGGAGGCCGTAGACGCCCTGCCA
>JAOPYX010000045.1 GCA_025964535.1 Actinomycetes bacterium | reverse complement strand
TTACTTGACGCGGCCACGAGCCGATACCTCCCAACGCTCGACCACCGTGCCGTCTGCGATCACGGAGACGCTGTCGGCCAGGTTGATGACGGGACAGATGTGGTTCGGAACGATCGCGACGCGGTCCCCGATCCGAAGGTCCGTGGGCGCCGGGAACTCGAGCAGGCCGTGCTCTTCGCTGAGTCGCGTCGCGTGGGCGCCCGGGTAACCGGCAACTGCGCCGAAGGTGGGCCCGGGATCGCCGATCAAGAGTCGATCGGATGTCAGCACTTTCGATCCGGCGTCGATGACCGCACGCGTTGCCTCTGGGCGGCCGACGACAGTGGCCACGACGAATGCGGCAAGGTCATCCGCTGTCGCAGCTCCCTGGAGGAGTTGGCTGAGATCGTTGAAGACGTAGGTTCCGGGACGAATCTCGGTGATGTTCGGACACTCGACCGCGAAGCGGAATGTGCCTGACGAGCCGACAGAGACCGTCGCCAGAGGTATGCCGCTCGCGCGCACCAGCTCGGCTGTATCGGCGAGTGCGGCGCAGGCGGCTTGGGTCATTGCCCGCTTGTCCTCCATCGAGCGCGCCTCCGTGTAGACGTGCCCCTCGTGGGTGAACACGCCGGCCACGTCGACCCCATCGAGGTCGGCGAGCCGCGAGGCGAGCTCGACAGTTGGTCGTCCCGGCTGCACTCCCAGACGGTGCAGCCCCGTGTCGACCTCGATCACCACGGGCACGGTGAAGCCCGCTGAAGCGGCCGCCCTTGCGATCGGGACGACCACCTCGAGAGCGTCGGCTGCAACCGAGATTCTCGACGATGTCGTCTCGAGCAGTTCGATCAGGCGAGCGATCTTGCGGGGGCCGACGAGGGGGTAGCCGACGAAGATGTCGGCGATTCCTGCTCCGGCGAACACCTCTGCCTCGCCGAGCTTGGCCACTTGGATGCCGACCGCGCCGGCCTCGATCTGCAAGGCGGCGATGGGGGGCAGCTTGTGCGTCTTCGCGTGCGGACGAAGAGCGACGCCGTGCTCGGCCGCTGTGGCTGCGGCGCGGGCGACGTTGCGCTGAACCCGGCCCAGGTCGAGGACGACCTCCGGAGTGTCGTCCACGGTGTCGAGCGCGAAGGGCGGCAGGCCGGGCACGAGCGTCTCCTCCGTTGGGGCAGTCCCCGTCATCGCTACCCCAGCGCGTCGCGCAGGTCGGAGGGCGGGACCGTGGGACGACGGTCGTGACGGCCGCTGCGGTGCGCGAACAGTCGTGGATCCGGGGGGCGGGGTGAGTCGGTGTCGGTCATCGGATGTGTCCGGCAGCCGGGCTCACGCCTGCGGCCGAAAGGCCTTCGTGCCGAAGGTGCCAGGGAGCATAGTTGGTACGACCAATTCGTGCAACGAGCCCGCCCGGCTCGACTTCGTGGCCCGGGTGGGCCTCCACGTGGCGCCTGTCGCGGCCGGTCGACGAGCGCCGCGTCGGAGGAACAAAATGGCTTCGTCGCAGGGAAACACCGCCTTCCGGCTCGCTCAACGAGCGCGGTCGTGCTCGCGGCGCGGGATGACGGCTCTCGGTCGCTTGCGGGTTGTCTCGCACCGGCACATGTTGTATAAGCGGTCGAACCAATTTACTCAACCTCGTGGACTCTGGAGGAGGCCAGGATTATGGGAGGCGCGCGTCGAGGGGCGCAGACATCCCGGGACGGTCGAGGCGCCCGACCCGGTCGAACATTCCGCACCGCTACGGAAGGAGGAGCTTGATGTCGACTGCCGCCGATAATCCAGAAGGCCCTGTAGAGGAGTCACTGGCCTATTACACGCGCGCCCAGGCTTTCCGGCGCTTGGCCTCGATGACGGCCGGTGCTGCTGTTGCGCCGACGCTCTTCGGCTCTCTCGCGTCGGACGCGTTTGCCGCCCAGGAAGTCGGAACGAAGGTCCCGACCAAGTTCGCGGACTTCAAGCCGTTCAATCCCCACCTGCCGGCGGGACCGGCGACCGGCCTGCCGAAGGTGATCGCAGCGAACATCGCCGCCGGGTCGGCGTACTTCATCCAGCTCAGCGACACCGTCAAGAAGTCGGTCCAGTCGCGTGGCTACTCGTTCACGACGACGACCTACGCAAGCGACGTCGCGAAGAACGTCGACCAGCTCACGCAGCTGCTCAAGAAGGGCATCGGCGGCCTTGTGTTGCAGGCCCAGGACGAGCACGCGGAGGCGGCGGTGATGAAGCAGGCGATCAAGCAGGGCGTCTGCGTGATCTACGAGGTCGCGTCTCCGTGCACGCAACAGATCGCTGCGGATCAGTACCAGTGCGGCTACGTGCAGGGCACGGCGGCGCTCAAGTGGATCAAGGCGAACCTCGGCGGCAACGCCAATGTCGTCGTCTTCAACGCGGCCAAGATCGCACAGACCCTGATCCCGCGCACGACCGGGCGGATCGACGCGCTCAAGAAGGGCGGCGCGGGGATCAAGATCGTCGACAACCTCGGCATCTCCCTCCTCACACCGGAGGAGGGGTCGAAGGCCGCCTCGACGATCATGCAGGCGCACCCGGAGGTCAACGTGTGGCTCGGCGACGACGACACGATCGTCGGGGTCGAGGCGGCACTGATGGCAATGGGCAAGAGAGGGTCGGACAAGATCTACCTCAGCGGGTTCAACGGCCAGGCCAACGCCCTCGCCCGCCTGAAGGCCGGCGGTCTGTTCCGGGCCGACACTGCCTTCGCGAACGGCTTCTACGAGTGGGCGACGGGCCAGTACCTGTGCGATTACATCGAGGGCAAATCCATCCCGCAGGTGCAGGTGCTGAATCCGATTCCCATCACGAAGCAGAACATCGGCAAGTTCAATGCCGACGACAGGAACCCCAAGGCAGCGTTCGCGCGTGGCGCCACGGGTTACCTCACCCTGCTCGGCAACATCGATTACCGGACCCGCATGAGCAAGTACATCCGGACGTCGATCTCGTAAGCTCGCTCCGCCGTGCGCTGCACGCCGGATCGTCCGGCGTGCAGCGCACGGCTGCACTCGGCTCGCACCCAGACCAGCAATACATTCTCCGATGCAGCCCGACGCCCAGATGACGCACGCTTCGGCTCGATCCCGGCTGCAGGCTTGGCGGTCCCGCTCCGAGCGGCCCTGGGATGCGACCAGCCGTCTCGGCCTCACTCTCCTGTGCGCAGCGCTCTACCTGGGGCTCGGCTTCAAGTATCCGAACTTCCTGACGGCAGACAACTTCTTCATCACGCTGCTTTCGGTGACGTCGATCGGCGTCGCCGCGATCGGGATGACGGCACTGCTGATCTCCGGCAATGTCGATCTCTCGATCGGTGGCCAGTACGCCTTCATCGGCATGGTCACCGGCATCGTCGCCCGGGACTGGCACAACACCACCCTCGCGATTCTCACCGGCCTCGTGTGCGGCGCCGTGCTCGGGTACACGAACGGCCGTCTCGTACGGCTCTTGCGAATCAGCCCGTTGATCGTCACGCTCGGCGTCGGCACGATCCTGCACGGCGTCGCGTTCGTCATCTCCGGCGGTCTCTCGGTGTACGGCTTTCCCAACCGGTTCGTGCATCTGGGCCAGACATATTTCGGGCCGGTGCCGTTGCCGGTGGTGGTCGGCGGGATCGTGTTCTTGATCGTTTCGGTCACCCTCCTGCGAACAGTCGGCGGCTTACGCACGTATGCGATCGGCGGCAACGCGAACGCAGCGCGGTTGAGCGGCATCGATGTCGATCGGTACGTCACCGGCCTCTTCGCGATGAACGGCACGTTGATCGGCCTCGTCTCGGTGATGACCGTCGCTCGGCTCGGTAGCGCCTCGCCGACGGTCGGTGTCGGCTTCGAGCTCGACGTGCTGACGGCGGCGATCCTCGGTGGTGTCAGCTTCATCGGCGGCTCGGGCCACCCGTTCGGCGTCTTCGTCGGGGTGTTCACCATCGGCGTCCTGAACGCCGGGATCATCTTTGCGGGAGTCGCGGATTTCTGGCAGCAAGTCGTGCAGGGAGGGGCGCTGCTCGTGGCCCTCGGGGCCGATCAGTGGACGTCGCATCGCCGCGCCCAAAAGCGCACCGCCGCCCAGGTCCGGGACATCGCCGCCGATCCAGGGGAGGATCCGTCGTCCCTCGCCGCGCCGGAGGCCCACAGCCCGCGGTCCGAGCCCGACGAGGTGGTGGTCGCCTGCGAGGGGCTCACGAAGTACTTCGGATCGGTCCGAGCCGTGCAGGACGTCGGTTTCGCGGTCCGGGCTGGGGAAGTCGTCTGTCTCATCGGCGACAACGGAGCCGGCAAGAGCACGGTGATCAAGATGCTGAGCGGTGCGACGCGCCCTGACGCAGGTGAGATAGCGGTCAAGGGCACGCCCGTCGCCTTCGACGGCCCTGGGGATGCGCAGGCGTTCGGAATCGCGACTGCGTATCAGGACCTTGCCCTCTGCCCGAACCTCGGTGTCGCCGAGAATCTCGTGCTCGGCCGCGAACCGCGCAAGACGAACTGGGGCATCTTCTCGTGGCGTGACGACGCGGCGGGCGAGGTCGAGGCGCGGAAGCGCTTGGCGGCGCTGAACATCGTGCTCGGCGATTACCGCCGGCCCGTCAACCTCCTGTCGGGCGGTCAGCGACAGTCGGTCGCGATCGCCCGCGCGGCGCAGAACGGGAGCACGCTCGTGATCCTCGACGAGCCGACCGCCGCCCTCGGTATCCGTCAGACCCGAAGCGTGGTGGCGCTGGTGCGGACACTGGCCCGCAGTGGCGTCGGGGTGATCGTGATCACCCACGACATCGACATCGCCTTCGATCTCGCCGACCGCTTCGTCGTCCTCCGTCTGGGCCAGCGCGTCTTCGACGGCCCCGCAGCGTCGATCGAGCAGGGCCAGCTCATCCACCTGATGGCCGGCTATCGCGGATCGCTCGGGGACACCGTCGAGGCTCCTACCAACGTGGAATGACGCGAATCGTTGTCAAGTCCGGAGGATGAAATGAGCAACCACGTCTCGATCGCCGTCGGCGGAGACATCTTTGCGAACGGCCGCTTCTATGCAGATGACCGCCCGATCAGCTCGACGTTCGACGACGTCACGGCGATCACGGGTGCCGCGGACGTCTTCTTCGCGAACTACGAGATCCCCTTGTCGACGCGGGGGCAGCCGATCGAGAAGCTCGCGAACATCCGTGCCGACCCGGCGATCGCCCCGGACATCGGCCGACTGGGTCTCGACGTCGTCTCGATCGCGAACAACCACATGATGGACTACGGCCCGGAGGCAATGGCCGACACGATCGCCTGCCTCGACGCGGAGCGAATTCCTCACATCGGCGCCGGCCCGACGATCGCGCAAGCCGTCGAACCGTTCATCGCCGACGTCCGCGGGCGCAGGATCGGCTTCCTGGCGTTCACGTGCCTGGTCGCACCGGGAGCAGGGGCCACCGACGCGCGCCCCGGCGTGGCGCCGATCCACGTCCAGTCTGCGTACGAGATCAATCCGTACTGGCAGGCGGAGGAGCCGGGAGAGCCGGCGATGGTCACGATCCGCACCTTCGCCGACGCCGGTGAGCAGGCTTTCGCCGCGGAGTGCGTGCGAGCGCTCCGGAAGGAGGTCGACGTTCTCTGCCTCTCGCTGCACTGGGGATACGGCGGACTGTCGAGCCGGATCGCCGAGTATCAGCGTCCACTCGGGCATGCCATGATCGATGCGGGCGCCGACGTCATCCTGGGAAACCACGTACATGCCGTGCAAGGGGTCGAGTGGTATCGAGGC
Source organism: Actinomycetes bacterium (assembly GCA_025964535.1). Classification (GTDB taxonomy): domain Bacteria; phylum Actinomycetota; class Thermoleophilia; order Gaiellales; family Gaiellaceae; genus Palsa-739. Next base: position 13,176 of record JAOPYX010000045.1, on the reverse strand, counting down.
AAGGCGATCCTCTACAGCCCCGGGACGTTCGTCGGGCGTCAGTTGCCGCCCGAATCCGAGGGGGGCGAGATCACCGACCTCGTGCGCTCGCTGCTGGCCGACATGTCGCCGGACGGCTTCCTGACCGTCATCGAGCCCGATGACTCCGGTAGCTACGACCTTCGGATGATCCCGACGTCGCTCGACTCGAATGGGCTTCCCGTGCTCGCCACGGGCGACGTGCTCGACCGCATCGCCCAACGGGTGATCGAGTGGTCGGCGAAGCTCGGGACGCGCGTCGAGCTCGTCGACGGCGAGCTGCGTTCCGTTCGGCCGACCGATTCCGGCGGGAGTTAGCGTGGGCGTGCGCGAGTCGCTCGAGAGGATGGAGCTCTCCTTGCCGCCGGCGCAGGTGGTCCCGGAGGGGGTTGCGCTGACGTATCGCCGGCTCGTCCGCTGGGGCGACGTGGTCTACATCGCAGGCCACGGCCCCACATGGGGAGAGGGATGGGGATCCACGCTCGGGAAGGTCGGGAATGAGCTGACGATCGACGAGGGGATCGCGGCGGCGCGGCTCACAGCGCTGAACGTGCTCGCCACGATCGATCGTGAATTGGGCGACCTCGACAATGTCGCCTGCTGGCTGAAGGTGAACGGGTACGTGAATGCGGTGCCGGGCTTCACTGAGCACGCACGCGTCGTGAACGGCTTCTCCGACTTGATACTCGAGCTCTACGGGATCGACAAGCTCTCCGCACGCACGTCGATCGGCGTGCCGGATCTCCCGTTCGGCATGCCCGTCGAGGTCGACGCGGTCATCGCGTGGGGCGGGAAATGAACTCGCGTCGAAAGGTCCAAAGGGCTCCCTAGGATGCGCTCCTCTCTGCTCACGTTCGCCACGGATCTGCTCGACGAAGGGCTCGAGACGGTTGCCGACAACGTTCAGCACCGCGGCGGGGCCGGCGGCATCACGCTCGCGGCGGCGTACCACGATGCGCGGGACGTGTTTCCGCACAACCCTCGCCGGGTCGTCTATTTCCAGGAGCCGGGTGCCGTCTTCTTCCAGCCGAGCCCCGACCTGTTCCGTCCGCTGAAGCTTCAGCCTGCCGTCAGCGCGCTGCTCGGCGGACGTGACCTCGTAGCCGACCTCGTGGCGGTTGCGCGACGGCGCGACATGGATGCGAATGCCTGGGTGGTCTTGCTGCACGTCGATCGCGGTCGCGAGATCGAGCCGTACGCCCAGCGGAACGCGTTCGGCGATCCCTATCTGACACAACTCTGCCCTGCGAATCCGGACGTTCGGGCATACGCCCGCGCGGTGATCGGCGACGTCGCGTCGCGAGGAGTCGACTCGATCCTGATGGAGTCGTTTCACCACTTCCCGTTCCCGCACGGCTACCACCACGAGCGTGCGTTCGTCGAGATCACGCCACTGACTTCCTTCCTGTTGTCGTTGTGCTTCTGTGAGTCGTGTGCACGGGCGGCCGCCGAGCGCGGCGTCGACACAGCGTCACTACGAGATGCGATTCGGTCCACGATCCGCGAGGGGTTGTCGTCGGATCACGCCGACCCGGTGCCGATCGACGACGCGGCCGGCGTGCGCGCGATGTTCGGCGGTGAGCTCGGTGCGTTTCTGGATGCGCGCTCGGACGTCGTCACGTCGCTCGTGGCCGAGCTCGTCGGCGCGGCGCGAGAAGCGAATCCGGAAACTGCCGTCGTGCCCGTCGACGAGGGCGGAGCGATCAAGGGGTATACCGCGGGGCAGCCCACCGGCGCGCCGGCCCCGTCGATCGCGTGGCGGCTGGGCGTCGACCTTCGAGAGATCGCCGCCGCGGCCGGCGCACTCGAGGTGATGGCCTATGCGTCGACGGCAGAACGGGTGCTGATCGATCTCGAGGCGTACGCGAGTGCGATCCCCGACTCGGCGAAGCTCGGAGTCATTCTTCGGCCTCTGGCGCCGGACTGCGACAGCCCGGCGAACCTGAGAGCGAAAGTCGACGTGGCTTCTGCCCTTGGCGTCGACCGTCTCGACTTCTACCACTACGGCCTCGCGCCGCTGGATGCACTCGACTGGGTCAAGTCCGCGCTCCCGGCGGGTGCTGCCGCGAGCGCGCCTACGCGAAGGAGCGAGAATCGATGAGCGAGCCCGCCGGCCAGACGCTGGATCTCGTCGTTCGCGGAGGTCGCGTGATCGACCCCGCCCGCGGAATCGACGAGCAGTTGGACGTCGGTGTTCAGTTCGGGCGGATCGTGATGCTCGAACCGGACCTGCACGCCTGGGTCCGGAGCCCGGTCAGCGAGTATCCACCCGACTTGGGGACGGTCGTGATCGACGCCTCGGGGAAGATCGTCGTGCCCGGACTGATCGACATGCACGCTCACGTCTACACGGGCGTCTGTCCGCTGACTGTCCCTGCAGACGAGACGTCGTCGAGGTCGGGAGTCACCACGATCGTCAGTGCGGGCGACGCCGGCGCTCATACCATCGAAGGATTCAGACACCTGGTCGTGAACGCCAGCCGGACCCGCGTTCTCGCCTTTGTCCATATCTCGACGATCGGTCTCGCCGGCTGGCCGGAGGGCGAAGCGGTCGATCTTGCGTACCTCGATGTCGACAAGGCGGTGCGCGCGGCAATCGAGAACGCCGACATCGTGGTCGGGATCAAGGTGAGGGAGCAGGGGATCATCGTCGGCGACAACGGTCTCGAGCCGGTGCGCCGCGCTGTCGAAGCCGGTGAACGAGCCGGGCTGCCGGTGATGGTCCACATCGGCGGCGCTCCGGCGCCGCTCTCGGAGATCTTCGACCTCCTGCGCCCCGGCGACATCGTGACGCACTGCTTCACGCCGATCGGAAACGGCCTCGTGGAAGGCAACCGGTTGATCGAAGCGGCCGAGCCGGCGCGGGAGAAGGGCATCGTCTTCGATTCCGGGCACGGGTTCGGAAGCTTCGACTACGCCACGGCCGAGGTTGCGTTCGAGGCCGGCTTCTGGCCTGACACGATCTCGACGGACCTCCACAGCCTCAGCGCGAGCGGGCCGGTCGGCGACATGGCGACCACGATGTCGAAGTTCCTCAACCTCGGCATGCCCCTGCACGAGGTCATCCGGGCGACGACTGCTCGTCCAGCGGAGGTGATCGGTCGCCCGGAGACGGTCGGGAGTTTCCGCATCGGGGGAGCCGCCGACATCACCGTGCTGGATCAGGCCAGCGGCGCCTTCGAGTTTCGCGACTCGTCCGGGGCGGTGCGCACCGCCCCGCAGCGGCTTGTCGTGTCGAACACCATCCGCGCGGGGATTCCTTGGGGGGCGCCCCTGCCGCATCCCGGCCGGACGTCCTTTGCGCCTCCTCCCGACCGCCTTGGTTGATCTCGGCACGCAGCGGCGCGTGGACGATTCGGAGAGCAGCGTGGACTTCGACACTCTGCGCGCCGTCGAGTCACGTGTGCTCTGGCTTGCGACGAGCATCGTCCACCACGCCAACCGTGTGCGGTCGACACGTTCAGGTCTCAAGGTCGGCGGCCATCAAGCCTCGTCGGCGTCGTCGGTTTCGCTGCTGACGGCGCTGTACTTCCATCACTTGCGGGCGCCCGATCGAGTGTCCGTCAAGCCGCACGCTGCACCGGTCTTACATGCGATCGAGTATCTCCTCGGGAAGCTCGACCCCGCCTACTTGACAACGCTCAGGGCGTACGGAGGCTTGCAGGCGTACCCGAGCCGAACGAAGGATCCGGTGCCGGCCGACTTCTCGACCGGGTCTGTTGGCATCGGCGCAACCGCGACGATCTGGAGCGCCCTCGCGCATCGATACGTGGCCGGCCGGTTCGACGTACCGCAAGGAGGGCGGCAGGTTGCGCTACTCGGGGACGCCGAGCTCGACGAGGGCGCGATCTGGGAAGCGGTGTTGGATCCGGTCGTGCCCCGCCTCGGCGAGATCCTCTGGGCGGTTGATCTCAATCGGCAGTCGCTCGACCGCGTCGTCCCGGAGATCGCTGCCGACCGGATCGAGCGGATGTTCGCTGCGGCGGGCTGGCATGTGCAGGCCGTCAAGTACGGCACGCGCCTGCAAGAGCTCTTCTCGCGTCCGGGCGGCGAGGCCTTTCGAGCGCGGATCGACAGCATGACGAACGAGGAGTACCAGCGGCTGCTCCGGACGCCGACCATCGACCTGCGCGAGGCCCTGCTCGGCTCGGGCGCGGGCCGCGCCGAGATCGCACGGGCCGTCGCCGACGTCGATGACGACAGCCTGCGCGCGGCGGTCCGTGACCTTGGAGGCCACGACCTCGAGTTGCTCGCCGACGCATTTGCGCGCGCGGATGCGGTGCGCGACCGACCTTCAGTCGTTATCGCATACACGATCAAGGCATGGCGTCTGCCCACCGAAGGTCATCCAGCCAACCACTCGGCTCTGTTGACCGACGAGCAATGGCGAGAGCTCGCATCTGAGCTAGGGGCGAACGCGGCCGACCCATGGATGCGATTCGAAGACGATTCGCGCGAAGCCGCCCTCTGCGCAGAAGCCGCGTCGCGTCTCGAACGAGCCCCGGTTACGCCGAAGCAGATCGCGACCGCCGTACCCGAGGACTTTGGCCGCACGCACGCCGGGGACATCTCGACGCAACAGGCGTTTGGGCGATTCTTTCTCGAGATTCAGCGGGCCGCGCCGCGCGTCGCCGATCGCATCGTCACGGTGAGCCCAGACGTCGCGTCGTCGACGAGCCTCGGCGGCTGGATCAATCGGGCCGGGATTTGGCACATCGGCGAGCGCGTCGATTGGTTCGCGGACGATCCCGAGACGATTCTCCATTGGCGCGAATCCCCGAACGGTCAGCACATCGAGCTCGGGATCGCGGAGGGCAACCTCGTCGGTCTACTGGGCGAGCTCGGCGCGACCTGGTCGCGCGACGGCGAGCCGTTGCTGCCGATCGGAACGCTGTACGACCCATTCGTCAACCGAGCGCTCGAACCGTGGTCATTCGGTATCTACGCGGGCGGGCAGTCGATCCTGGTCGGCACACCGTCGGGTGTGACGCTGGCACCGGAAGGCGGGGCGCACCAATCGATTCTGACGCCCTCCGTGGGCCTCGAGCAGCCACGGTGCATCGCGTGGGAGCCCGCCTTTGCTCAGGATCTCGAGTGGACGCTCCTCCACGCGCTTGCACAGCTTGGCCGACCCGGAGGAACCTCGTCCTACTTCCGTCTCTCCACGCGCCTCATCGCGCAGTCGTTGGCTCTGACGCCGGACGAGGCGGCCGACCGTGAAGCCCGCCGCCGGCAAGTGGTTGCGGGCGGATACCGCCTGATCGAGACGCCGGGCGCCCCGGCAGTGACCCTGGTAGGAATGGGCGCAGTCCTCCCCAACGTCTGCGAGGCAGCATCAGAGCTCGCGTCGGCCGGAATCGCGGCGGACGTCGTCTGCCTGACCTCCGCCGATCTCGTGTTCCGGGCAGTTCAGGCGCGGCGCGGAGTTGGGCACGGAGAGATCAGGATCCTCGACGACGTCTTTCCCGTCGAGCGCGCGTCGCCGATCGTCACGATCCACGACGGACACCCCCACACACTGAGCTTCTTGTCGGGTATTCACTGCACGCCGATCACTTCGCTCGGCGTCAGCGATTTTGGTGAGTCGGGCGACATCGACGATCTATACGAGCACTTTGGTATCGACACCGACACGATCGTCGGTGCTGCGGTCGATGCGCTGACGGTTCGCAGACGCTAGCCGTCATTCGAGAGCAGAGCAGCGCGCACGCGAACGTCCTGGTCGCGTAGATCGCATCTCGTTCTCGCACCGATCGTCTCACAGCGTTTTCACAGCCGATTGTCATCTGCTTATTAGCCGACCCGACGAATCTCTTTCCCGTGAGCGCAGCTCGCATGTCTATCGCTCTCGATGCGAAGGAGACCCACTAGATGAGTGCAATCTCGAATCGGCTTCCGGCCATTCCGTCAGGTGTGACACGTAGCCGACTCGGGCCCGTCAGTCTCCTGAATGCCGGACTCGGCGCGCTGCTCGTCGGCACCGCCGTTGCCACGTATCTGACCGTCGGCCAGAGCACCGCATCGACGGCGAGCACGACCCGTACGGCGACCGTGGCGCGCGGAGTGGTGCTCTCCACGGTGTCGGCGACGGGGACGCTGCAGGCTGCGAAGCAGCTCTCCGTGAACTTCACCTCGAGCGGCGACCTCCTCTCGGTCGACGTCAAGGCCGGCCAGCACGTCTCGGCAGGCCAGCTGCTCGGGAAGATCGACTCCACCTCGGCGGACCAGGCGGTTCGGCAGGCGCAGGCGGCCTTGAAGAGCACCGAGGCGAATTACCAGGCGACGCTCACGGGGGAGACGCCGCAGCAGCGCGCACAGGATGCGGTCTCGGTATCCCAGGCGCACCAGTCGATCACCAATGCGAAGATCGCTCTCGCCTCGGCGCAGCAATCGGTCACGCTCGACAAGCGCACCTCCGCGTTGACGCTCAGCCAGGCGCAGAAGGCGCTCGAGGTCGATCAGGGCCAGCTGCAGGTCGACCTGGCGAAGCTCAAGGCCGATTCGACGACCCACGCCGACAGCGCCGCCGCTGCGGCCGCCGTCGCGGCCGACAAGGCCCAGTTGGCTGCGGCGCAGGCGACGCAGCAGACCGACCAGCAGGCTCAGCTCGACGCGCAGGCGCAGCAGACGAAGGACAACCAGCAGCTGACGAGCGACCAGGCAAGCCTCAAGACCGCACAGACGAGCAACGACGCTTCGGCCATTGCGCAATACACCAATGCCACCAACGCCGACCAATCGGCACTGAACGCGGACCAGGCAACGCTTTCGTCCCTACAGAAGAAGCTCTCGAACGACAGCTACGCGATCAGCCAGATTCAGACCCAGCTCTCCGCCGACCAGTCCGCGCAGTCGACGATCACGAGCGATCAATCGGCGATCCGGAGCGACGAGCAGAAGATCGCGCAGGACAACGACTCGATCGCCAACACGAAGAGCAGCCAGGCGGCGACGAAGCTGAAGGACGCGCAGAGCCTCCAGTCCGCGCGTCAACAGGTCGCGTCCGCCAACCTCGCGCTGAAGTCGACGCTTGCGGCCAACGCGCAGAAGCAGGCCCCACCGACACCCGCGGCGATTGCCGCGGGACAGGCGAGCGTCCTCCAGGCACAGATCGCACTCGAGAACGCCAACAAGACGATGGCGGAGACCTCCCTCCGGGCGCCGATCGCCGGAGTCGTCGCAGCGGTCAGCGGCATCCCGGGCACGCAGGTCACCGGGAGCGGCACGACGAGCGGGTCGTCGTCTGCGGCGGCATCGACAGGCACGGGCGGGGCCGCCTCCACGGGCTCCTCGTCGAGCACCAGCTCCGGCTTCGTGACACTGACGGGTCTCACGGGCATGCAGGTGGTCGCCGGGTTCGCGGAGACCGACGCGGCCAAGATCCGCGCCGGGCAGGCGGCAACCGTCACCGTGGACGCGCTCCCGCAACAGCAGTTCGCGGCGCACGTGCTCGCGGTCGCCGGAACCGCGACGACGTCTTCGAGCGTCGTCACCTACAGCGTCACATTCGCACTCGACCATCCCGCGTCGCAGCTCAAGCCGGGCATGACGGCGAACGTCAGCGTCGTCACCGGCGAGGCGGACAACGTCCTGCACGTCCCCGCCGCCGCAGTGAACGGCACCGGCAACAACGCAACCGTCACGGTCCTCCGCAACGGGCAGCAGGTGAGCGTGCCGGTCGTCGTCGGTCTCCAGGGCGATTCGTCGACCGCGATTCTCAGCGGCTTGAAGGCAAGCGACACCGTCGTCCTTCCCTCGGTGAGCATCTCCGCCTTGTCGGGTGCAGGTGCCGGCACGGGTGCGGCCGGCGCAGCGGCCGGCACTCGGGCACGCGGCGTCGGCGGCGGTCTCGGCGGCGGCTTGGGTGGGGGAGCGTTCGGTCCGTGAGCGGCGGGCTCAGGCGGCCGACGCTCTTCCTCCGCAACGTGTCGAAGAGCTACGGGCAGGGAGAGATCGCGGTGCACGCCCTGCGCGAGGTCGATCTCCTGGTCGAACGCGGTGACTTCGTCGCGGTGATGGGCAGCTCCGGTAGCGGCAAGTCGACGTTGATGAACGTGCTCGGCTGCCTCGACGTGCCGACCACCGGTCGCTATTTCCTCGACGGCATCGACGTCGCCGACCTCGACGACTACGAGCTCGCGTACGTCCGCAACCGGAAGATCGGCTTCGTCTTCCAGAGCTTCAACCTCGTGCCGCGCACGAGCGCCCTCCACAACGTCGAGCTTCCGCTGATCTACGCGCGAGTACCGCGTCGTGAGCGGCGCGTGCTGGCGGTCGAGGCGCTCGATGCGGTGGGCCTCACGCACAGGATGGAGCACATGCCCAACGAGCTCTCGGGCGGCCAGCAGCAGCGCGTCGCAATCGCCCGCGCGATCGTCACCGCCCCCGCGCTCGTGCTCGCCGACGAGCCCACGGGAAACCTCGACAGCGCGTCGACGGTGGAGATCATGCACATCCTCTCCGACCTCCACGCCGCTGGTCGCACGATCGTGATGATCACGCACGAGCCAGAGGTTGCCGCCCAGGCGAAGCGCGTCATCCACCTCGTCGACGGCAGGGTCGACTCGGATCGGCGCACGGATTCGGCTCCGGCGACGACCGCTCGGCTCGAGCGTGACGATTCGGCAGAAGCGGTGTCCGCGTGAGTGTCCTCGAAGCCGCGCGCATGGCGCTGCACGGCGTGGCCGCGAACCGCCTGCGTTCCTTGCTGACCATGCTCGGGATCACGATCGGCGTCGCGGCGGTGATCATCCTCGTCGCAGTCGGTCACGGCTCGGCCGTCGCAGTTCAGAAAGGCATCGAAGGCCTCGGCACCAACGTGGTCACGATCCAGCCGGGCGGCTTCGGCTTCGGCCGCGGCTCGGGCGGCAATCGAAGCTCCTTCACGCAGCTGACGATGAAGGACGTCAAGGCGTTGCAGGATCCGAGCGCGACGCCGGACGTCAAGTCGGTGACGCCCGTCGTGACGGGCTCCGTCGCCGCGACCTTCGGCTCGGCCAGCTACACCCCCAACCAGTTCATCGGCACGACACCGTCGTATGAGGAGGCGCGCAAGTCTCCCGTCGCGGCGGGGCAGTTCATCACGCAGCAGCAGGAGACCGCGCACAGCCGCGTTGTCGTGCTGGGGCAGACCGTGGTCACCAATCTGTTCGGAGGCCAGGACCCGCTCGGCCAGACGATCAAGCTCAACGGCATCGGCTTCCAGGTCGTCGGCGTCCTCGCCGCGAAGGGGACGAACGGCGTCCAGGATCAGGACGACATTGCCATCGCGCCGTTGACGACGACCCAGAGCCTGCTCACAGGAGTGACCGGCGGGCTCGGCCAGATCATCATCGAGGCGAAGTCCTCGCACCAGGTCAACGCCGCCGAGGCCGAAGCGACGTCAATCTTGACTCCGACCCATTCGAGCAACGGCAGTGCGAACTTCCGCGTGCTCAACCAGGCGTCGTTGCTCCAGACGACCGCGTCGACCAATCAGGTGTTCACTGTCCTGTTGGCGGCTGTCGCCGCGATTTCCCTGCTCGTCGGGGGGATCGGCGTCATGAACATCATGCTCGTCACCGTCACCGAGCGGACGCGCGAGATCGGCATCCGCAAGGCCGTCGGAGCACGCCGGAGCGACATCCTCGCGCAGTTCCTCAGCGAGTCGGTGCTGCTCTCCGTGTTCGGTGGCGCCGTCGGCGTCGCAGTCGGACTGTTGGGCAGTCGCTTCAAGCTCGTCGGCGTGCAGCCTGCGGTCGAGCCGTATTCGGTCGTCCTCGCCCTTGCCGTCGGCATCGCCGTCGGTCTCTTCTTCGGCATCTATCCCGCCAACCGAGCAGCCTCGCTCAGACCAATCGACGCACTGCGCTACGAATAGGAGCCCGTCAGATGACAGCGATCGAGAGTGATCTTCCAGCCCACAATGCCGAGAGCGATTTCGACCTCGAAGTGCTCGCCGCACGGCGCCGCCGGCGCCTACCGCTCGTAAGCGCTGCGCTTGCCGTCGGAGTCATTGCGGCGCTCGCGTTCTTCGGAGGTGTCGAGCTGCAGAAGCACAGCGGCACAGCCGCCGGGACGGGGCAAGCCGCAGGCGGCGGATCTGCGTTCGCAGCCCGGTTCCGCGGTGGCGGCGCCGGCGGCGGTGCCGGCGCAGGTGCTGCCGGCGGTGGTGCCGGCGCGGCCGGCGGAGCCACGATCGGAACCGTCACCCTGATCAAGGGCAAGACGCTCTACGTCACCGACGTGAGCGGGAACACGGTCAAGGTGGCGTCGGCCGGCGCACGTGTCACGAAGACCGTCTCGTCGACGATCACGCTCGCAGGAATCACGCCCGGCGAGACTGTGGTCGTACAGGGCGCGCCGCAGAAGAACGGCACCATCGCGGCGAGCACGATCAGCACGGGCACGGGCGGCGCCGGCGGGCTCGGCGGCGGTGCGCGCGGCTTCGGGGCTACAGGCGGTGGAGCCGGCGCGACGAGCTCCGGCGGCGCGACCGGGTTCGGAGGCTGACATGCGTAGCAGCGTCACTCTGATTCTCGCCGTCGCTCTCGGCCTCTTGCTCGCGTTCTCCGGATCGGCAGGTGCGGCGACGAAGCCGACGACCGGTTCGATCTCGGGCCCCGTCACGTCCGTCAAGGGGAAGACCATCAAGGTGAAGACGACGCTCAGCCCGACCGGTACCGCAGCGGTCTCGGTCGGCTCTGCAACCGTGATCACCGAGCAAGTCACCGTCACGTCTGCTGCCGTCAAGACCGGTGTCTGTGTCGTGGCGATGGGCCAGAAGTCGACGAAGGGCGTGGTGACCGCCACGCGGGTCACGATCACCCAGCCGGTCAAGGGCGCATGCCAGGCGGGACTCGGCGGCCCCGGTGGTAACCGGCCGCGGGCGGGCGGCCCGCCGCCCGGCGGCGGCACGACACCCCCCGCAGGAGGCCGGCCGACAGGAGGCTTCGGGAACAACCCGAACTTCGGCATCGCAGTCGGAAAGGTCACGAGCGTCAAGGGCGCGAGCGTCACCGTGAAGGGCACGAGCGGCTCGACGCCCGTCACCGTTTCCAAGAAGTCCCAGATCTCCGAGACGAAGATCGTCGGCAGCGCCGCTGTCACGGCCAAGTCCTGCGTGTTCGTGCAGGGCACGAGCACCGACAAAGGCGTGACCGTCAAGGCCACGAGCATCAACCTGGCGAAGCCGACCGGAGGGAGCTGCGTCTTCGGCGGTCGCAGAGGCCCCTAGATCCGCCTTGCATCGCCCTCGTCGCGCCGGACCTCCACGCGCGCGACGAGGGCGTTGCGCGGCGGTGCGAACTGCTGCGACGATGACCGCGTGGAGCAGGTACGGATCGACAAGTGGCTCTGGGCGGCGCGCTTCTTCAAGACGCGCGGCGCCGCCACCGAGGCAGTGCTCGGCGGTCACGTCCACGTCGGCGGCGAGCGAGTGAAGCCCGCGAAGGAGGTTCGGGCCGGTGACAAGGTCGACATCCGGCGGGGCGAGATCAGCCGGACGGTCGTCGTCACCGGCATCGCCGAACGCCGCGGCAACGCGGCCGTTGCGGCGACGTTGTACGAGGAGACGCCCGCGTCGCTCGCGGCGCGCGAGCAGCAGCGGCTCGAGCGCCGGCTCGCCCGCCCGCTCGGTGCCGACCTCGGTGCGCGGCCGACGAAGCTGGCCCGACGGAGGATCGAGGCGCTTCGGCGCGGCGAACGGCGCCGACCCAGCTAGGCCGGAACTGGTGATGCGCCATCTCGTTGCGCTATCGCACGCAACCGATTTCGTATGCCGGCCGCTGACTCTCAGCCATACCCTCGAGATGCATGCGAACGGCACGACTTCGATCGGCAGCTCGGCAGCCGCCGGGGGATGCGCGTCGTCGTCTTCGGCTACGGGCCGATCGGGTTGCTGACGATCTTCCTCGCAGCCCGGGCGGGCGCCGAGGTGACCGCAATCGACCCGGTCGCCGCCCGTCGCGAGACGGCTGCGCGGCTCGGCGCCTCATCATTCGAGGTCGCACCGGCGGCTGCCGACCTCGCCGTCGACGCGGCCGGATTCGAGGAGACGTGGCGTGGCTCGGTGGACGCGGTCAGGAACGGCGGCAGCGTCGTCGTCGTGGGCCTCGGGCGAGCCGAGGGAACGTTTCCGATGGCGACGATCGTGCGGCGAGCGGTAACGGTGCGCGGCCAGTTCGCGTACTCCCGTCGTGATTTCGCGCGCGCCGTCGAGATCCTCGCCGAGGGCGACCTGGATCTCGGCTGGATCTCCGAGGTTGCCCCGGCCGACGGAGCAGAGGCGTTCGCCAACCTCGTGGAGCGGCTGGGGGAGTATTCGAAGGTGCTGCTGACGCCCTGAGGGGGCGCGTTCTGTGTCGCTGTCCGCCGAACGAGCAAATCGGCCGCGCCTATGGGGAAAGCGCAGGGTCGCGCGGCCGTGACGGCGTCACGCTTCCGTCGGAAGGCGTGACGGGACGTGACCCCGATCGCACACGAGAAGCCGCTTGTGAGGCCGAGGGCGGCCGATTTGGGCAAGCGGAGGCTTGGCAGCGTCTTCGACGTTGTCTAAAGTGGCGCCGCCGGACGCGCGAGGCCGTCACTCTTCAGCGCTAACGGGGCCACCTGTATGCGGCCAGGGCGCGCGGGCGGGCGAAGTTCTCTGAATGAAGGATGCGGCGATGGTTGCACTCCCGTGGACAGACAACACTCAGCGCAAATCGCTCCGGCGATTCGGGACGCTCGGATAGTGCGCTAATGGCGAGCGACGGAACGAAAGACGACGCATCGCTTCGTAAGGGCGACCTGATCCCCGACCATGCGCTCACGGAACGTGAGCCGGACGAGTTCAAGCACACCGCGATCGCTGAGCGGGTCGCAGACCTTGTGACGACGGCCGATCCGCCCCTAAACGTGGCCCTCTTCGGCCCGTGGGGATCGGGCAAGTCGAGCTTCGCGACGCTCCTGAAGAGCGCTCTGTCCGATCACCCTGAGTCGAAGATCGCCTTTGTCGTCTATGACGCCTGGAAGTACAGCGGGGAAGCGCTTCAGCGCACTTTCATCACCGAGGCGGCGCAGCAACTCAAGATCGACGACGAGTACTTCACGAGCCAGCTTGCACAAACCATCGAGCGCATGCAGGTCGACCTCAAGCAGTCGAGCAAAGTTCAGATGAAGGCGCACCTGAGGTGGGTG
>JAOPYX010000024.1 GCA_025964535.1 Actinomycetes bacterium | reverse complement strand
AGCGCTTCGTCAAGAAGGCCGACATCGAGGCGCTGGCGCGATGGGACGTCAAGGGCACGGCGCAGAAGGAAATCTCGTTCGTGCCCGCGCGCGTTCTCCTGCAGGACTTCACGGGTGTGCCCGCGGTCGTCGATCTCGCGGCCATGCGAGACGGGATCGCCCGCCTCGGCGGCGACCCGAATCGCGTCAACCCGCTGCAGCCGGTCGAGCTCGTCATCGACCATTCGGTGCAGGTGGACGAGTTCGCGTCGCGGCTCGCGATCGGGCGCAACGTCGAGCTCGAGTTCCAGCGAAACCGCGAGCGCTACGCCTTCCTGCGCTGGGGACAAAGCGCGTTCGACAACTTTGCAGCCGTTCCGCCGAACACCGGCATCTGCCACCAGGTGAACCTCGAGTTCCTCGCGCGTGTCGTCGAGTCGCGCGACGGGTTCGCCTTCCCGGACACGCTCGTCGGCACCGACTCGCACACGACGATGATCAACGGGCTCGGCGTGCTCGGGTGGGGCGTCGGCGGCATCGAGGCGGAGGCGGCGATGCTCGGTGAGGCCCTCTCGATGCTCGTGCCGCAGGTCGTCGGCATGAAGCTCTCCGGCGCGCTGCCACAGGGCGCGACGGCGACGGATCTCGTGCTCACGGTGACGGAGATCCTCCGCAAGGTCGGCGTCGTCGGAAAGTTCGTCGAGTACTTCGGCGAAGGTGTGCCGTCGCTCGCGCTGGCCGACCGCGCGACGCTGGGCAACATGAGCCCCGAGTACGGAGCGACGTGCGGCTTCTTCCCGGTCGACGACGTGACGCTGCAGTACATGCGGCTCACGGGCCGTTCGGACGAGCGGGTCGCACTCGTCGAGGCGTATTGCAAGGAGAACATGCTCTGGCACGACCCGCAGGAGCATCCGACGTACTCGCAGGTCGTCGAGCTCGACCTCTCCGAGATCGAGCCGTCGCTCGCGGGCCCGCGACGTCCGCAGGACCGCGTGCCGCTCGCGAACGCGAAGAACGCGTTCATCGAGGCGCTCGACACGTTCGGCGCCGACTACACGAACGGCAGCCACGACAGGGCGGTCGCCGACACGTTTCCGGCGAGCGATCCGACAACCGAGCAGCAGCCGGGCGCCGACGGCGAGCCCGTGCCGGACGCGCCGACAGTGCACACGGCGACGGTCGAGAAGAAGACGGTGCCGGTGCGCGGCGAGGATTATTCGCTCGAGCACGGCTCGGTCGTGATCTGCGCCATCACCTCGTGCACGAACACGTCGAACCCCTCGGTCATGATCGGCGCAGGCCTGCTCGCGAAGAAGGCGATCGAGCTCGGCTTGAAGCGCAAGCCGTGGGTGAAGTCGTCACTCGCACCGGGGTCGAAGGTCGTCACGGAGTACTACGCGCGTTCGGGGCTCGATACGTATCTCGACGCGCTCGGGTTCAATCTCGTCGGGTACGGCTGCACGACGTGCATCGGCAACTCCGGCCCGCTGCCCGAACCGATCGCCGAGGCGGTCACCGAAGGCGAGCTGATCGTCTGCGCCGTGCTCTCCGGCAACCGGAACTTCGAGGCGCGCATCCACAGCGACGTCAAGGCGAACTACCTCGCGTCACCTCCTCTGGTCGTCGCGTACGCGCTCGCCGGGCGCATGGACATCGATCTTCTCAACGAGCCGCTCGGGGAGGGCGACGACGGGCCCGTGTACCTGCGCGACATCTGGCCGACCGCGGCGGAGATCGACGAGACGATCACGTCGTCGATCGACGGCGCAATGTTCAAGAAGTCCTACGCCGACGTGTACGCCGGCGACGAGCGCTGGCAGTCGCTCGAGACGCCGTCGACGGATCTCTTCGCGTGGGAGCCCGATTCGACGTACGTGCGGCGGCCGCCGTACTTCGACGGCATGACACGCGAGCCCGGCACGGTCGAGGACATCTCGGGTGCACGCGTGCTCGTCCTGCTCGGGGACTCCGTCACGACGGACCACATCTCTCCGGCGGGCGCGATCCGGCCCGATTCGCCGGCAGGCACGTATCTGATCGAGCACGGCGTCGACCGGCGCGACTTCAACTCATACGGCGCGCGCCGCGGCAATCACGAGGTGATGGTGCGCGGCACGTTCGCGAACGTGCGGCTGCGCAACCAGCTCGTTCCCGGAAGCGAAGGCACGTGGACGGTGCACCTGCCCGACGGCGAGGAGACGACGATCTTCGACGCGGCGATGCGCTACCGCGAGGAGGATGTGCCGACGATCGTGATCGCGGGCAAGGAGTACGGCTCCGGCTCGTCGCGCGACTGGGCGGCCAAGGGGCCGAACCTGCTCGGCGTGAAGGCCGTGATCGCGGAGTCGTACGAGCGGATCCATCGGTCGAACCTGCTGATGATGGGCGTGCTGCCCCTGCAGTTCCTGCCGGGCGACACACGGGAGTCCCTCGGCCTCACCGGCCGCGAGGAGTTCTCGATCGTCGACGTGGAGAACGGCGACGCGAGCGAGGTGACGGTGCGTGCGGACGGCAAGGAGTTCCGGGCGCGGGTCCGGCTCGACACGCCGCGCGAGCGTGAGTACCTGCGCCACGGCGGGATCCTCCCGTACGTCCTGCGCCGCCTGCTGGCGAGCTAAGCGCTCTTCTTCTCTTCGGCAAGCACGTCCACCGACGAAGCGTGCCGAAGCGAATTCGCTCGGGCAAGAGGCCTCGTACGACGCGGCCGTCGGAGATCTCGAACCCCGTTCCGCCCAGTGCCGCGCCGCCTCCTCGCGTCCTCGCGCGGCTACGCCCACCGCCGACCCGGCTCCGTCGGAGAGGCCTGGCGCAGACGCCTCACCCCCAGATCTGGGACCTGGTTCGAACCAGGTCCCAGATCTGGGGGTGGCGCGCGTGCTTTGGCTTGGTTACGGGCGTTGTCGCGATCGGGACCTGGTTCGCTACGGCTCGGCAGGGGTCTGCGCCAGACGTGCCTCGGCTTCGGCGCCCAGACGTGCCTCGGCTTCGGCACGACGACGATCCCGGTCGACCGCCTCGCCGGCCTGGAGCTCCTTGCACGCGCGGTACGCGATCAGGCCGACGAGCGCCGGGCCGATGAAGATCGCGCCTCGGTAGAACCAGATCTGGTCGGTGTACGACAGGCCGAAGAGCACGCTCGCGCGATCGGAGGAGCCCGCGACGAAGACGAGCAGCACCCACGCGACCATCGCAGCGCCGAACGCGGTACGCCAGGGCGCGTCGCGCGGACGGTCGAGCAGATTGTGGAACTCTCGATCGCCGGTCACGTTCCGCTCGAGCGACGGCCAGAGATAGAGGAAGCCGATCACGATGAGCGGGAACAGCGCACCACCCCAGAACGGGTTCGGCACGAGCGTGTACTTGCCGATCACGAAATCCCAGCCGGGCATCAGCCGCAGCGC
>JAOPYX010000231.1 GCA_025964535.1 Actinomycetes bacterium | reverse complement strand
TGCCGCCGATCGGGTCGAACAAGGGAACTGCGGTGCGCCATCTGCTGGAGGGCGCCGGCTTGACGCGTGCGCTCGTCGCCGGCGACGACACGACCGACATCGACGCCTTTCGCGCCGTCGACGGCATCGAGAATGCCGTGCGCGTCGCCGTCGTGTCGAGCGAGTCCCCCGACGTGTTGCGCGAGTACGCAGACATCGTGGTCGAGAGCACGGACGAGTTCCTCGATCTCCTTCGGCGGCTCTGATGCACGCCGACGAGGCGCTGCCCGCGACGAGGCACCCTGCCGCCTCGTTCCTTGTAACGGCTTGTTACGAGGCAGCTCGATGGCGGAACGGCCCCGCTCGCCGTGCCTTGTAACAGAGTGTTACTAGGAGCTTGCTTTGTGGACGCGCGCGGCAGTGCCGTACGCGCAGATCTCTGTCCAGTTGGGGCCCATCTCGGACGTGTCGAAGCGCATCGCGATCACGGCGTTCGCGCCCTTCGCCTCTGCTTCGGCGACCATCCGCGCCATCACCTCGTGACGGCTGTCGACGAGCGCCTTCGTCATGCCTTTCAGCTCGCCGCCCAGGATCGACTTCAGGCTCGCCCCGAACTGCGAGCCGATGTTGCGCGAGCGAACGGTCAGCCCGAACACTTCGCCATACACCTCGTCGATCTCATACCCGGGAATGTCGTTCATCGTCGTGACGATCATGCTCGTGCCTCCCTGTTGAGCACGTCCCAGGCGCGACGCACGTCTGCCTCGGTCGTGCGCGCATTGCCGATCGCGAGCCGGAGGACGTAGCGGCCGTGCAGCTTCGTGTGCGAGAGGAACATCTCGCCACTCCGGTTCGCACGGTCCACGATCCCTTCGTTCTCCTCGTCGCTGCCGTTGCGCCGGAAGACGACGAGTGAGAAGCGCTGCGGTGCGCACAGCTCCCAGTCCGGGTCCGCCTCGACCCACTCGGTGAAGAGGTTCGCGAGCCGGACGTGCTCGCGCAGCATCTGCTGCAGCCCCTCGCGGCCGTAGCAGCGCAGCACCGCCCACAGCTTGAGCGAGCGGAAGCGGCGGCCGAGCGCGGGCCCGTAGTCGGAGAGTGCGTACGCGTCGTCCTCGGTGCGCAAGTACTCGGGCGTGAGCGAGAAGGCCGTGCGCAGCTCGTCGGGGCGAGACGTCCAGAGGAGCGAGCAGTCCATCGGCGTCATCAACCACTTGTGCGGATTGATGACGAGGGAGTCAGCGAGCTCCACGCCGTCCTGTGACCAGCGCTCCTCCTCGCAGATCCAGGACGAGCCCGCATACGCCGCGTCGACGTGCAACCACGCGCCCGCCTCGTGCGCACGGGCCGCAAGCTCGCGCACCGGATCGACCGACGCGAACGACGTCGTGCCGACTGTCGCGACGACTGCGGCGACGTCGCCGAGCTCGAGGCCGTCCATTCGCATGCCGAGCCCGTCGTCCGTCTCGATCTTTCGCAACTCCATCCCGAGCATCCGCGCCGCCTTCTCGACCGACGAGTGCGCGTGCTCCGAGCAGACGACGACGTTCCGTCCCGTGATGTGCCGGGCCGCGATCAACGCGGCGAGCGTCGACGTCGAGGCCGTGTCCTCGATGTGGCCGTGCCACCCCTCCGGCAGCCCGAGCAGCTGGCGTACCCAGTCGACCGTCCGGATCTCGAGCTCGGTCGACGCCGGCGAGGCGCGCCAGAGGATGGCGACCTGGTTCAGCGTCGCCGCAATCAGCTCCGCGAGGATTCCCGGCTCCGACGCCGTGACGGCGAAGTACGCGAAGAAGCGCGGGTGCTGCCAGTTCGTCAGCGCCGGCACGATCAGCTCGTCGAGGTCGCGCAGCACGCTCGCAAACGGCTCGCCCTGCTCGGGCGGCGAGAGCGGTAGCTTCGCCGACAGCTCGCCGGGCTTCACCTGCGCGAGCACCGGGAGCTCGTCGACGCGCTCGAGATACTGCGCGGCCCATTCGAGCGCCGCGGCGCCGTCGGCGCGGAAGTCGCTCATGGCCGCTTCCGCCGGATCTTCTCGAGCTGCTTCCAGGTGCGGGTGTTGACGACGTCGTCCTTCGTGAGCCAGCCGCGGCGAGCTTGGCCGATGCCGAGCTCGACGTAGCTCTGCGCGCTCACGGAGTGCGCATCGGAGTCGACGACGAGCTTCAGCCCGGCTTCCTTCGCTGCACGCGCGTGCACGTCGCGTAGGTCGAGCCGGTCGGGCTGCCCGTTGATCTCGAGGAAGCAGCCGACCTCGAGTGCCTTCTCGATCACGCGGTCGACGTTCACGTCCCGTGGGCCACGCGTACGGATCCGCCGGCCGGTGAGATGGCCGATGCAGTCGACGTACGGATTCTCCATCGCTTCGAGCACGCGTTCCGTCGGTCGGTTCTCCGGCGCGTTGTGCACCGACGCGACCACCCAGTCCAGCCTCGCGAGCTCCTCCTCGGGCACGTCGACCTCGCCGTTCGAGCGGATGTTCGCCTCGACTCCCGAGAGGATGCGCAGCGTCGGAAATTGCTCGCGCAGCGCATCGATCTCCTCGAGCTGGGCGGCGAGCCGTCCTTCGCGCATGTAGTGCGAGTGATCCGTGATGACGTAGTACTCGTAGCCGCGCGCCGCCGCCCCAGCGACCATCTCTTGGAGTGTGTTCTTGCCGTCGCTCGACCAGTGCGTGTGCGTGTGCATGTCGCCGCGCAGGTCTGCGAGCTCCACGAGCGCCGGCAGCTCGCGCCGTCGCGCCGCCTCGAGCTCGCCGGCGTTCTCGCGCAGCTCCGGGGGGATCGGCTGGTAGCCGAGGAATTCGTATACGGCGTCTTCGTCTTCGCTGTAGAAGACGTCGCCGGTGTCGACCGTCGTGACGCCGTACTCCGAGATCGAAAGCCCGCGCCGCACGGCGTCCTCGCGCAGCGCCACGTTGTGGTCCTTCGACCCCGTGAAGTGCTGCAGCAGGTTGCCGAACGACTCCGGCGGAACGACGCGCAGGTCGAAGCGCAAGCCTTCGTTCGACACGACCGTCGCCTTCGTGTCGCCGTGCGCGACGACGTCCACGACCCACGGGAGCTGCGTGAAGTACGTCGTCAGCTCGGCCGGGTCGGTTGCCGTCGCGATGATGTCCAGATCGCGGAAGGTCTCCTTGCGGCGGCGCACCGAGCCGGCCTCTGA
>JAOPYX010000002.1 GCA_025964535.1 Actinomycetes bacterium | reverse complement strand
TCTCACGGGAGACGATCAAGCTCGCCTTCGTCGCAGCGCTGCAGCATCTGCCCGCGCAGCAGCGTGCCGTGCTCATCCTGCGCGAAGTGCTTCGCTGGAAGGCGACCGAGGTCGCGGAGTTGCTCGACACGAGCGTCGCGGCGGTCAACAGCTCGCTGCAACGCGCCCGCGCGACCATCGAGGCGAGCAGCATCAGCGAGACCGACGGAGCGCAGCCCATGGACGAGGCGCAGCGCGCTCTCCTGGCCCGTTATGTCGAGGCCTTCGAGCGCTATGACATCGAGTCGTTGACCGCGTTGCTGCACGAGGATGCGACACAGTCGATGCCGCCGTTCGATCTCTGGCTCCGCGGCCGCGACGACGTCCTCACGTGGTGGTTCGGGCCTGGAATCGGCTGTCGCGGTTCCCGCATGGTTCCCACCGTGGCGGCAAACGGCTCGCCGGCGTTCGGGCAGTACAAGCCAAACGAGGCCGGTGACGGCTACGACCCTTGGGCCCTGCAGGTGCTCGAGATCCGGGACGGCCGCGTCGTCGAGCTCAGCTTCTTCCTCGACACGGCTCGGCTGTTCCCGCTCTTCGGTCTGCCCGCCCGTCTCGCGTAGAGCTACTCAGCTCAGACTGGGGTCGAGCCCGAGCTCATCGGTGCGCGCAAGCCCATGAAATCGATCAGCTCGCAAAGCTCGGGCGAGGCATGAAGAAGGCGCACCCTGCGGCCGAGGCGCACGGCGGTGAGTTGAAGCCGGGCGAGGGCCTCGACCGTGACGGCGTCCGCCCGAAGGGCGCGCACGTCGCACATCACGACCTCGGCGACGCTGTCCGCGAGGAGCGTGCGCAACGTGTCGCAGAGGCTCGGAATGTCCGCGCGCGCGATCGGCTCGCCGATGGCGAACACGATCGAGCTCGGGTCGGGGGCGCGCAGAGTCGGACTCCTTTCGCAGTCGGGACAAGGACCGCCCGGCGCACGAAAACTCATCGCCCTACGACAAAGGGGGCTCCGATTCCGGAGCCCCCTTCGTTCACTGCGACGCGCCGCTCCGTGAGGAGCGCGCGTTCCTTACTTCTTCGCGAGGAGCGTCTTTGCGAGCTCCTGGCCCTTCTTCGTCTTCGGGCCGGGCATGCCGTTCTTCAGCGCGGCCGCCGGGAACGCCTTGACGACGACCTTGGTCGGCTCGTCCGCCGTGACCTTCTTCGGCGGCGCGTCCGGGTCGAACGGGTTCCGGATCAAATCGCCCTTCTTGCGGCCGGCCTTCGCGCGCGGCTCGAAGCGGCCGACGCCGGCGATGCTGACCTTGAAGCCGTCTGCCAGGGCGCCCTGGAGCTCCTCGGCCACCGCGACGAGCACCTTGCGGACGTCGGCCTTGGAGTACTCGCCGTCGAGCCGGCTGGCGATGTCTTCAACGAATTGTGATGCGGTCAATGCCTGTGCTGCCATCTTCTCTCCCTCTTGCGGTTTCGTAGTAGGAAATACGTCGTGGCGTTGGATGCCGACGCAGCAGCTTAGGGAATGGGTCGGACCTCCTGCGGACGTGCCCGGCGTCATTCGGCAGAAATACGGCCGGAATCGCGAGCTCAGCCGCCCGCGAGCTTGACCCGGTAGCCCTTCGCCTCGAGCCGCGCGGCGACCTTCTCCCGGTGGTCGCCCTGGATCTCGACGGCGCCGTCCTTCACCGCGCCGCCGCTGCCGCAATGGCGCTTGAGATCACTCGCGACGGCCGACGTGTCTCCCCCCGGAAGCCCGCGCACGACGGTCACGAGCTTGCCGCCGCGGCCGCCCTTCTCGCGGAAGACGCGCACGACGCCGTCGTTCGGCAACTGAGGGCCGCTGCGCGTGGGCGCGCTTCGCTGCTTCGGCGGAGCGGAGCGGCGGTCGCCGTCTTCGGTCGAGTAGACGAGCCGGCTGTTCGACACGACACGAATCGTAGTGTCGGCTATGCGAAGCGCGCGGCGCAGCTTTTAATGCGAAGCGCGCAGCGCAGGTTTATGCGAAGCGCGCGGCGCCGAGCTCGAGCAGCTCGCGCACGAGCTCGAGCGCCTCGCGGCGCAAGCGCTTCGCATGCGCGCCGGAGAGCCCGAGGCGCTCGGTCGTCGCGTCTATGACGCCGCCGACGCTGTCGTCGCCGTCGAGCGATTCGGCAACCTCGAGGAGTCGCGGCTGCGCCTCGACGCCGAGGTTCATGCCCTCGGCGATCTGCACGATGGCGCCCGTCTCAGTCGGCAGACCGCTCTCCGCGTCCAGCTCGCGTTCGAGCCGAACGATTCCCGCGAGCGACACGCGCTCGTCGAGCAGATCGCCGGGATCCGCGAGCTCGGCGAGCCGCGCGCGCGCTTCGAACGCGCGCTTGATCTGGTTGCCTGCATGGTCGATGAGATCGTCGTCCACGACGTCGACGCGTGCGGTGTTCGTGTCTCCGGAGCGCCGGTGGAGCAGGATCGCGCCCTCGGTCACGACCTCGACGCCGAGCTCCTCGAGGTAGCTCGTCCACCTGTCGAGCACCTGGCCGAATGCCTCCGGCTGGCCGGCGAGATGGACGTTCCAGCGCACGGCGTGGTCGAGCGGGTCGAGTGCGTAGATCGGCAGGATCCATGCATCGCACTCGCTCCCTTCGGTCCAGTCGAACGGCCGGGCTTCCGACTCGTCCTCGTTCTCGGCAACCCAGCTGACGAGCAATGTGGCGTAGCCGTCGTCGCTCAGGTGACCGGCGGCTTCGCGGACGATCAGCTCGGAGAACTGGTCCGCCTCCAGGCCGCCGTCGCGATATGCAAAGCGGTTCTCCGGTGAGACGACGAAGGGTGCATTGGCGGTGATGACGTCGAACGTCTCGCCCGCGACGGGCTCGAAGAGGCTGCCGAGGCGGCAGTCGATGTTCGTGAAGCCGTTCAGCGCCGCATTCAGCTCTGCGAACGCGAGCGCCCGGGGATTGACGTCGGTCGCGACGACCTCGCGCGCGTGCCGGGCCGAGAGCATCGCCTGCACACCGCTGCCGGTGCCGATGTCGAGCGCGCGGTCGACCGGGCCTCGGGGAGTCAGCGCGTCGCAGAGCTTCGACGTCGGGGTATAGGCGGCGACGAAGTCGGGCGCATCCTTCTCGGCGTCCTCGCCGGGGAAGTCGTCGGAGGCGACGAAGAGATCGCCGACCGGGACGATGCGGCCGTGCAGCGTGACCTCGTCGCCCGCTGCTGCCATGCCGGTTGCCTCGAGCGCCTCGACTGCGGCCCGGCCGAGCGCGTGCGTCACGTCGGCCGTCGGCACCGGCTGTTGGAGGAAAAGGGCGCGGACAACGGTGGCCAGCCGCGATTCCGGCAGGCGCCGCTCGCCGACGGGGACGTCGTCACGCGTGATCGCGTAGGCCTCCTCGCCGAGCAGATCGATGACCGCGTCCTCGGTGTACCCGATGCGTCGCAACGCGTCGCCGAGCGTTCTCGCCGCAGCTCTATCGGGGACCGGGTGCCAGCTCATCGCGACGGATCATGACGACAGCTGTCGTCTCCGCGTTGGAGAAGTGTTCGTCAGACGATCGGTGCGCACACGAAGAGCTCGCGCATGGGCTTCTTCGTCGGCCACGCGCGCACGAACTCCGACGCGCGAATGCGCCACGAGCGTCCGTCGTCGAACGAGACGATGTCGCCGATCTGCGGAGCGACGTCGAGCTCCTTCTCGTCGATGCTCCACCGTCCGTCGGCGAACTCGAGCTTGAACGAGAAGAAATGAGACGGAGGGCCGGTCGCCACTCTCCGCTGCATCGGCAAGGGGCGGAGGCGTGCCGCTCCCTGAACTCAGGGAGACCTCTCGGATGGCCGAGACGTCGGCTACTGTCCTCACAGTGAGCGCCGCCGGCCCGAAGCTGTCGTTTCACAACGGCGGCGACTTCATTCTCGAGACTCGCCAAGAGGTCGAGCTCTATCTGGCGTCCCGCCGGACGGAGCTCAAGGGCCGCCTGCAGCTCTACACGAAGACCGTCGTGGCATTCGCCATCTTGGTCGCATCCTGGATCACCATCGTCTTCGTGCGGCCGGGAGTCGCGCTCGGGCTGCTCGCCCTGGCTGGGCTCGTGGCGGGCACGGTGCTGGTCGGATTCTGCGTCCAGCACGACGCGAATCACGGCGCCTACTTCCGCACGCGGCGCTTCAACCACCTCATGGGCTGGACGGCCGACGCGATGCTCGGGTTCTCGAGCTACGCGTGGCGCGTGAAGCACAACGTTGCGCACCACACCTACACGAACGTCGACGGCTATGACGACGACATCAGTCAGACGCCGTTCGCCCGCCTCATGCCGAGTCAGGAGCCGAAGCCCTGGTACCGGCTCCAGCACATCTACATCTGGCCGCTGTACAGCGTGATGGTGATTCGCTGGCAGACGGGCGCGGACATCGCAGCCTTGGTCAGGCGTCGCATCGGCAAGAGCACGGTCCGCATGCCGCAGCGCTGGGACCTCGCCGGGCTGCTGGTGGGCAAGGCGTTCTTCGTCGGCTGGGCGATCGTCGCGCCGCTGTTCTTCTATCCGTGGTGGGTGGTCGCCGTCGGCTACGTCGGCTTCACGATGGCGACGAGCCTCGTCACCGCGACGACGTTCCAGCTGGCGCACTGCGTCGAGGAGGCCGACTTCACCTCGGCGGAGGAGATGGAGGCGGAGAAGCGGATCTGGGCGGTGCACGAGGTCGAGACGACCGTCGACTTCTGCCCACGCAACGCCTTCCTCACCTGGGTGCTCGGCGGGCTCAACTACCAGATCGAGCATCACCTGTTCCCTCGCGTTCCGCACACGCACTATCCGCGCATCGCGGAGATCGTGCGGCGCAACGCCGCCAAGCACGGCGTGCGTTACACGGCGCAGCCGTCACTCTGGGTCGCGCTCCGCTCGCACCACCGGCATCTGCGCCGGCTCGGCCGGCTCGGCGTGCCGGTCGAGATCGAGATGGGGTAGCAAGCCCGGGGATCGTCCTGCGCCTGGCCGCCGTTAGAACCGCCCGCGCCCTCCGAGGAGCGCGACGAGGACGACGATGATCAGGATCAGGAACAGGAACTTGTTGATCACGACACCGCCGGCGACGGCGAGGATCAACAAGATGAGCACGATCAACCAGATGGGCGACATCGAGCGCCTCCTACGGTGTCGGGGATAGATCCACGTCGAGCGGAGGCGTCATTACCGCGAAGGATCTGCGCAAACCTTTCGAGCGCGTTACGACTTCGTTCGGGCCGCGAGCTCCTTGCGGACCGCAGGTGCGACCTCGGTGCCGAGCAGCTCGATCGCGCGCATCACCTTCGCGTGCGGGATCGTTCCGACGCTCATCTGCGCGAGGAAACGTTGGTGCCCGAAGACCTCGTGCTGGAAGAGGATCTTCTCGACGACTTCCTCCGAGTTGCCGACCACGAGCGCCCCGCGCCGGGTGCGCAGCGCGTCGAAATCCTGACGCTGGATCGGTGGCCAGCCGCGCTCGCGGCCGATCGCGTTCATCATCGCCGCGTACGACGGGAAGAACTCCTCGGC
>JAOPYX010000226.1 GCA_025964535.1 Actinomycetes bacterium | reverse complement strand
TGCGCCTTTCGCGTGATCCGTCCGAGCCCGCCGATCCGCCGCATGCTCGAGATCACGGGCCTCGATCGTTACCTCCTCGCCTTCGAGACGCCGTAGATCGCTAGAATCACCGCCGATGTTGCGGCACATCGTCTACTTGTTCACCCTGCATACCCGACGGCGACGGCGGTTCGGCTACGTCGACCTTCGCCGGTCAGCCTCGTAGCCGGCTCCGTCCGGCAAAAAGAAGCCCCCGCGTGAGCGGGGGCTTCGAAGAAGCTGCGGGACAGGGATTCGAACCCCAACTTCCGGTTCCAGAGACCGGCGTCCTACCGTTAGACGATCCCGCATCGGATCGGGCTGGATTGTAGCCGGGCTGCCCCCGGACGGGGTCAGACTTCCAGCCGGTAGATCTGGACGAGGCGACGCTCGGTCTCGGTGTCGATGTGGGCGACGACCTCGACGTACGGCTCGAGGCCCGAGCCGCGGAGCTTCGCCTTCAGCAGCCCGTCGACCTGGAAGAGCCCGGACGAGTTGTTCATGAGGATCTCGATCAGCACCGGGCGCTCCTCGCCGTCGCTGATCGTGACGTCCTCGATCGCGGCCGCCGAGAGGGAGTGCATCGAGACGCGCCCGCGCTCGAAGGGGATGCGCGAGCGACCCTTCGCCATGTCGAGCGCATCCGCGACGCGGATCAGGCCCGCCTCGATCGTGAGCGGCTGTCCGTCGGCGCGGTGGCTGATGATCGCCTGCAGCACCTCGGAGACGATCACGGTCAGATCGGGCTCCTCGTAGATGCCGCGCAGGAGCTCGCGCAGCTTCGGCTCCGCGAGGAACAGGCTGAAGTCCTCGTGCCCATGGCGATGGATCGACATTCCGATGCAGTGGGTGAGCGCGGCGAGCGTGACGACGATCTCCGCATCGTCGCGCGTCATGCCGTAGTCGCGGACCATCGCCGGCTCGACGTGGTGTTTCGTCAATTGGCGCAAGAGCTTCAAGGCGATGTTCGTGACGATCTGGATGTGCACCCACGAGTGGTCGTTGATCTCCATGCGCGCAACCGCGTTCACGTTCGAGACGTGCCACCAGCCCTTCAGTTGCGCGTCTGCGTTGACACGCTCGATCAGCGTCCGGAGCTTTCGGTTGCCGCGGACCGGAACATTGATCCGCATCCGCTCGATCGCCTCAGCTGGAGTGAGCCGCGCTTCCTGCTCGGCTTCGGCGGCCACCGGCTGCTCGATTCGCTCGGCGGTCTCCTCGTCGATTTCCTCGTCGAGCGCCATGTGCGGCAGTGTACGCCCGACGGATCTGTCATAAACGCAACATGCACATAGCGCACCCCGTCAAGCTCCTCGTCGAGGACGACCTTCGCCGGAATCGGCTGACGGTCTTCTTCCGGCTGATCCTCGCGATCCCGCACTTCATCTTCATCTTCCTGTGGACGATCGCGGTCGTGTTCGCAGCGATCGTCAACTGGGTCGCCACGCTCGTGCAGGGGCAGCCGCCGGCCGGACTCCACCGGTTCATGTGTGCCTACGTGCGCTACCAGGCGCATTTGAGCGCCTATCTGTGGCTCGTCGGCAATCCGTACCCCGGATTCGTCGGCGAGGAAGGGGAGTATCCGATCGACGTCCGGCTGCCGGGCCCTACGCAGCAACCGCGCTGGACGACTTTCTTCCGGATCTTCCTGGCCATCCCCGCGCTTCTCCTGGCGACGGCTCTCGGCGGCACTGCGAACGTGCGGGTTCCCTCGAGCGGAAAGAGCGGGACGTACGGCTCGGGCGGTGGCGGCGGTGCGCTTGGGTTTGCCGTTGCCGTGCTCGGCTGGTTCGCGTCGTTGGCGCAGGGCCGGATGCCGAAGGGCCTTCGCGACGCCGGCGCCTACAGCATCGGCTACAGCGCGCAGATGCTCGCCTACCTGCTTCTCGTCACGGATCGCTACCCGAATGCGGATCCGACGGCGATGCTCGAGGGCGTCGAGCGTCCGCCGCAGCATCCGGTGCACCTCGTCGGCGATGCGGACGACCTTCGTTTCTCGCGCGTCACGGTTCTCTTCCGGCTGCCGCTCGTGATCCCGCATGTCGTCTGGCTTGCGCTCTGGACCGTCGTTGCGCTGTTGGCCGCGATCGCCACCTGGTTCGCGACCCTCTTCACCGGCACGCCGCCGGCCGGGTTGCACCGCTTCCTCTCGCGCTACGTGCGCTACTGGCTGCACGTCAACGCGTTCCTCTACCTTGCGGCGAATCCGTTCCCCGGCTTCACCGGCGAGCTGGGGCGATATCCGCTCGATCTCGAGCTGCCGGCCCCGGCGATCCAGAACCGCTGGAAGACGGGCTTCCGGATCTTCCTCGCGATTCCGGCCGCGATCGTCAACGGCGCGCTCAGCTGGGGCCTCGGCGTCGCGGCGTTCCTCACGTGGTTCGTCGCGCTGGCCACCGGTGCGGCGCCCTGGGGCCTGCGGAACTTCTCCGCATACGCCCTGCGTTACGGCTCGCAGCTCTTCGCGTACGTGTTCCTCATCACCGAGGCGTACCCGCATGCAAGCCCGCTCGAGGGCGCGCCCCCGGCGCAGCCGCAGTTCGACGAACCCGCGTGAGCCGAGGCGCGGCCGCGCGGACGGCGGTGCTCGCGCTCGGCACGGCCGGATGGGCAACGGCGGCCTTGCTTCTGTGGCAGTCGAGCGTCGTTCCGTCGCTTCGGCTGCCGCACCTCGACGAGCACCGGTACTTCTCCGCGTCGTTGTTGCGCGCGACCGCGTCCTACGGGCGCTTCTCGTTCGTCGACTGGGTGCTGACGACGCTCGTCCAGCTCGCCGTCCTCGCGGTGTACGCCCGCAAGGGCGCGCAATTCGCACGCGAGTCGGCGGCCGGCCGGTTGGGTACCGGGATGCTGCTCGGCATGATCGGGTTCGCCCTCGTCTGGGCGGCGCAGGTCCCGTTCGACGTCGCGGATCTTTGGTGGCAGCGGCGGCACCACCTCACGCACCTGGGCTACTTCACGCAGATCTTCGGCAACTGGCTCGCGCTCGGCGGGCAGTTCGTCTTCCTCTGCGTTGCGCTCGCGATCGTCATGGGCCTCGCCCGCAAGCTGCCGCGGCTCTGGTGGGCGGCGGCGGCGCCCGTGTTCATCGGGCTCGCACTGCTCTTCGCGTTCGTCAGCCCGTATCTGCTCTCGAAGCATCGCCTGCACGACCCGCAGCTACAGGCGGCGTCGGTGCGGCTCGAACGGATCGAGGGCGTGCGGCACGTCCCGGTCGTCGTCGAGGACGTGCACGACATCACGTCGCTGCCGAACGCCGAGGCGACCGGCCTCGGACCGAGCCGTCGTGTTGTGCTGTGGGACACCCTCGTGCGCGACTTCACGCCGCGTGAAGTCACCGTCGTGATCGCGCACGAGCTCGGTCATCTCGCGCACGACCACATCTGGAAGGACATCGGCTGGTACGCGCTGTTCGCGTTCCCCGGAACGCTGCTCATTGCGCGTGCGACTCGACGGCGCGGCGGAATGGCGCGTCCCGAGGCGGTGCCGCTCTCGCTCTTCGTGCTCGTCGCGCTGAGCCTGCTCGCGCTACCGGCGCAGAACGCGATCTCCCGTCACATGGAGGCGGAGGCCGACTGGGCGTCGCTCGAGGCGACGCATGACCCGGTCGGAGCAACCGCGCTCTTCCGCCGGTTCGTCCCGACGACATTGAGCGAGCCCAACCCTTCGAGCTTCGAGTACGCGCTGCTCGAGAACCATCCCACGATCATGCAGCGCATCGCGATGGCGAAGGCCTGGCGGTCCTACGCCGCGTCCGAGGCCCAGTCGCCGTAGAGCGACGTATAGAGGCCGCGGCGCGCGAGCAGCTCCTCGTGCGAGCCTTGCTCGACGACGCGGCCGTGCTCGAGCACGACGATCAGATCGGCGTCGCGGATCGTCGACAGGCGGTGCGCGATGATGAACGCGGTGCGCTGCTCGAGCAGCACGTGCAGTGCCCGCTCGATCTTCCGCTCGGTTCCGATGTCGACCGATGACGTCGCCTCGTCGAGGATCAGGATGCGCGGATCCGCGAGCAGTGCGCGGGCGAAGGCGATCAGCTGCCGCTGGCCGAGCGAGAGGCGGGAGCCGCGCTCACCGAGCTGCGTCTCGTAGCCGTTCTCGAGCCGCAGGATGAAGTCGTGTGCGCCGACCGTCTGCGCGGCGCGCACGATCTCGTCCGCAGTCGCATCGGGCTTGCCGAACGCGATGTTGTGCGCCACCGTGCCGGCGAAGAGGAAGCCCTCTTGCGGCACGACCCCGAGCTGGCGGCGCAGAGACGCCTGCGTCACCTCGTTGAGATCGAGCCCGTCGATGAGGATCCGTCCCTCGCGCGGCTCGTAGAAGCGTGCGAGCAGCTTCGCGATGGTCGACTTTCCGGCGCCGGTATGGCCGACGAGCGCGACCGTCGTTCCGGCCGGCACGTCGAGGTCGAGGTCGTGCAGCACATCCTCGCCGGTGCCGTAACCGAAGCGCACGTGGTCGAAGCGCACGTGCCCGTCGATCTGGGCCAGGGGGCGAGCGGCGGGACGGTCCCGCACCGTCGGCTGCTCGTCGAGCACGTCGGTGATCTTGTCGAGCGCTGCCGTCGCCGAGAGGAACGTGTTGAAGAGCTGCGACAGCTGCTGGACAGGCTCGAAGAAGTTCTGCACGTAGAGCATGAACGCGAACAGCGTCCCGATCGACACCTGGCCGCCGAAGTACAGGTGGCCGCCGTAGCCGATGACGACGGCGAGCGAGATCGACGAGAGCAGGTCGACGAACGGGAAGTAGAGGCCGCTCAGCACGATCGTCTGCTGGTTCGACTCGCGGTAGCGCTCGGTCACCTCGCGGAAGTGCTTCACGTTCGCGTTTTCGCGCGTGAAGGCCTGGACGACGCGCATGCCCGCGAGATCCTCCGCGAGCGTTGCGGTGACGAGCCCGAGCCGCTCGCGCACCGCGCGGTACGCACGAGTGGAGCGCGTGCGGAAGATCGCGGTGCCGACCGACATCAGCGGGATCACAGCCAGCGTCGCGAGCGCGAGCCGCCAGTCGAGGACGAAGAGGATCACCGCTGTGCCGACCAGCGTCAGCGTGTTCTGCACGAGGCTCGAGACGCCGTCGGTGACGAGCAGGTCGAGCGCCTCGACGTCGTTCGTCAGCCGGCTGATGAGCACGCCGGCGCGGTTGCGCTCGTAGAAACCGAGCGAGAGCCGCTGCAGGTGGGCGAAGAGCTCGACGCGCAGGTCGGCCAGCATGCGCTCGCCGACCCAGCCGGTGAGGTACGTCTGCGCGTAGCTCATGCCCCAGTAGGCGAGCCCGGAGGCGAGGAACGCGCCGACGATGACGAGCAGGAAGCCGAAGCCTTTACGGTGCAGCGCGTCGTCGAGCGCGTACTTCGCGAGGAACGGCGGCGCAAGCGCGGTCGCGGTGGCGAGCAGCAGCGACACCGCGGAGAGGGCGGTGCGCGTGCGATAGGGCCTCGTCAGCCGTGCGAGCACGCGCAGCCGCCGGCGCGTCTGCCGCCACGACCAGTCGTTGACGGAGCCGCCCCTCACCTCGGTGAGGTGCGAGCCAGGCTGCCAGACCTTCACGCGACCTCGTCCATCTCCGCGCGGGCCTCGACGGCGTCGGCGAACTGGCGCTCGAGCAACCCGTGCTCGTAGATCTCGCGGTAGACCGTGCTTGTCTGCAGCAACGTGTCGTGTGTGCCGCGCGCCGCGATGCGTCCTTCGGCGAGCACGACGATCTCGTCGGCGAGCGCGATCGTCGAGAGGCGGTGGGCGATGATCAGCGTCGTGCGGCCGTCCATCGCCTCTCGCAGGCCGAGGCGGATCCGCGCTTCGGTGGAGGCATCGACGGACGCGGTCGCATCGTCGAGGATCAGCACGCGCGGATCGACTGCCAGCGCACGCGCGATCGCGAGCCGCTGCCGCTGCCCACCGGAGAGCGTGATGCCGCGCTCGCCGATCACCGTGTCGTAGCCATCGGGCAGGCGCTCGACGAACTCGTGCGCCTGCGCAAGACGGGAGACGCGCTCGACCTCCTCGTGAGTGAGGTGCGGCGCGCCGAACGTGATGTTCTCGCGCACGGTCGCGGAGAAGAGGAACGGATCCTGGGAGATGACGCCGATCTCGCGCCGGAGCGAGGTGAGCGTCACGTCGCGGACGTCGACGCCGTCGAGCGTGACGCGCCCCGAGCTCGCGTCGTAGAAGCGCGGAACGAGTGAGGTGAGCGTGGTCTTGCCCGAGCCGGTGTGGCCGATCAGCGCGACGATTCGTCCCGCGCCGATGTCGAGGTCGACGTCGCTCAGGACGGGCCGGTCGGCGAGGTACTGGAACGTGACGTTCTCGAAGCGGATCTCGCCCGGCCCGGGCGGCAGGTCGACGGCTCCCGACCTGTCGGCGACGTCCTCGGGCTCGTCCATGATCTCGAAGATGCGCTCCCCGGCTGCGGTAGCCCGCTGCAGCTGGCCGATCCACATGCCGAGCGAGCGAAGCGGCGTCACGAGCATCGCGAGGTAGAGGTTGAACGCGATGAACGAACCGGCGCTGAGCGTGCCGTGCGTGACCATGCGCGCGCCCACGAGGAGGACGGCCGCCTGCGCGACGAGCGGCACGAACGAGATGAGCGGCACGTAGAACGCGCGCTGCCGGTTCGCCTCGAGCGTACGCTCGAACACGGCTTCCGAGCGGAGGCGGAACTTCTCCTCTTCGGCCGGCTCCTGCGCGAAGGCCTTCACGACGTGGACGCCGACGATGTTCTCCTCGGCGACCGTCGCCACGTCGGCGAGCCGCTGCTGCACGTCGCGCAGCGTCGGATGCGACACGTGGCTGTAGCGATATGCGAGCACGACGAGCGGCGGCGTGACTGCGGCCGCGATGAGCGCGAGCTTCCATTGGAAGAAGAAGAGGACGCCGGTCACAGAGACGACCGTCAGCACGTTCTGGAAGAAGAAGATGAGGCCGTACCCGAGGAAGAAGCGGACGCCCTGCAGGTCGACGGTCGCGCGCGACATCAGCTGACCGGTCTGGTGGCGGTCGTAGAAGCCGAACGAGAGTCGGACGAGGTGCGCGTAGAGCCCGTTGCGCAGGTCGAACTCGACGCCGAGGGCCTGTTTGCCCGAGATCAGGCGCCGGCCGGCCATCAGCAGGGCGCGGACGAGCCCGAAGGCGACGATCAGCCAGACCGACAGCCAGAGGGCGTGATGGTCGTGCGCGCTGAGCCCGGAGTCGATCACGTGCTTCGTCACCCAGACGAGGGCGATCTGCGCCGCCTGCGAGCCGATCGCGAGGAGGGTCGAGACGATCAGGCCTACCCGGTAGGGCTTGAGGAAGCCGAGCAGGCGGACGAAGGTCGTGCGGTATGGAGCGGCGCTCACCGCCCCAGGTTATCCCGCGTCGTTATGCCTCCCGAGGCCGCGAACTACGGCACGCGGGCGGCGCGCAGCTCGGACTCGGCCAGCGCCAGCTGGCGCGCAGTCGGCCGCGGCCGGCCGAAGAAAACGAACACGCTGACGTCGAACAGGCCCGCACGGGCGATCTGCTGGAAGACGCCGACGCGCGCGGGGAGGCCTTCGAACGGGCTCGCGATCAGGGCGCGCTCGATGCGGATCGGCCAGTGCGGTTCCGTCGGCGAGCGGCGCGGGCGCTCGAAGGACACCGACACCTGGATGACGATGCCGTCTGCCGGGAGCGTGTCGAGCGTCCGATGCGGCAGGCAGTTGATGCAATCGCGGAGCGGGACGGTTGCCGCCCAGCTTGACGCCGTGCGGCAGCGCTTCGGCGAGACGCCGATGCACGCGTGTACCGAGCCTGCCCCGGCACGCCAGCCCGGCCGGGGCGGGAACCGAGCGGGAGCGAGCGCGGCGGCGGCAATGACGGCGGCGAGCATCGCTTCGTCATACGGTCAGGAGCGCGCGGCGAGTCCCGCGAGCTCCGCGTGCACGAGCTCGAGCGCCCGCTCGAGCCGCTCGCGGTTCCCCGGCGCGTGGGGCCAGCTGCTCGCGCCGGACGGGTGGGGGAGCGGCACGACGGGGACGCCTTCGCGCTCGAATCGCTCGCCGATCGCGGCGGTGAGCTCGGTAAGGCCGAGCATCCGGCGGAGAGCGAGCCCGCCGACCGTGACGATCAGCCGCGGGCGGAGGAGCTCGAGCTCCCAATCGCGCCAGAACTCACAGAGGTCCTGCTCGCGCGGCGTCGGCGCGCG
Organism: Actinomycetes bacterium; assembly: GCA_025964535.1. Taxonomy (GTDB): domain Bacteria; phylum Actinomycetota; class Thermoleophilia; order Gaiellales; family Gaiellaceae; genus Palsa-739. The sequence goes on along the minus strand of JAOPYX010000226.1, from coordinate 7,652 downwards.
GTCGCCGCGGCCCGACGGCATGCGACCCGGATAACAGCGGGTCACCGATGCGCAATAGAAGGTGGAGTAAAAGGCCTCCTCGTCGAGCTCCAGCCAGCGGCGCAGCTTCTGGCCGGCGCGGCCTCGCCAGGGCAGCCGCTCCTGGCCCTCCACGATGCCGGGCGCCTGGCCGAACATGTACGCCTGCTGCCCGGCGAACGGCGCCCGCACCGGCAGCGACTCGATCTGATACCCGGCCTCGACGCAGGCGCGGCAGCGGGACGTATCGCGCTGAAGCGACGCGATCGAGCGATATGTCGACTTGCGGACCGTCACCCGCGATACCGTGAACCGCAAATGCGCGGCCTCTTCTCATTTCCGAACCCCGTCAACGAGACATCTGCGCGGCTCGTCGCGGGATCGGTGGCGGTGCTCGCGGTGGTCACCGTCGCATTCCAGCAGGGCTGGCTCATCCCTGTGCTGGCCTACGGCTTCGTCGCGCGGGCGCTGACCGGGCCGAAGCTCAGCCCGCTCGGACTGCTGGCGACCCGCGTCGTCACCCCGCGGCTGGATGTTCGGCACCGCTACGCGCCGGGTCCGGCAAAGCGCTTCGCGCAGGTGATCGGCGCCGTCTTCACGGTGACTGCGGCGCTGCTCTACTACGCCGTCGGCTTGCACGTCGCCGCGTTCGTGCTCGTCGGAGTCATCGCGGTCTTCGCCTCGCTCGAAGCGGCGTTCGGTCTCTGCGTCGGCTGCAAGGCCTTCTATCTCGGCATGCGCCTCGGGCTCGTCCCGCCTGCGGTGTGCGAGAACTGCGCGCGCGTGCTGGCCGGCGACACCGCGTAGGCTTCGGCCGTGCAGATGCCGCTGGAGTCCGTTCCGAACGTCTCGGAGGGGCGCGACGCCGTGGTGATCGACGCGATCGGCGCTGCGCTGGCCGGGCGTGCGACGCTGCTCGACGTCCACGCCGACGTCGATCACAACCGCGCCGTCTTCACGCTCGTCGGCCAAGAGCAGGAGCTCGTCGACGCCCTGCTCGACGGGATCGCCGTTGCGCGCAAGCGAATCGACCTGCGCAGCCAGGTCGGTGCCCATCCGCGGATCGGCGCCGCCGACGTCGTGCCGATCGTCCCGCTCCGGCCCGAGGACATGGAGCGGGCGCGCAGCACCGCACTCGAGCTGGGCCGGCGGATCGGCCAGGAGCTCGGCCTGCCGGTCTTCCTCTACGGGGAGCTCGCACCGGGGCGAGGCCCGGCCTTCTTTCGGCGCGGCGGACCGGAGGAGCTGCAGCGCCGGATCGACGCGGGCGACGTCGTCCCGGACTTCGGTCCCATGCAGCTCGACCCGGCGGCGGGAGGCGTGATCGTCGGCGCCCGCCGGCCGCTGATCGCGTTGAACGTGAACCTCGCCGACGCGAACGTCGAGGCGGCACGCGAGATCGCCGCGGTGATCCGCGAGCGCGGCGGCGGCTTCCCGGGTGTGCGTGCGCTCGGGCTCGACTTGGAGCAGGCCGGCCACGCGCAGGTGAGCATGAACGTCGAGGACTGGGAAGCGAGCGCGCTACACGAGATCGTCGCGGCGATCGAGCGCGAAGCGGCTGCGCGCGGTGTGGCGGTCGCAGGGGCAGAGCTCGTTGGGCTCATGCCGGCCGGCGCGGCGGCCGCCGTGGCCGGGGCGGCATTGGGCATCGCCGGGTTCGATGCGTCACACCTGCTCGAGCTCCGTCTGCTCGACGGTGGCTAGCTGCGCCGACTCGGCCGCCCATGCGACGACGACCGCCGCCGCCGTGAGCACTGCCGCGGTGACGAAGAACGAGACGGGCCCGAACGTGCCGAAGATGACGCCGCCGCCGATCGAGCCCACCACCGGTGCGAGCCCGGACGCCACCGCCCGCGAGGCGGCCTGACCCGTTGCCCGCAGTCGCGCCGGTACCAGCTCGTCCGCGATCACGACGGAGCCGACATACGTCAGCCCGAAGCCGAGGCCGGCGATCGTGCGGGTGAGCGCGAGCACGAGCGGGTCGTGCACGAGTGCCCAGATCACGTAGACGACGAGATAGAACGCCGCTCCAGCTGCGAACACGTGCGCCGGACGCATTCGGTGCGCGAACCGGCTCGTTGCGATCATGCTCGGCACCTCCGCGGCCCCCTGCAGCCCGGCGGCCAGGCCGACGAACAGCGCGCCGCCGCCGAGCGCCGCGATCTGCACGGCGGCGAAGCTGTACGCCGCCACGTACGGCGTGAAGATCAGGAAGAGCGCGACGAGAAAGAGCACCACCGGTGGGGCGGAGCCGAGCGAACCGACGCGTTCCCCGCGTGGAGCGGCGCGCAGCGGCCGGGGCCACCGTCCCCGGAACACGACCGCTACCAGCACGGCGTTCACCGCGACGAGGGATGCGTACCCGAATGCCATCACGTCGATCCCGAAGGTCTGGAGCACGACTCCCCAGATCAGCGCGCCGACCGCGAACGTCGCGCTCATCCAGAACCGCACGGTGCCGTACGCGTCGCGTCGGCTCACGCCGAGTCGATCGAGTGCCAAGGCGTCGGCGAGCGGCATGCCCGGCGCGCGGAAGAGCCAGGTCACGCAGCCTGCGATCGCCAGCGAGACCGTGCTGTGTGAGAAGCCTAGAAGGACGGCGCCGGCCGCGGTTCCGGCAAGGCACACGGCCAGCGTCCGCTCCCGTCCCAGCACTCGGTCAGCGAGGTATCCCCACGCCGGGCCCGCCGCGAAGCCCACCGCAGCGATGAGTGCGAGCACGGTGCCGATCGCCTGCGCGTCGAGGCCCCGGTCGCGCAGGAGCAGGGGAAGGAACGGTACGAAAGCCGCCTCGGCGAAGCCGATCAGACAGAAGAGAGCGCGGACGCGCAGCAGCGAATGGGCGTCCGTCGCCATCGCTCCGAGCCTAGTCAGGCATCTAGAGTGACCGTGTGGCCCTAGGCATTGCGATCGGCCTCACGGGCGACGACCTCACGGTCGCCGACGTCTGGGCCGTCGCCGTCGATCGTGCGCCCGCCGAGTTGACCGATGCCGCTCGCGTGAAGATGCACAGGGCGCGCGAGCTCGTCGAACGCGCCGCGCACGGCACGCGCGAGCATACGTACGGCGTCAACACGGGCTTCGGCCGCTTCGTCAACCGCTCGATCCCCGAGGAGCTGACCGGCGAGCTGCAGCTGCGCCTGCTGAGGTCGCACGCGTGCGGCGTCGGCGAGCCCTATGCCGACGAGATCGTGCGCGCGGCGATGCTCCTGCGCGCGAACACGCTCGCGAAGGGAACCTCCGGCGCCCGCGTCGAGACGGTGGAGCTGCTGCTCGCCTGCCTCAACCGCGACGTGCTGCCGGTCGTGCCTGCGCGCGGCTCGGTGGGCGCGTCGGGCGACCTCGCGCCGCTCGCGCATCTCGCACTTCCGCTCGTCGGCGAGGGGGAGGCGTTCGTCGCGGGAGAACGGCTGCCCGGTTTGGAGGCGCTCGCACGCGTCGGTCTCGAGCCGATCGTGCTCGAGGCGAAGGAAGGGTTGTCGCTGATCAACGGGACGCAGTTCATGGCGGCTTCGCTCGCGCTCGGCCTCTTGCGCGCGCGCCGTCTCTCGCGCGTCGCCGATCTCGCGTGCGCGATGTCGATCGAAGCGCTGCAGGGGTCGCGCACGTCATTCATGCCGGAGATTCATGCGCTGCGCCCGTTGCGCGGGCAGGTCGACTCGGCGGCGAACATCTGGCGGCTGCTCGACGGCTCCGCGATCATCGAGTCGCATCGCTGGTGCGACAAGGTGCAGGACGCGTACTCGCTGCGGTGCGCCGCACAGGTGCACGGCGCGTCGCGCGATCTGCTCGACTACTGCGACTACACCGTGTCTGTCGAGCTCAACGCGGCGACCGACAATCCGCTCGTGCTCGTCGATGAGGACGAGCTCGTTTCGAACGGCAACTTCCACGGCCAGCCGCTCGCCTTCGCGCTCGACGCGCTCTCGATGGGCGCCGCGGAGCTCGCGAGCATCTCGGAGCGGCGTGTCGAGCGTCTGGTCAATCCGAACCTCTCCGACGGGCTGCCGGCGTTTCTCACCACAGACGGCGGGCTGAACAGCGGCTTCATGATCCCGCAGTACGTCGCGGCGTCGCTCGTCTCCGAGAACAAGGTGCTGTGCCATCCCGCGTCGGTGGATTCGATCCCGACGAGCGCGGGCCAAGAGGATCACGTGTCGATGGGGAACGCAGGGGGGCTGAAGGCATGGCAGGTGCTCGCGAACTGCGAGCGCGGCCTCGCGATCGAGCTGCTCGCGGGTGCGCAGGCGGTGGAGTTTCTCGCGCCGCTCGAGCCCGGGCCGGGTGTGCGCGCGACTCGCGCCGCGGTGCGCGAGCTCTCGCCGCGGCTCCGCGACGACCGCTCGCTCGCGCCGGACATCGAAGCGGTCGCGATCGCGATCCGCGACGGCTCGATCGTTGCTGCGGCGGAGAGCGAGATAGGAGAGCTGCGATGAGCACAACCGAAACGCTCGCCGCGCGCGTCGACGCGCTGTGCGGCGATCTCTCGCGCATCCGCGCGCCGCGCGGCTCCGAGCTGAACGCGCGGCAGTGGTCGACCGAGGCGCCGTTGCGCATGCTGCTGAACAACCTCGACGCGGAGGTGGCGGAGAAGCCCGAGGAGCTCGTCGTCTACGGCGGCTCCGGCAAGGCGGCGCGCAACCACGAGGCGTTGCGCGCGATCGTCGGCGCGCTGCTCGAGCTGGGCGCAGACGAGACGCTGCTGGTGCAGTCGGGCAAGCCGGTCGGGATCTTCACGACGCACGAGAACGCGCCGCGTGTGCTGATCGCCAACTCCCTGCTCGTACCGAAGTGGGCGACCTGGGACGAGTTCCGCCGGCTGGAGGCGGAGGGGCTGACCATGTTCGGGCAGATGACCGCGGGCTCGTGGATCTACATCGGCACGCAGGGAATCCTGCAGGGCACGTTCCAGACGTTTGCCGCCGCGGGCGAGAAGCACTTCGGCTCGTCCGACCTGAGCGGGCGCACGATCCTCACCGCCGGGCTCGGTGGCATGGGCGGTGCACAGCCGCTCGCCGGGACGATGGCGGGTGCTGCGATCCTCTGCATCGAGGTCGACCCGCGCCGCATCGAGCGGCGGCTCGAGACGCGCTATCTCGACGAGGCCACCGAGTCGCTCGACGACGCGCTCTCGCGCGTGCGCGCGGCCGCGGCGGAAGGGCGTGCGCTGTCGGTGGGGCTGCTCGGCAACGCGGCGGAGATCGTGCCCGAGCTCGCGGCGCGCGGCGAGCACTTCGATCTCGTCACCGACCAGACCGCGGCGCACGATCCGCTCACGGGGTACGTGCCCGTCGGGCTCGACGTCGACGAGGCGTCGAAGTTGCGCGCGTCCGATCCGGACGAGTACCTGCGTCGCGCGCGCGAGTCGATCGTCGCGCACGTCGAGGGGATGCTCGAGTACGTCCGACTCGGGGCATATGTTTTCGATTATGGCAACAACCTTCGAGGTGAGGCCCGTGAAGGTGGCGTAGCGGAGGCCTTCTCATACCCGGGCTTTGTCCCGGCCTATATCCGGCCGTTGTTCTGTCGTGGCGTCGGGCCGTTTCGCTGGGCGGTGCTGTCCGGTGACCCGGCCGAGATCGAGACGATCGACGCGGCGCTCCGGGAGCTCTTCCCGGACGATCCGTTGCTGCAGCGGTGGCTCGAGCTCGCGCCCGAGCGGGTGGCATTCCAGGGGCTGCCCGCGCGGATCTGTTGGCTCGGCTTCGGCGACCGCGCGAAGGCGGGGCTCGCGATGAACGAGCTCGTGCGGAGCGGCGCGGTCAAGGCGCCGATCGTGATCGGACGCGACCATCTCGACGCCGGTTCCGTCGCCTCGCCGTACCGCGAGACCGAGGCGATGCGCGACGGGTCCGATGCGATCGCCGACTGGCCGATCCTCAACGCCCTCGTCAACGTCGCGGCGGGCGCGACGTGGGTGAGCGTGCACCACGGCGGCGGCGTCGGGATCGGCAACGCGATCCATGCCGGCATGGTCGTGCTCGCAGACGGCACCCCGGAGGCGGCGGAGCGGCTCGAACGCGTGCTCACGACCGACCCCGGCACCGGCGTCATGCGTCACGTCGACGCGGGCTACGACGACGCGATCGATGCTGCTCGACGTGGCGGCATCACGATCCCGTCCGCGCCCGGCAACGCGTGAGCGAGCCGCGGCTCCTGATCCGCGACCTCGCGCAGCTGGCGACGCCGGCGGCGGGCGACGCACCCTTGCGAGGCGCGAGCCTCGGCGCGGTCGAGGTGATCGAGGACGCGTACGTGCTCTGCGCCGGCGAGGAGATCGAGGCGGTGGGGAGGATGCGCGACCTCGGGCCGCTCGACGGCAACGTCGTGGAGCTCGACGGACGCGGCCGCTGTGCGATCCCGGGCCTCGTCGACTGTCACACGCATCCGGCGTTCGGCGGCGACCGTGTCGAGGAGTTCTCGCTCCGTGCAGGCGGCGCGAGCTACGAGGAGCTGCACGCGGCCGGCGGCGGCATCCGCTCGACGGTGCGCGCCACGCGCGCCGCGGGCGAGGACGGCCTCCGCACTGCGGTCGAGCGGCACAGGAGCTGGATGCTCCGCCAGGGCACGACGACCTTCGAGGGGAAGTCGGGCTACGGGCTCGATCGCGACACCGAGCTCGCATCGCTCCGCGCGGTGCGCGACGCGGGCGGCGTGCCGACCTGGCTCGGTGCGCATGCGGTACCGCCCGAGTTCGAGGGCGACGCCGACGCGTACCTCGACTTCGCGCTCGCCGAGGTGCTGCCGGAGGCGGCGGAGATCGCCGAGGCCGCAGACGTGTTCCTCGAGCGGGGTGCATTCGACGCGGCCCAGGCGCGCCGCTACCTCGAGGCATGCCGTGCGGCCGGCCTCGCGCTGCGCCTGCACGGCGACCAGTTCACGGAGCAGGGGGCGATCCCGCTCGCGATCGAGCTCGGGGCACGGTCGGTCGACCACCTCGAGGCAACCGGAGAGGACGGCGTCCGCGCGCTCGCGGCGAGCGACGTGGTCGGCGTCGTGCTCCCGGCGAGCGCGCTCTTCCTCGGCCGGCCGATGCCGCCCGCCAGGACGCTCGTCGACGCAGGAGCGGCGATTGCGCTCGCGACCGACTTCAACCCGGGCAGCTCGTTCTGCGAGAGCCTGCCGATCTGCTGCTCCCTCGCCGCGACGCAGTTGAAGCTCTCGCCCGCGGAGGCGCTCTCGGCCTGCACCGTCAACGCGGCGCACGTGCTCGGCCGAGCCGACAGCCTGGGCCGGCTCGCCCCGGGCTACCGCGCCGACGTCGTCCTGCTCGACGCGCCCGATTGGCGGTACCTCGCATACCACCTCGGCGGCCGGATCGTGGACGAGGTCGTGCTTGCCGGCGCGAGCGAGCTACGCTGATCCCATGCCATCGCGGAAACAGCGGCGCCGTCAGCTGAAGGAGAAGCGGCACGAGTACGAGTTCGTCTACGTCGACGGCGAGGGCAAAGAGCTCGAGGAGCTGCCCGAGGGCTTCGAGGAGGAGCAGAAGAAGGAGCGCTCGTCATCGACCAACGGGTCGAAGGCGACCGGCAAGAAGCAGCCGGCACAGCGCGGACGCGCGGGTCGGACGCCGCCTGTTCCCTCGTGGAACCGCGCCGTCAAGCGCGGCGCCCTGCTCGGCATCGTCGTCT
>JAOPYX010000225.1 GCA_025964535.1 Actinomycetes bacterium | reverse complement strand
GGCCGGTTCTCCGGGGCGACGCACGGGCTGATGGTCGGCCACGTCTCGCCGGAGGCGGCGCGGGGCGGACCGATCGCGGCGCTGCAGGACGGCGACACCGTCGAGCTCGACGTCGCAGGCCGCGAGTTGCGCGTGTTGCTGTCCGACGAAGAGATCGCCGCGCGCCTCGCGCAGGTCGTCGCGCCCGCACCGCGGTACACGACCGGCGTGCTCGCGCGCTACGCGCTGCTCGTCTCGTCGGCGTCCGAAGGCGCGGTCCTCAAGTGCTCAGTTTGACGGACGACTACTACACTTTGTATAGTGCGGCCAGCAACAACGGCGCGGGACAGTCCCGCTCCGCATCGAGAGAGGCTGAGGGAACCGGCCCTACGACGCCTCGGCAACCTGCGCCCGTCCAGACCAGCGGAGACGGGGGCGTGGTGCCAAGCCCGGCCGATCCGAGATTTTCGGATCGGAGGATGTCGAGCGAGAGACGAAAGGAGCTTGTGTAGTGCCCGCCACCGCCCTCAGGTGCCGCGTCTGTGAGACGCAGTACCCCCTAGATCCAATCGGGGTTTGTGCCCGATGCTTCGGCCCGCTCGATCCGGTCTACGACCGCGACGAGCAGCGCCGCACCGTCAGCCGCGAGTCGATCGAGGCAGGACCGCTGTCGATCTGGCGGTACGCAGACCTGCTGCCCGTCGCCGCGCCGGTAGAGCAGCGGCTCGCACCCGGCTTCACACCGCTCGTCCAGGCCCCACGTCTTGCAGAGGCGCTCGGGCTCGGCGAGCTGTGGCTGAAGCTCGATACCGCCAACCCGACGCATTCGTTCAAGGATCGCGTCGTCGCGGTCGCCGCCGCGAAGGCGGTCGAGCTCGGCCGCACGACGCTCTCGTGCTCGTCCACCGGCAACCTCGCCAACGCGGTCGCCGCTCGCGCTGCGGCGGAGGGCCTCGAGGCCGCGGTGCTCGTGCCCTCGAGCCTCGAGCCGGAGAAGCTGATCGCGACCTCGATCTACGGCGCGCGCATCATCGCCGTCGAGGGCAGCTACGACGATTGCAGCAGGCTCAGCGTCGAGCTGTCGTTCGAGCTCGACTGGGCATTCGTGAACGTCGGCCTTCGCTCGTACTACGCGGAGGGGTCGAAGACGCTCGCGTTCGAGATCGCGGAGCAGCTCGGTTGGAGCCTGCCCGACGCGGTGATCGCACCGATCGGCTCCGGATCCATGTTCACGAAGGTCCACCAGGGCTTCGGTGAGCTGCTGACGCTCGGGCTCGTCGACGGGCCGTCCCCGCGCCTCATCGGTGGGCAGGGCGAAGGCTGCTCTCCGGTCGCGCTCGGGTTCGCCAACGACGCCAAGGTAAAGCCGGTTCGCGCGAACACGCTTGCGAAGTCGATCGCCATCGGCAGCCCTGCAGACGGCGACCTCGCGGTCGCGACGGCCAGGGAGTCCGGCGGCTCGATCTACGCGGTGCCCGAGGACCAGATCGTCGACAACATCGCGCTGCTTGCCGAGACGACCGGTGTGTTCGGCGAGACCGCTCCCGCAGTGACGGTCGGCGCGCTCCGCGCGGCGGTCGAGCGCGGCGAGCTCGGCGAGAGCGACCGCGTCGTGCTGCTCGTCACCGGTGACGGGCTGAAGACACCCGGTCTCGTCGCCGACCGCTACGACCCGATTCGCGTCCAGCCGGACGTAGACCAGATCCTGGAGACCCTCGGTGTCCAGGTCTAAACAGTGCCGACGCATAGGAGGTGCAGCATGAGAACCGGGCCGCGGACTGGGTTCCGCTGGACGCCCGAGACGATCGTCTACGCGATCACGCTCTGGTATCGCAAGCACAGCAGGACGCCGCTGACGAGCGAGTGGGATCAGGCGGGGGAGAACCATCCGTCGCGGCAGACGGTTGCCCGTGTGTTCGGCAGCTGGAACGAAGCGATGCAGGCAGCGGGCTTCACGCCGCGGCCGCGCGGCCGCCAGCCGCGCTCACTCACCGAGGGAGTCCTTGCCGACGGTTAGCGAACGAGTCGTCCTCCTGCCGGGGGACGGGATCGGCCCTGAGGTCGCCGAGCAGGCGCGGCTTGCGCTCGAGGTGCTCGCGCCCGAGGTCGCGCTCGACGAGCGGCTGATCGGCGCGGCGGCGATTCGTGCAACGGGCTCGCCGCTTCCGCAGGAGACGATCGACGCGTGCCTCTCGGCGGTCGCGGTGCTGAAGGGGCCGGTCGGCGACCCGGAGTTCGAGGCGGCGGAGGTTCGGCCCGAGCAGGGCCTGCTCGCCCTGCGAGCAGCGCTCGACACGTACGCGAACCTGCGTCCCGCAGTGCTTGGCGAGGTGGACGTGCTGATCGTCCGCGAGCTCGTCGGGGGTCTCTACTTCGGCGCGAGAGGTGTGCGCGACGATGGAACGGTGTTCGACACGTGCGAGTACCACCCGCGGCAGGTGGAGCGGCTCGCGCGCTGGGGATTCCGGCTCGCCGAATCGCGGCGTGGCCTGCTCACCTCCGTCGACAAGGCGAACGTGCTCGAGACGTCGCGGATGTGGCGACGCGTTGTCGACGAGATCGCGCCGGAGTTCCCCGAGGTGCAGGTCGAGCACATGCTCGTCGACAACGCTGCGATGCAGCTCGCGACGACTCCACAGCAATTCGACGTGATCGTCACCGAGAACATGTTCGGCGACATCCTCTCCGACCTTGCGGCGGCCGTGACCGGCGGTCTTGGCATGGCACCGTCCGCCAGCCTCTCCGACGGCGGCCCGGGACTCTTCGAGCCCGTGCACGGCTCTGCTCCCGACATCGCCGGGCGTGGTGTCGCGAACCCGGTGGCGATGCTGCGCTCGACTGCTCTGCTACTCGAGCACGGCCTGGCGCGCACCGAGGAAGCGGAGGCGCTGAACCGCGCCATCGAGGCCGCGATCGTCTCATCGCCGACCATCGATCTCGGCGGCACGGCGAGCACGTCCGACTTCGGCGCCGCGGTAAGGGAACAACTTGCTGTTGACGGAGTGGCGTCGTCGTCGTACGGTGGTTCTTGATGATTCTCGCGCCGGAAGCCCGCATTACGAGCATTACCTCCTTTAAGGGCTTCTACGCGTTCGCCTTTACGCGCTAGCCGGCGCTTTCGCTTCCCCGCTGTCGCCCGGCTAGCTCATATCTCTCGCGGGATATCTCCACTCGTTTGCGAGGAAGGCGACCCATCGATGAACACGCTCGGCACGACAACCTGTAGTTGCGAGAGGCCCCGGTCCCGGTGAGCCCCAACGTCGCCTATCCCGGCCCCGCGGGGACGCACACCTCCGCCGCGGCCGCAATCCTCTTTCCGGCCCACACGCTCGTGCCGCTGGCGGGTTTCCGCGCGGTTGCGGACGCGGTCGTGAGCCACGAGGCGACGTTCGGCGTGCTTCCGATCGAGAGCTCGCTCGCGGGGGCGGTTGCCGAGACGCACGACCTGCTGTACGAGCGCGCGCTCTCGATCATCGGGGAGACGATCCTCCCGATCCGCCATTGTCTTGCAGCGTCGGCCGACATTCCGCTCGACGAGATCCGTACGGTGCGCTCCCACCCGACGGCGCTCGACCAGTGCCGCAGCCTGCTCGCGCGGATGCCGAAGGCGTCGGTGATCGCGACGTCGACGACCGCGGAAGCCGGTAGACAGGCGATCGAGGACGGCGACCCGACCGTCGGCGTGATCGTGGGCGACGAGGCGGTGGAGCTGTATGGACTGACGGTGCTCGAACATGACGTCGGCGACACGCTCGCGTTCACGCGCTTCGTCTCGATCGCGCCGTATACGCGCGTCGGCCGCGGGCTGCGCGATGCGCGCACCGCCTTCACGTTTGCGACGAACCATCAACCCGGTGCGCTGTTCACGGCGATCGAGCCGTTCGCGCGCGCAGGACTCGATTTGGTGCGGCTCGTGTCGCGCCCGTTGCCCGCGACGCCGTGGAAGTACCGCTTCGACGCGGTCGTCGCCGGCCATCCACTCGAGCCGGCCGTCAGGGTCGCGCTCCGAGAGCTCGATGCGGTGACGCGCACGTTGCGCGTCGTCGGAGTCTATGAAGGTCACGCCGAGGAGGGAGCATGAGCTCTACCGAAAATCCGTCCGTCGCTGCGCCTGAGGATCCGTACGTCCTCGGGGTGCGGCGAGAGATCTCCGACCTCGACCGCTCTCTGGTCGAGCTCGTCAACAAGCGTCTGAAGCTCGTCGCGCGGCTGAAGCGCTACAAGGACGAGCACGGAATCGGCTTCGTCGATCTCGCGCGCGAGGAGTGGATGCTGCAGTACCTGCAGCGCGCGAACCGCGGCCCGCTGTCGGAGGCCGGTCTCGCGCAGCTCTACCACGACCTGCTCGGGTTGATGAAGCAGGAAGTGCAAGCGCAGAACGACTCAAGCTCGGCGGCGTAACCCTCCAAGCGCCGTCGTTGCGATCGGAGCGGTGTTCGCGGCCACAGCACGGCCGCGAGCGCCGCTTCGTCGCGCTCTCACGC
>JAOPYX010000335.1 GCA_025964535.1 Actinomycetes bacterium | reverse complement strand
AGCGGAAGATCGAGCCGTGCACGACGGGGATGTCGTGGAAGACCGAGGCGTCGTTGATGAGGTAGCGCGTCGGGAAGTTGTCGGCGCCGTCGACGATCACGTCCCAGCCGTCGGCGAGAATGCGGTCGACGTTCTCCGAGGTGATGCGCTCCCTGTAGGTCACGACCTCGACGTCCGGATTGAGCGCCTCGAGCGTCTTCTTCGCGGAGTCGGCCTTCCAGTCGCCGAGCGTTTCGGTCGAGTGCGCGATCTGGCGCTGGAGGTTCGACGAGTCGACACGGTCGTCGTCGACGATGCCGAGCGTTCCGACGCCGGCGGCGGCGAGATAGAGCGAGGCGGGGGAGCCGAGGCCCCCGGCGCCGATCAGCAGGATCCTCGATTCGAGCAGCTTCAGCTGCCCGTCGACGCCGACCTCCGGGATGAGAATGTGGCGGCTGTAGCGCGCGCGCTTGTCCGCATCGAGCGTGCGGGGTAGCTGCGTCGGAAAGCCGTTGCGCTTCCAATCGGTGTAGCCGCCGGCGAGCGAGACGACGTTCTCGTAGCCGAGCTCCTGGAGCGACTTCGCCGCGAATGCGGAGCGCGATCCGCCGGCGCAATAGACGAGGATCGGCTGCGCGCGATCGGGTGCGGCGCCTTCGATGCGCGATTCGAGATGGCTGCGGGTGAGGTGGACGGCGCCGGGTACGTGGCCTTCGTCCCATTCCTCCGACTCGCGGACGTCGACGAAGAGCGGCGCCTCCGGCCCGTCGAAGAGCTCGCGGGCACGTGTGGCGTCCACCTCTTCGATCTCGGTCTTGACGTTGGCCAGCAGGTCGCGGTAGCTCGGCATGACTTTCAAGAATATAGCGGTACCGGATCGTCGAACGCTGCCGCGGATCCTGCCGAAGCTACCCTCGCTTCCTGATGAGCGCACGGACGAGGGTCCTCATCGTGGTCGGCGTCACGGCGGTGCTCGCCGTGGGCGGCATCGTGGGCGCGACCCTGCTGCAGTCGAACGGCAAGAAGGCCGCTGCGAGCGGTGCGGTGACGAAGCCACGCGCCGGCGTGCCGCCGCTGATCCTCGACTTCGGCGTGCGCGACGATCCGGAAGCTCGCGCCCTCGCACAGGGCGCCAAGCTCTACGCGGCCAAGCACCGCGTCGAGGCCGGCCGCATCTTCGCCCGCTACCACTCGCTCGAGGCGCAGATCGGGCTGGCCCTCTCCACCTGGCCGAAGGGCGGCCTCGACACGCTCAAGACGCTCGTCGCCTCGCATCCCCGCAGCGCGCTCGCGGAGCTGCACCTCGGGTATGCCTATCTCTGGTCCGGCCGGACCGCCGACGCGGTCGGTGCCTGGCGGCAGGCCGCGAAGGTCGAGCCCGACTCGCCCTCCGCCGTCTTCGCGGACGATCTTCTGCACTCCTCGTTCGCTCCGGGCTTGCCGTACATCGTGACCGGCCTCCAGCCGCCGCCCCGGGTGACGAGCCTGCCGGCGCGTCAGGAGCTCGCGGCCTTGAAGCGGAGCGCCATGCTGCGCGACGCCGACGCGAAGGTGCTCTACGGCGTCGCGCTCTGGAACCTGCGGCGGCCGATCTCCGCGGAGCGCCAGTTTCGGGCGGCGGCAGCGCTCGCTCCCAACGATCCGATGGCGCAGACGGCAGCCGCCGTCGGCGCATATTCGAAGGCGCGGCCGGTGCTCGCCTTCTCGAAGCTCGGCCCACTCACGGGCAGGTTTCCGAAGGCCGCAGTCGTGCGCTTCCACCTCGGGATCCTGCTCCTCTGGTCGAAGGAGCTCGGCAAAGCGCGCACGCAGCTGCACCTCGCCGCCGTCGACGAGCCGAAATCCGTGTACGGGAAAGCGGCCAAAAAGCTCCTCACAGCCCTTGCGTCCACTGGGACCAAGTAAAGAAAATATGAGCCGAACGGCCCATGGCGCCACGTCCGATCCGCATGGCACAGTGCGACATCCAAAAAGCGCGTCTTGGTACAAGCACACCTGAGGTAGGGGGAGCCAGTGAGTGCAACAGGGGTTGAGGGACGGGGCCTACGCGAGGTGACCGAAATCCTCGAGACCGAGGAGGCGCGGAACCTGATCGACGTCGCGCAGGCGGCCGGTGGCTCGCTGACCGCGGAAGAGATCGCACTCGGTCTCGACGAGCTCGATCTCGACGCCGGCCAGATCGACGAGTTCTATCGTGCGCTCGAGGAGCTGCAGATCGAGGTCGTCGCCGCGGCCGTCGACGAGCCGGAGAAAGAGGTCGTCGCAGAGCCGCGCGAGATGTCGACCGACTCGCTGCAGCTCTTCCTCAAGGACATCGGCAAGGTCGACCTGCTCACCGCCGCCCAGGAGGTCGAGCTCGCGAAGCGCATCGAGCGCGGCGACCACGGTGCCAAGCAGGAGATGGTCGAGGCGAACCTGCGCCTCGTCGTCTCGATCGCCAAGCGCTACCGCAACCAGGGCCTGCCGTTCCTCGACCTGATCCAGGAGGGGACGATCGGCCTCGTGCGTGCGGCCGAGAAGTTCGACCACCGCAAGGGCTTCAAGTTCTCGACCTACGCCACCTGGTGGATCAGGCAGGCGGTTGCGCGCGCGCTTGCCGACAAGGCGCGGACGATCCGGATGCCCGTGCACGTCGTCGAGAAGCTGAACAAGATCGTGCGCAGCGAGCGCAAGCTCCGCGCCGAGCTCTGCCGCGAGCCGCTCGCCTGGGAGGTCGCGAGGGATCTCGACCTGCCGGTGGAGGAGGTCGAGCAGATCATGCGGAGCGCGCAGACGCCGGTCTCGCTCGAGAAGCCGGTCGGCGACGACGAGGAGTCGGAGTTCGGGCACTTCCTCACCGACGAGAACGTGCCGCTCCCCGACGAAGCGGCCGAGGTCTCGATGCGGAAGGAGACGCTCGTCAAGATCCTCGGGACGCTCTCGCACCGCGAACGCCGTGTCCTCGAGCTGCGCTACGGCCTGGACGGCGAGCATCCCCGCACGCTCGACGAGGTAGGACGCACGTTCAACGTCACGCGCGAGCGCATCCGGCAGATCGAGAACCAGAGCCTGAAGAAGCTGCGGGCGCTGGCCGACTCGCACAGCCTGCGCGACGTCGCCTAGTTCGACCAGGCGTCATAGCTGCTCGGACGCCGGCGGCGTCGGGACCGTGTGCGGCGCGGTGCTCGGCGCCGTCGCCGTACCGGCGGCAGGGGCCGGGCGCCTCCGACTAATGTCCCGCCATGGACGAGAGCTGGCGCAACGAGCTGCAGGAGTTCCTCGCGATCCCGAGCGTGAGTGCGGATCCCGCGCACCGCGAGGACGTCAAGCAGGCGGGCGAGTGGGTATGCGACTTCATCCGGCGCGCGGGCGGCAGCGCCGAGCTGACGCCGTTCGGTGAGAAGGAGCTCGCGCTCGGCGAGTTCCCGGCGTCGCACGATCCGGACAACGCGCCCACGGTGCTCGTCTACGGCCACTTCGACGTGCAGCCGCCGGCGCCGCTCGAGCTCTGGGAATCCGACCCATATGAGCTGACGATCAAGGACGAGTGGGCGTACGCGCGCGGCATCGCCGACGACAAGGGTCAGGTGTTCATCCTGCTCAAGGCGGCGCAGCGACTGGTCGAGCAGAACGCGCTCCCGGTCAACCTGCGCTTCGTGTGCGACGGGGAAGAGGAGATCGGCGGCACGACGATCGTCGACTGGATCGCGAGCGACCACGTCGGCGCGGACGCCGCGATCATCTTCGACGCCGGCATGCTGCGCATCGACGTGCCCGCGTTCGATCTCGCGACGCGTGGGCTCGTCGCGTTCGACGTGAAGGTGCGGACGGGCGAGCGAGACCTGCACTCCGGCATGTACGGCGGCGCCGCGCTCAACGCGATCCACGTCTTGATGCGGCTCTTCCAGTCCGTGCTCGCAGGGCCGGACGGCCGGCTGCCCGAGCCGCTGCGCCAGGGCATCGCCGCGCCGACGCCCGAGGAGCTCGCTGCCTGGGCGACCCTGCCGCCGGGATCCGACGAGCTGCGCGACCAGGGAGCTCGGGCGCTCGACGCGACCGCGGCCGAGCAGTTCTACACGCGCACCTGGGCCGAGCCGTCTGCGGACGTCAACGGGATCATCGGGGGCAAGCCGGGGCTGCGGAACACGACGCTGTCGGTCCAGGCGTCCGGCGAGTTCACGATCCGCCTCGCTCCCGGTCAGGAGGTCGACGTCATCGGCGCCGCCGCGGAGCAGCTCCTGCGCGCTGCAGCGCCCGAAGGCGCCGATGTCGAGATCGCATGGACGGGCTCGCCGCCCTCGCTCTTCCGGCCCGACGCGCCCGCGATCCAGCTCGGTCTCGACGCGTTCGAGAAGGTGCTCGGCGTGCGGCCGCTGCTCGTCCGCTCAGGCGGGACGCTGCCGATCATGCGCGCGCTCGCCGACAAGGGGACCGCCACGATCTTTACCGGCTTCGCGCTGCCCGAGTCGAACTTGCACTCGCCGAACGAGCGCTTCCTCGTGCGCTACTTCGCGCAGGGCGTCGACACGGCGGCCGAGCTGTACACCGAGCTCGGGAAGCTGCCGACGACGTAGTTAGTGCGCGTGGACGTGCGAGTGGTCGTGGCCGCACTCCAGGTGGGAGTGGCCGAACTCGCGCATCGCGTCGATGATCGGCAGTAGGGCCTCGCCCTTGCTGGTCAACTCGTATTCGACCCGGGGCGGCGACTCCGGGTAGCTGTGGCGCTCGACGATTCCCTCGCTCTCGAGGGCACGAAGCCGCTCGGCGAGGGTCCGTGGACTGATGCCGCCGCACGAGCGCTCGAGCTGCGAGAACCGGCGCGGCCCCTCCGAGAGATCGTGGACGAGCAGGGCCGTCCACTTGGCGCCGATGATCTCCGCCGAGGCCGCCACGGCACACGTCGTGGCCTCGTGGACGGGGTTCATCGTCCGGTTCATCCCCTGAATTGTACGTGTCGGCACCAGACGTGGCGATCTGCCGGGCCCTCAGACCGGGCGCGCCGTCCCGGAGATGTTCCCTTAACGCGCGGCGAACGGGGCCGGGCAGGCGTCGATCTTCGGGATCGAGAAGCGGGCGATCGTGCCGAACCCGCCCGGGGCGGGCTTGCACGCCTGTGCGACGCCCGCGTCGCAGGCGACCGAGAGGAAGATGAACGCGTCCTCCATCGAGAAGCCGTGCTCGTCGACGAGCATGCGGGCGGCCTCCTCCGACACGAGCTTCAACGCGTCGTCGAACTGGTCGGCCGTCGCATGAGGCAGCCAGCGCTCGGCAAGCTCCGTCACGGGCCAGGTCGCCTGCTTGCCCTTCAGCACGTCGAAGCGGATGTCGACCTCGCCCGCGATCTCGACGCCGGTGAAGCAGATCTCGCCGTCGCCCATCGACGCGTGCATGTCGCCGACGGCGAACATGCCGCCGGGCTGCCGCACCGGGAAGAAGATCTTCGCGCCCTTGCCGTGCAGGTGATCGTCGAGGTTGCCACCGTGCCGGCCGGCGAGCCCGTTCGACAGGGTCTCGCCGTCGGTTGCGACGCCGACGACGCCGACCATCGGCCGCGCCGGGAACGAGATGCGCTCGTTCTGCCGGATCATCCCGTCCTTCACCTCGAAGAGGCGCGTCAGGGGCGCCTGCACCTGGTCGATCAGCTGCCCGAAGCCGGGGATCAGCGTCGCGACGCCCCACTCGATCGGGCGGACGTCGAGGATCTCCGCGACGAGGGAGTCGCCCGGCTCCGCTCCCTTTACGGCGACCGGGCCGGTCGCGCTGTTGATGCGCGACATGTCGATGCCCGTGACGAGGTCGTCCTCGCTCCGGATCTGGCCGGTGAAGCAGTCGTTCGTCTCGAAGGTGACGACATCGCCGGGCTCGACCTCCAGCACATGCTGGAGGTCGGGCCCGAACGACCAGATCACCTGGTCACGCGACAGGCGGTGTTGCGCCATCTACGCCACCGGAACGAACGTCTCGTCTTCGACATAGATGAGCTGAGCGTTCCGCAACGCCTGCGGCTTCACCCGGGACATGATCGCGGTGACGATCAGGCCGAGCACGACCCAGCCGACCGCCCACCACACGGCGTAGTTGAGCGGAGCCGCCGGAATCGGGTGGTACTGGTAGAAGAGCGGGAAGGCGAACAGCACGATGCCCGCGACAGGGAAGACGCCGTGCAGCAGGACGTTGAACCTGCCGCCGCGCCAGTAGTACACACCGCAACCCAGCATCACGAGCATGTAGACGAGGATCACGACGACGGTCGCCGCGGTAGCGAGCATGTAGAAGCCGTTCAACGGCCCCCACTTCCAGCCGAGGATGATCGACAGGGTGACCGCGATGATCGTGTTGATGATGATGGCGACGTACGGCGTCTTGAAGCGCGGGTGCGTGCGTGCGAGTGGCGCGGGCGCGGCGCCGTTTCGTGCCATTGCGTAGAAGACACGCGTGGCCGCATTGAAGCCCGCGTTCGAGTTGGCGACGATCGAGTTGACGATCGCCACGAAGACGAGCACCCAGCCGCCGGCCCAGAAGAGCTTCGCGAGCGAGCGCCACGGATCGGGATTGGTCGTCGCTTCGTGCAGGAAGTTGTTGAAGCCGGCGCCGTAGACCCACGCGTACGACGCGAGCAGATAGAAGACGCCGATCGAGAGGCACGAGTAGACGACGGCGCGTGGGATCGTCCGTCGCGGGTTCTTCGCCTCCTCACCGAGCGGCGCTGACGCCTCGAATCCGATGAACGCGAGGATCGCGAAGACCATCCCCTTGAATACGCCCGTGTAGCCGCTGGGGGAGTGGTCCGGGTTGAAGGCTGCGAGATTCAAGTGGCTGCCGTTCGAGATCAGCATCCAGATCGCAAGTGCGCCGAAGACGGCGATCTCGAAGACGCCGAGCAGGACGCCGGCGGTGGCGGAGATGCGAATGTCGCGATACGTCAGGAGGAAGACGATGACGGCGAGCGCGAGCACCCAGATCCACCACTGACCCGTGTAGTGCCAGCCGACTTCGGTCTGCATGACGTCGCGAATCGCCCAGCCGCCCTCGAGAAAGAGGAACGGTGCGACGAGCGGCTCGAAGAGGAGGAACAGCCAGGCGACGAAGAAGCCGGCCGCAGGCCCCAGCGACTTTGCGGTGTAGGTATAGAGGCCGCCTGCGGACGGCATCTCCTTCGCGAGCTGCCCGATCGAGCTGGCGGCGAGCAGGCACGCGATCAGTGCGAGCAGCACTGCGAGCGGGAGCACGGGCCCCGCGTTGAAGACGGAGAGCAGCAGCGAGTACGCGACCGCGGCCGCCGGTGCCATGTGCGTGATCGACTGGAACAGGACCTGCGGGAGCCCGATCGAGTGTTCGCGCAAGCGGTCGAAGCCGCCAGGCTCGGGTGCCACCGAGGTTGCCGCCATTCTCGTCTCCTTCGCTACGTCGGGAACGGGATGGGCGATTTGATCAAATGCCGGGTGCCTCGTGCAACTACCAGGGGGGCGGGTTGTGTACCCACCTCCCGGCGACCATCGTCGCGACGACGTTCACGTCGGGTAGTTCGGCGGGCTCGCACGCGAACGGGTCGCGGTCGAGAACGACGAGGTCGGCGAGACGGCCGGGCACGAGCGTGCCGCGGATGCGCTCGTCGTGCGAGAGCCACGAGGGCGCCACACACGTCGCCTGGAGCGCCTGCTCGAGGGTCAGTGCTTCTTCCGGCCGCCAGGCCTCGCGGCCGTCGAGCGTGCGCAGGACGCCGGCGACGACACCCGACCACGGGTCGAGCTCTTCGATCGGTGCGTCCGAGCCGTTCGCGACGACGGCCCCGGAGTCGAGGAGCGAGCGGAACGCATATGTGCCGTCGAGCTTGTCGCTCCAGAAGCGCTCGGCGAGGTCGCGGTCGGAGGGCGCATGGCTGAACTGTGCGGACACCGCGACGCCGAGCTCGGCGAATCGCGGCAGATCTTCCGGCGCGACGCACTGCGCGTGCTCGATGCGCTGGCGCAGCCCGCGGGGCTGCCAGACGTCGCGCGTCTGCTCGAAGGCGTCGAGCGCTTCGCGGTTCGCGCGGTCGCCGATCGCGTGCACGGCGACAGGCCAGCCCGCCTCGGCGCCGGCGCGGATGATCTCCGCCAGTTCCTCGCCGCTCGTGATCTGCACGCCGCTGCCGTCGAGCATCCACGCGGTCTGCGAGCCGAGGGCTCCGTCCATGAACACCTTCAGGTAGCCGACGCGCAGCATCTGCGACCCGATGCCGCTGCGCAGCGACAGCGCCTGCAGTGACGGGAGCGTCTCGTGCGGCACCGACTGCCAGACGCGCAGCATCAGTCCCCCGTACTCGTCGAGCCGCTGCCACAGGCCGGCGGCGCCGAGCCAGCCGTCCTTGTCGTGCACGCAGGTGACGCCGCGCGTGTGCGCGAGCTTCACGCCGCTGCGCATCGCCTCGAGGTACTCGTCGTCGGGGATGGTGAGGTGACGCTCTTTGAAGCGCCACGCCGCCTCCTCGCGCAGCACCCCGGTGGGCTCGCCGCGCGCGTCGCGCTCGACCACTCCGCCGTCGACCTCGAGGTCTCCGCCGGCGAGGGCGAGCGCCGCCGAGTTGAGCCAGAGCGAGTGGTAGTCCTTCGAGATCAGCGCTGCAGGGCGGGCGCCGGTGACGGCGTCGAGGTCTTCCTTCGTCGGATGAAGGCCGTCGGTCCAGTCCGCGTCGCGCCAGCCGAAGCCGCGCAGATGCACTCCCTCGGGCAGGGTGGCCCGCGCGGCGCGGATGCGGTCGAGTGTCTCGTCGAGCGACGTGCACGCGTCGAGGCGGACCTCGCGCTGCGCGACCGCCCACGTCGGGAAGTGGACGTGGGAGTCGGTGAAGCCCGGAAGGACGCAGCGGCCCTCGAGGTCGATCGTCTCCGGGCTCGCGAGCGACGTCTCGTGCACGCCCACACCGCCGGCGATGCGATCGCCCGCCACCGCGACGGCACGCGAGATCGGAAGCGACGGGTCGAGGGTGCGGACGATGCCGTTCTCGAGGATCATGCGGGCGAGCCTACTGAGAGAGGAGCCCGAGATGTTGGACCATGTCGGCCTGAATGTGAAGGACTACGCGGCGAGTCGCGCGTTCTATGAGCAGGCGCTCGCGCCGCTCGGCTGGCGCGTGCTGATGTCGTTCGACGAGTGGAATAGGGCCGGTTTCGGCACCGCGGAGAAGCCGGAGTTCTGGATCTCGCAACGCGAGCCCTACGGTACGGGTACGCACGTCGCGTTCGCGTCGCCTGACCGTGCGACCGTCGATGCGTTCCATGGCGCGGCGCTCGCGGCCGGTGGCCGCGACAACGGCGCGCCGGGCGTCCGCGAGATCTACCACCCGAACTACTATGGCGCCTTCGTCCTCGACGCGGACGGCAACAACATCGAGGCCGTGTGCCACGCGGCTCCCTGACCTAGAATCGATCCGTGGCCTGGGACCAGCTCAGCGACGAGCAGCGCGAGATTCGCGAGCTCGTACGCACGATCGCGCGCGAGAAGATCGCGCCGCGGGCGGCCGAGATCGATGCGTCGCACGAGTTTCCGTGGGACGTCGTCGAGCTGTATAGGGAGAACGACATCTTCGGGCTGTTCTTCGAGGAGGAGCACGGGGGTCTCGGCACGGGCACGCTGCTCGCGCTGATTGCGATCGAAGAGGTGTCGAAGGTCTGCGCGACGAGCGGCTTGATCCTGGCGGTGCAGGAGCTGGGCTCGCTCGGGCTGAAGCTGGCGGGCTCGGGTCCGCAGAAGCGGCAGTACCTGCCGAAGCTTGCAAGCGGCGAGTGGCTGTGCGCGTACGCGTTGACGGAGGCAGGCTCGGGGTCGGACTCCGCGGCGATGCGGACGACGGCGCGCCGCGACGGCGACGAGTACGTCTTGAACGGTTCGAAGCGGTTCATCACGAACGCGGGCGTCGCGAATCTCTACACCGTGTTCGCGAAGACCGATCCGGAAGGCGGGCATGCCGGCATCTCGGCGTTCCTGGTCGAGAGCGACGCGCCGGGGTTCGAGGTGACGCGGCTGGAGCCGAAGATGGGGATCAGCGGCTCGACGACGGGGGAGCTGGCGTTCGACGAGGTTCGTGTCCCGGCGGCGAACCTGTTGGGCGCGGAGGGGGAGGGCTTCAAGATCGCGATGCGGATCCTCGACCGGTCGCGTCCGGGTGTCGCGGCGCAGGCGCTCGGAATCGCGCAGGGCGCGACCGATTACGCGCTCGAGTATGCGAAGACGCGCGAGACGATGGGCAAGCCGATCGCGCAGCATCAGTTGATTCAGGCGAAGCTCGCTGACATGGAGACCGAGACGGAGGCGGCGCGTGGGTTGTTGTATCGCTTCGGTCAGATGGTCGACGACGGCGCCGACGATTCCGAGCTGACGAAGGCGTCGGCGATGGCGAAGCTGAAGTGCGGCGACGTCGCGATGGCGGTCTCCACCGACGCGGTGCAGATCCTCGGCGGCTACGGGTACATCAAGGAGTACCCGGCCGAGCGTTTCATGCGCGACGCGAAGATCACGCAGATCTACGAAGGAACGCAGGAGGTTCAGCGGCTCGTGATCGCGCGCGAGATGCTGAAGGAGTCGCGCGCCTTCCTGCTCGCCGGCGTCGGCTGATGGACGAGCTTCGCCCGGGTCTGTGGACGTGGACGGGTGAGCATCCCGAGTGGACGCCGGAGCTGACGTGGGGGCCGGAGGTGCGGTCGTACGCGGTGCAGATCGAGGAGATGCGCGTCCTCATCGATCCGGTGCTTCCGGCGCCGCGCGCGGACGCGGTGCTGCTCACGGTGCCTTGGCATCGGCGGGACACGGACGAGCTCGATCTACCGGTGCTCGACGAGCCGCCGGGCGGAATCGAGGCGCGGCCCGGCTACTTCCCGGAGGAGCAGGTCTTCTGGCTTCCCGAGCATCGGGCGATCGTCGTCGGCGATTCGTATATGGATGGCCATAGAGCCCCGTTCGAATGGGCAACCGACGATCCGGACGCGCCGAAGCGGCTGCGTGCGTTGCTCGAGCTTCCGTTCGAGCTCGTGCTGCCGACGCACGGTGACGTGACCGACCGCGCCGCGTTCGAGTCCTCGCTCGACGCGTAGTCCTCGCCGAGCGGGTCATCTCTCGAACAGACACGCCCGGTGACTGTCACCGGACGTGGCCCTTCGCGCCAATGCCGGCGGCGCGAGTCTCGATGGAAAAGCGCGGCTCCGGCGCTGTCGCCGAGGCAGAGAGCCATCTCCCCTACGGACACGCCTCGTGCCTGGCACCAGGCGTGGCTCTTCGAGCCAATGCCCGTCGGGCGCTGACCCTCCGGCGCGGCTCCGGCACTCGCGCGGCGGCGGGAAGCCATCTCTCCAACAGACACGCCTGGTGCCTGGCACCGGGCGTGGCTCTTCGAGCCAGTGCACGCGCCGCGCTCAACGCCGCGGGCCGCGGCTCCCGGCTCGGCCGCGGCGGACGGAAGTCATCGCTCTACCGGACACGGCTCGCGACTGTCACCAGCCGTGGCGCTTCGAGCCGGTGCAGGCGCTATTCGTCGACCTTCTCCTCCGCTTGCTCGGCCTGCTCGCCGAGCTGGACGATGTCGCCCTTCTTGAAGAGGACGTTCTTCAACGCGATGCGCCACTTCTCGTTGTGCCGCGTGAGGAACTCGAGGCTCATCGCGAAGTGCTTGAACTCCTCCTGCTGCGCGTTCTCCATGATCGCGCGCGCCTGCTTGTCGGGCTCGACGGAGATTCGCTGCTCGTACCAGCCGATCGCCTCGGCCTCTTCCTGGAGCGACGCGACCATCCGGGCGAACGTCCGCACTTCGGGGCTGAGCTCGTCAGGCGGTTCGTGGTACTGATCCGTCGTCACGGGCAGGACATTGCCAGAACTTGCTCAGAATCGCGGCAGTCGCTAATATTTGCGCACGCAAGTATCTCCCACCTGGAGGAACGATGAAGCTCGAAGGCA
>JAOPYX010000327.1 GCA_025964535.1 Actinomycetes bacterium | reverse complement strand
CCGGCGTTCTCGCCCGACGGCTCGAAGATCGCCTTCGTCCCCTCGGGTGGAGGTTTGTCCTACATGGTCGCGCAGGCGAGCGGGACTGTGACGCCCATCCCCAATACCGCCGGCGCCTCCCAGCCCGATTGGCAGGCCGTTACCGCACCGTCGAACCAGCCACCGTCGTCGTTCACCGGCCCGCCGGTGAACGTCGTCTACCCCACCGTGAACCTCAGCCTCGGCGACACGGCCCCGACCGTCGGCGATTTCCTCACCGCGAGCGTTGGTACCTGGAACGGCGCGTTCCCGCTCACCTACGCGTATCAGTGGAAGCGCTGTGCCGCAGCCGATCCGCACAACGGGCAGTGCATCGACATCGCGGGTGCCCGCTCGAGCTTCTACACGCCGGTGACCGCGGACTACGGCACGCGCTTGCGCGTACAGGTCACGGCGACAAACACCCAGGGAAGCGCAAGTCAGAACTCCGACGTCACCGCCGTCGTGACGGCGATCGCACCGAAGCTGCGCGTCACGCCGCCGATCACCGGCCGGAACGTCGTGGACCAGATTCTCTCGCTCGGATCCGCTTCATGGGATGGGACACCGGCGCCGACCTTCACGTACTCCTGGCGGCGCTGCAATCCCGCCGGCGACTTCACGAGCTGCGTGCAGATCGCGGGCGCGACACAATCGACCTATACCCCTGTGGTCGCCGACATCGGCTTCACGATCCGCGTCTGGATCACCGGCACCAATCCGGCCGGCGTCGACGTCGGCATCACGAACCACACGTTCCCGATCGTCGACAAGCAGCACTTCTCACCGTCGGCCGTCGCCGCGCCGACGATCACGGGCACGATCGCTGCCGGTCGCCAGCTCACCGGCTCGATCGGCACGTTCAACGGCGACAGCCCGATCGCCACGACGTTCGTGTGGCAGCGCTGCGATGCAACCGGAGCAGCCTGTCGTACGATCCCGGGCGCGACGAAGGTCGTCTACTACCCGGCGGCGAGCGACCTCAGCGCGACGCTACGGCTCGTGGTGACCGCGAAGAACGCCTACGGCACGCTCGTCTCGATGTCCGATCCGTCCGACCCGGTAGTCGCGGCACCACCGCACCGGCGCGGCCGCCACATCGTCGGCACGCGCCGCGGCGACTACCTCGCGGGCGGCGGCTTCGACGACGTCATCCTCGGCATGGGCGGCAACGACACGCTGCTCGGCGGCGCCGGGGACGACCGTCTCGACGGTGGCCCCGGAAACGACGTCCTGACCGGAGGGCCGGGCGCGGACAGAATCCTCGGCGGCCCGGGCTCGGACACGATCTATGCGGCCGACGGCGAGCGCGACATCATCGACTGCGGCGACGGCGCCGATCGCGCGATCGTCGACGCCGTCGACATCGTGAAGAACTGCGAGGTGGTGCAGAAGACGACGACCCCGACGCCGAGCGTCACGCCGACGCCGACACCGCCGTCGAGCCCGACGCCCTAGCCTCTAGATATCCGCCATCGACTCGTCCGCCTGTGCGAACGCGTCGCGCAGCTGTCCGCGCTCCGTGGCGATCTCCGTGAACGACTGCATCAGCCGCCGATCGCCCTCGGGCGTCAGGCGGAGATGAGCGACGCGCGCATCGTCCTGTGACTGCGCGCGCGTGACGAGGCCGATCTCCTCGGCGCGCCGCACGAGCTCCGTGACCGTGCTCTGCGCCAGCTGAAGCCGGTCGGCGAGCTCCGTCACCGTCGACTGCTCCGTGCCGTCGGGCGCGCCCTTGATCATCAGAAGCAGCAGATAGCGCTGCGGTGTCAGGCCGTACTGCCGCGCGACGCGCTCGCTGCGTCGAAGGAACCGGCGAAGCGCGGTGCGGAACCCGGCGACGGCGACGACGTCTTCGACCTGGAAGGTCGTCTGGCTCATCGTCGGTCGAGTCTAGCGCCGCGCCCCACCGCGGGCCAACGCACGCGTGAGGAGATTCGGGGCGAGCGCCTGCAGCGCGCTCGCAACGGCGTAGTAGCGGGGCACCGTCGTCTCGCCTCGCCCCCGATCGAGCGAGGCAAGCACGTGACTGACGATCCGCTCGGGCCCGATCACCAGCCGCCGCACGGGTGCAGGAAGCCAGGCCTGCGGGAATCCCTCCGTCTCGACGTATCCCGGCTTCACGGTGTGCACCCGGATGTTGCGCGGGCGCAGCTGCGCGGCCGCCGCCCGCGAGAACGCGAGCTGCGCGAATTTCGACGCCGCATAGGGGCCGGACTGGGGAACCGCGACGGTGCCTGCGACGGAGACGATGTTGACGACGTCGGCGGGCGCCGCCGCCTCGAGACCGGGCAGAAGCGCTCGGAGGCACCACACGCTGCCGAGGTAATTCGTTCGGATGACGTCTTCGATCCCCTGAGCGTCGCCGGTGAGGAAGTCGCCGCGCCGCGTGAAGCCGGCGTTGTTGACGAGCAGGTGAATGCGCGGATGACGCTCGAGGATCTGTGCCGCCACGGTATCCACCGCGGAGCGGTCGGACACGTCACAGAGCTCGAACTCGCCGCCGATCTCGTCGGCCAGCGTGCGCAGGCGCTCTTCGCGGCGAGCGAGCAGCACGCAGTGCCAGCCTCGCTGCGCAAGAGCGCGCGCGAGCTCCGCGCCGATGCCGGAGGACGCCCCGGTGATGACCGCGACGCGGTTGTTCGCTAACGCGGACACGTTCGCACGATACGTCTCGCGGACACGGCACGGCCATGCGCATCTGTCACCACGGCGGTGAGGGCCTGACGGCCGGCCGCGCTCCTCGCGGTCGAGGTATGCGCAATCCACAGACCAGCGAGCCGGTGTGCAACGCCGATCCTGCGCCCTGCGAGGAAGAAGCGGACGCCGGCAACCGGCCGCGTCGAGCTCACCGCCACGCGCAGCGTTTGCTGCTTCGCGAGACAGCTCGTCGTCGCCGGCAGGATCCAATTGACGACCGTCCCCCTGACGATGTGGATGCGGACCGTCGTCGAGCGGGTGTTCGGCATGATCGACGGCCCGATGGTGTCGATGTTCTTCGCCTCCTGAAAGTCGGAGGCGAAGAGCCGCAACTCCAGCGTTCGACCGCTGAGCGCGGGCGCCGTGCTCGTCAGAGGGAACACCGCGACGCCGTTGCTCGGGTCGTATGCCGACGCTCCGATGAGCAGGCCTTGGTAGCCGATCGCGAGCGACGAAGGGTCGACGCCCGACTGGGAGTCGCGCACACGAAGCACGAGCGTGGGCCGACCGGCCGCGACACGGGTCGTCAGCAGCCGAATTGTGGGCGGGGAGACGTCGTCGACCCAGGAGCGCAGGACGTAGTGCCCCGCCTTGCTGTGCCCGTTGAACGGATCGCGGCCCGAGTCGACCGCCACGAAGAAGTGCTGCTTGCGAGGAAACGTCGCGCCTGCGGCGCCGACGGGGAGGAGATAGCCCGACGTCAGCGCATTCACGTTGATGGGTGTGCCGGCAAAGCCCTGAACCGTGCTCTCGTCGCGTGCACCGAGGTAGAACGGGTCGACGCGGGCGCCCGGCGTCTCGCGGATCACCGACACGCCGGCGTTCACGGCGGAGCGGGAGAGGGACGTCTCGTAGAGCGTCTCGGCGCCGTTCTCGAGCATCGGCGGCACATCCGGTGCATTGCCGAACGGCGCAACGGGATACCGGTACGCGTCGACGCGGTTCGCGCCCTTGCGCGTGTCGCCCGACTGCTGGCGCTTCAGCTGGCGCACGGGCGCATCGACGAGCGCCGGCCGATCGACGAGGAAGAAATACGGGATGCGGCGCGTCACATCGCCCTTCCGCAGCACGACGAACCCGTAGTTCTCTCCCTGCGGCGCAGCGGCAGTCGCCTGCGCGACGACTGAGACGTCGGCCTCGCCGCCCGGCGGCACCGAGATCGAGCCGGGGACGTCCATCGACGCGCCGCCCGTGGCCGCCTGCGGTGCGAGGCCGACGTCCCAGGTGCCTGCGCCGTTCCCTGCGTCGGTGAGACGCACGATGAGGCCGCGACTCGCTGCGCCGTGCGTGACGACGACGTCTCCGAACGAAAGCGAGACCGGATCCGTGAAGAGCTGCGGGTCGGTCGCGTGCGGAAGCGATGCGAGCCCACCGCCCTCGAGCGTCACCGGCGCCTCCTGTGTTCGCGCGGTGTCGCCCCAGGCGGTTCCGGCGGTCGAGACGAGCGCGGACTTCACCTGGGCGGGGGTCCATCCCGGATGCAGCTCGAGCAGCAGCGCCGCCGCGCCGCTCACATGCGGCGTCGCCATCGACGTGCCGTCGAACACCGCGAAGCGCGAGTCGCTCGTGTTCGGCAACGTGGCCGAGAGGATCTGTCCGCCGGGCGCCGAGACGTCGGGCTTGAGATCGTGGCCGAACGGGGTCGGGCCGGCAGAGGAGAAGCTCGCAATCACGCCGCTGCGCCCGGTCTCCAGCTCGAGCGGGTCGTGGCCGACGCGCACCGTCGTCCGCCCGCCGTGCGCATCGAGGTACGCGCGCAGGTTGTCGCCGTCGAGGTTGGCGACCATCCCGGCGGCGATGGCCAGCTTCGCCGGGATCCCATTCGCCTCGCCTTCGCGGTTGTCGGAGAAGACGATGCCGGCTGCGCCTGCGGCCTTCGCCTGATCAGCCTTCGTCGCGAACGGGCAGAGCCCACGCTCGACCAGCACGATCGCCCCGGTGAGCGAGCGCGACGGCAGCTGGCCGCGGATCGACGCGAGATTGCCCGCCGGACCGCACAGGTGGCGCTCGACCGGACGGCCGTTCCGTCCGACGACCGACCCCACATCTACGAGCGTCTCGTCCGCCGAGCTCCATTCCGACGGCGCGGTGCCACCGTTCGCGCCGAGGAACGGGATCCCCTTCAGCACGTCGGGGGCAGCCGGCGCGGTCACGTCGAGCGCCGGCGCGAAGACATGCGTGTTGGAGACGGCGGCAACGGAGATCGCGTCGGGCGCGGTGCCGGGCGAGCCGGCCGAGCCGAGGCCGAAGTCGTCCCGGTCGTTGCCGGCCGCGATCACCGGCACGACGCCGGCGGCGGCCACGTTGTGGATCGCCTCGACGAGCGCGTCGGTCGCCGGGTCGATCTGGGGCCCTCCGCCCGAGAAGTTGATCACGTCCATGCCGTCACGCACGGCGGCCTCGAACGCCGCGATGATCTCCGGCGTGTTCGCGACGTGCCCGATCGGCGTCGGAACGGTGAAGACGCGGTAGTTGCCGAGCCATGCGCGCGGCGCCACGCCGCTGAGACCCGTCACCCTCGGGTGGTCCCTCCCTGCCGGCGCAGTCGTGCCGGCGTCCCCGGCCGCGATACCGGCGACGTGGGTGCCGTGAAACGACGAGTTGGGATCGACCGCGAGCCGCCCGGCCGCCCCGGCATTCGGGCCCGGAAACACTCGCGCGACGATCACCTTCGGGGTCGTCCACGTCGCCCCGCCCTTCGGGAAGCCCGCGGGAAACGCGAACCCCTTCGGGTCGAAGAACCGGTTCGACTGATCGATTCCGTCGTCGATGATCGCGATCTTCATCCCTGTGCCATCGGCTCCCTGCTGCTGGCGCAGCACGTCGGCGCCGATCACGGAGGGCGAGCGGTCGAGTGCGAGCGTGTACGCGACGCTCGGGTAGACGGCGACGATCGAGCGGAGGCGGACGAGAGCGGGCAGCTTCGACGCCGGCAGCGACACCGTGAGCGCGTCGAGCACGACCTGGAAGCGCCGGCCGACCCGAGCCGTGGGGATCGCCCGGCGTAGCAGCGCCGTCTCGCGCGTCTGTGCTTGCTCGAGCTGTCGGAGGTAGGCGCGGGCGCCGGCGCTCGTGAGGCTGAGGCGGCGTCGTGCTCCCGCCGCGGACAGGCCGCGTCCGACGTGTTGCGCGAGCGGCGGCAGCGCGAGGCGGGCGATCACCCGGACGCGGCCGGACGACGGGAGCGCCGGCAGTACACCGGCGCGGATGCGCGGCACCGAGCGGCCTCCGAAGTTGCGCTGTACGGGGACGAGCTCCGCCGCGGCCGGCAGGGCGGCGACGAGCGCCGCACAGCAGGCAAGAAGCGGGACCATGCGGCGCAAGGGAGCGGAGGGTATCCGAGGAGGTTGCGCGTCTGGCTAGGATCGCCCGGATGGCTGGGCCCTTCACAGGCAAGCGCGCGCTCGTCATGGGCGTCGCGAACAAGCGCTCGATCGCCTGGGCGATTGCGCAGACGCTCGCCGAGGGCGGCGCGCAGCTCGCGTTCACGTATCAAGGCGAGCGCATCGAGAAGAGCGTCCGCGACCTCGCGGCCACCGTCGATGCGGCGCTCGTGACCGAATGCGACGTCCGCTCGGACGACGATCTGTTCCGCGTCTTCGACGAGGTGGGGCAGACGTTCGGCGGCGAGCTCGACATCCTCGTGCACTCGGTCGCGTTCGCGGCCGCCGAGGATCTCGAGGGCCGCTTCACCGACACGCCGCGCGACCGCTTCTGGATGGCGCTCGACATCAGCGCCTACTCGCTCGTGGCGTGCGCAAAGGCCGCCGAGCCGCTGATGGAGAAGGCCGGCGGCGGGTCGATCCTCACCATGACCTATCTCGGCGGCGAACGAGTCGTGCCGCACTACAACGTGATGGGCGTCGCGAAGGCGACGCTCGACGCGTCGATGCGGTACCTCGCGTCCGACCTCGGCGAGAAGAACATTCGCGTCAATGCGATCTCCGCCGGACCGGTTCGCACGCTTGCCGCGCGGTCGATCGCCGGGTTCCCGACGATGGAGGCGATCGTCGAAGAGCGGGCGCCCCTGCATCGCCACGTCGATGCGGAGGATGTCGCTGCCGCGGCGGGTTATCTACTCGGCCCCGGCGCGAAGAACGTCACCGCGACGACGCTGTACGTCGACAGCGGCTACCACGCGATGGGTATGTAAGACGCTCGCTTCACGGGGGGAACCAGTTTCCCCCCGTGCCGAGCGAGCTCCGCGACGCTACAGAGCCCGCGCTGCAGCGAGCAGCACGTCGAAGTCCGGCAGCTCCGACGTCTCGTAACGCCAAGCGCCGCGAACGATGCCGTCGCGATCGATCAGGAAGGCCGAGCGGTCGGAGACGTCCCGCATGCCCCGGTAGTCGAACGCGACGCCGAAGCCTCGCGTCGCCTCTGCATTCCAGTCGGCGAGCAGCGGGATCTCGAGGTCGAGCGCCTGCATCCAGGCGACGTGCGTCCACGGCGAGTCACGCGACGCTGCATACGGCTGCACGCCCGCAGCGCGGAATTCGTCGCTCCTGTCACGCAGGAGCTCCAGCTCGTTCGTTCAGGTGGCGGACCAGTCGAACAGGTAGAAGAGGAGCAGGATCGGCCCGTCGGAGACGAGCTGCTCGATCGTCGCGGTCTCCTGCGGCGTCGTCCAGACGAGAGCCTCCGGTATCCGGTCGCCGACGGTCAGCATTCGCGCAGCCTACGCGGTGGTGCCGACGGCAGAGATCTCCGTCAGCTCGGCGATCTCGCGCACGACCTCGACGATGTCCCGGTTCGCGTTGAAGACCCGCAGCTGCCGGTCGGCGCCGTTGCCCCGGCGCAGGATCTGCTCGACGCCCGCGAGCTCCTTCTCGGAGCCGAGCTCCTTCGCGTGGGGCGCGAGCAGCTTCAGGGTCCTGCGCACGACCTGCGCCACTGCAATCCGGTTCCGTCTGGCGGTAACGAGGTCCATCACCGGTGCCTCCAGGCCGTAGCGCGCGGCGAGCCACTTGTTCTCCGTCGTCAGGATCCGGTGGAACGAGGGGATCTCGTCACCGGCGTCGAAGCGCTCGGAGTAATGCTTCACGAGGGCCTGGCAGTACGCCGTGATCGCGACGACGTCATCCAGCTGCGTCACGGCGTCGCAGATACGGATCTCGATCGTGCCGAGGCGCGGGTGGAGTCGGATGTCCCACCAGATGTGCGTGTAGTCGGCGATGCAGCCGGTGCGCTCGAGCTGCCCGACGACCTCCGCATAGTCGGCGTAGTCCTGGAAGCGCGGTGGCGGGCCCGAGCGTGGGAATGCTGCGAACACCATGTGCCGGGATGATGCGAGGCCCGTCGGCTCGCCGCGCCAGAACGGGGAGTTCGACGAGAGCGCGACGAGCTCGGCGAGGTGACCGATCAGGGCGTTCACGACCTGGATCGCCTTCTCCGGATCGTCGACGGCGACGTGCACGTGCAGGCCGAAGATGAGCTCGCGGCGCGCGATGTACTGCATCTGGTCGACGAGCGCGCGATACCGGTCCTTCGCCGTGATCCGCTGCCGTTCGAACAGCGAGAACGGATGTGTTCCCGCAGAGCCGAAGCGCAGGTCCTGCTCGCGCGCGACCGTGCTCACGTATGTGCGGAGCCGAACGAGCTGTGCTTCGACATCGGCGGGCGTGTGGCACACGGGTGTCGCGATCTCGAGCACCGACTGCATCAGCTCGGCGTTGATGCGCGGCTCGAGCTCGTGCCCCTGCACCGCGGCCAGCACCGTGTCGATGTGCTGGACGAGGTCGAACGTCTCGCCGTCGAGGAGCATGTACTCCTCCTCGACGCCGAGTGTGTATGCGTCGCTCTGCCCGAACGCGTGGTCGAGGACGCTGCCTCCTGCCGCGAAGCCGCTCCCTTTGCCCGTGATCGATGCAGGATGGATCTGCTTCATGAGATCTCCGCGTCGAGCTCGACCTCGACGAGCCAGCGCGGGTCGAGCAGCCCGACGACGACTCCGGTGCAGGCGGGCCGCACGGCTCCGAACACCTCTCCGTGTGCGCGCATGATCTCGGGTGCGTACCCCGCGTCGGTCATGAGCACCCGCGTTCGCACGACGTCCGTCATGTTCGCGCCGGCGGCACGGAGCGCGGCCTCGGCGATCTTGAGACAGCGCCGCATCTGGTCGTACGGCGTCGGTGGTGGGTCGGCGTCGTCCGGCATGATCGGCGCCGTGCCGGCCACATGCACGTGCGAGCCGGTGACGACGGCGCGGCTGTAGCCGTACCGCTCCTCCCAGGACGAGCCAGACGAGATGAGGCGGCGCTCCATGCGCCTAGTATCACCCGCCGTGGAGGCGCTGAAAGCCATCGATTCCTGGGGTGCCCGCACGTCGGCCGCCGGCGTGACACGAGCGGACGGTGAGCTCGGCACGCACGGGCCACGCGGGGAGCCTCTGCGCTGGGCCTCCGTGACCAAGCTCCTCACGGGCCTCGCCGCGCTCGTCGCGGTCGAGGAGGGGACGGTCGACCTGGACGAGCCTGCAGGCCCTCCCGGCTCGACGTTGCGGCACCTCCTGTCGCATGCATCGGGCCTGCCGCCGGACGAGGGGCCGCCGCTGATGGCGCCGGGGCGGCGCCGCATCTACTCGAACGCGGGCATCGAGGCCGCAGCAGAGCTCGTCGCCGTCCGCGCGGAGATGCCGTTCGCCGACTACCTGCGTGGCTCGGTGCTCGAGCCCCTGTCGCTCTCGGGCGAGCTACGCAGCTCACCCGCGTGGGGTTACGCCGGCCCCATGGACGACCTGCTCAGGCTCGGCCGCGAGCTCCTCGCGCCGACGCTCGTCGCCGCCGAGACGCTGGCCGAGGCGACGTCGGTGCAGTTCCCAGGGCTTCCGGGTGTGCTGCCGAGCTGGGGGAGGATGGAACCGAACGACTGGGGCCTTGCGTTCGAGTTGCGCGACGACAAGCACCCGCACTGGACGAGCGCTCGCAACTCGCCGCGCACCTTCGGCCATTTCGGCGCCGCGGGCACGTTCCTGTGGGTCGACCCGGACGCAGGGGTTGCCTGCGGCGTGCTCACCGACCGCGAGTTCGGCGATTGGGCGAAGGAGGCGTGGCCGCGCCTCAGCGATGCCGTGCTCGAGGAGGTCGCAGCTCGCTAGTCGTCCGCGAAGAGCGGCCGGACGAACTCGTCGAACGTGGCCCGGTCGCAGCTCGCCACGACCGCCGGCGTGATTGCGCTCACGGTCGCGGTGCGCGGCACGTCCATCGTCAGGGCCACCTCGCCGAAGTAGTCGCCCGGCCGCAGGATCTCCCGCTCGCCCATGCTGCTGTTGGTCACGCTGAGCATCCCCGCGAACACGACGTAGAAGCGGTCGCCGGCATCGCCCTCGCGGACCACAATGGTGCCCGGGGCGACCTCCTCCCGCACCATATGCTTCGCGAGCACGCCGAGCGTCTGCCCGGGCAGGCCGGCCAGCAGCTCGACCCGGGCGAGCTCGTGCGAGGTGGCGGATGAGCGGGGCAGGTCGCGCCTACTCGCCGTTGTCGTCGTCGTCGCGCGTGCGCTCGCGCTGTGTGTCCGGGTCGTGGTGCTCCATGCCGCGCATGGCTTCTTCTTCCTGCTGGCGGCCTTCCTGCGCCTGCTCCTGCTCGGTCTCCGTCGCACGCGGGTTGTCGTGCATGACGCCTCCTCCTGTTGTCGCGATCTGGCGGTCGCTCGAGAGCGTGCCCGGCAGGCGCACCCGTAACGCACGCGACAGCGACTCCAGCTCGAGCGGCGTCTCGAGGAGCACAGGCTCGCCGTCGATCGCCGCCTGCACGTGCGCGCTGGCGAGCTCGATCGTGAACCTCGCCGCGACCCGGTCGACCCAGGTGTGGGGAAGCAGGCCGGCAGCCGCCAGGAGATGGAGCTCGCCCGCGTCGAGGCGTTCCCGCACCCCGAGCGTGAAGCGGTCGATGGCATAGCGGTTGTTGCCGATCAGGAGGGCGCGCGCCACGAGCTCCTCGCCGTTCACGCGCGCGTGCACCCGGTGCCGGTGTCGCGCCGTCTTGAGGAGCGCCCGGATGCGGGCGAGCGCCTCCCCGCGGCGCCTGTGCCGCTCGCGGCGATGGACGAGCGAGGCGTAGACCCCGAAGGAGATGTTGTTGAGGAAGATGCGGTCGCCTGCCTTGCCCGCGTCGATGCGCCGCTCCGCGGCGTCCTCGTCGAACGCGGCGAGCGCCCCGAGGGGGTCGCCGCGGTCGAGGCCGATGTCCCGGGCGAAATGGTTCCGGGTCCCAGCCGGGATGCAGACGAAGGCGGCGCCCGTCTCCAGGGCGACCGCCGCGACCGGTGCGAGGGAGCCGTCGCCGCCCGCGACGCCCAGCACGGCGGCCCCAGAGGCGCGTGCGAGCCCGGCCGGGTCGTCCCCGTCCTGGAGCAGGTGGGTCTCGACGCCACGCCCACGCGCCGCCCGGACGATCTCCTCCGCGCTCGGGCGCTGGCCACCGGAGCGCGGATTGATCAAGAGGAAACGCTGCAAGGCGGGCCTACGCTAGCCGCGCCGGTAGGCCCTGCGGCCCGGCAAGTTGAGCCGAACGGCCCATGGCCACTTCGCGAATCGCCGTCGATCATGGCCCGCATGAGTGAACGGGGTCTGCATCGCATCGAAGACGACCTTGCCGAGACGTGGCTCGAGGACTGGGTGGGCGCAGGCGTGGCGGAGATCGAAGAGCTCCTCTCCAGGCACGCCGCCTTCCTGAGCTTCCTCGACAGCGAAGAGGGCTAGGTAGGTGGCCTGACCGGCAACGTCGCGGGGCCTCCGGCCCGCGATCACGCTGCGCAGGAGTCCGCCGTAGCCCTTATCAAGGCAAACCAGCCTTAACGGCGGGCGCCGACGGCCTCCCGATTGGTGCTCGCGACCCGGAGACCGCGCCTCGTCACCGGTCATACCACTGACCAGAGGAATGGCAGAGGCCGGCGTACCGGCCCCTGCCGCAGTTCCTCGCTAGGCGGCGGGTGCTTCCTCGCCCAGCCCGAGCGAGCGCTCGAGCATCCCCTTCGGCATCGCGCCGACGGCTGACGCCTTCGGCTCTCCGCCCTCGAAGAG
>JAOPYX010000307.1 GCA_025964535.1 Actinomycetes bacterium | reverse complement strand
TGTGGTTCGTCGTCGAACCTGGATCCTGCAACCAACCGGGCGAATCTCCTAGCTCGAATCTGTGCGGTCGTCTCAGCGAGCCTCCTTTCAAGCGGTGGGCCCGGCCGGCCTGAGCTCGACCGGCGTTCGGTCGAGGGGGCCACGGCGACGCCCGGAGAAGAGGTTGACCACGCGCTCCCAGAGGCCGACGAGGCCCCCGGGTGAGACCAGCACGATCACGAGGAAGATCGCACCGATCAAGGTGTGGAAGCGCGGCCCAATGAAGCCGATGCGCTGCGAATAGTTGTTGATGATGACGAAGAACAAGGCGCCGACCCAGGCGCCCTCGAGCCGGTAGAGGCCGCCGATGACGGCGATCACCAGCAAGTCGATGGTTGCGCCGAGGTCGATCGACGCGGGGTCGATGTGGCCGTTCCACCAGACGAAGAGCACGCCGCCGATTGCGGCGATGAAGCCGGCGAACGCGAACGCGATCGTGCGGTGGAGTGGCACGTTGTAGCCGAGTGATGCCATGCGCACCGGGTCGTCGCGCACGCCTTGGAGCGTCAGGCCGAACGGCGTTCGCACGAGGTAGCGCAGCAGCACGTACACCGCGAGCGCGACGATCAGCGTGATGTAGTAGAGGCGAAACGGGTGCGCGTCGACGCTGCCGATGAGTCCCGGCGCCCGGATGCCGCTGATCCCGCCGAAGCCCGAGACGTCGGTCACCTGGCCGAAGAACAGGTTGGCGATCACCGAGTACGTCAGCGTGATCATCAGGAAGTAGATGCCGACGCTGCGGTTGGCGAGCGTGCCGAAGAGGAGCGCCATGCCGACCGCGACCGCAATGCCGACGACGACGCCCCACCACGGGTTCCAGCCGAGGTTGAGACCTTTCGTGTTCCCGTTCGTCGTCGCGTTGCCGAGCACGAAGCCCGCGATGCCGTAGATCGAGACCTGCGCGAGCGAGACCATGCCG
The DNA here is from genome assembly GCA_025964535.1 of Actinomycetes bacterium. Taxonomy (GTDB): domain Bacteria; phylum Actinomycetota; class Thermoleophilia; order Gaiellales; family Gaiellaceae; genus Palsa-739. The sequence goes on along the minus strand of JAOPYX010000307.1, from coordinate 4,373 downwards.
CCGTAGGCGGAGAGGAAGATGAGGCTCGCCGCCGCGATGCCGAGGAACAGCATCTGGGTGAGGAGCTGTCCGACCCAGTACGTCGAGACGTAGAGCGGCGCGGTCGCCGCGAGCACGAGTGCAACGGCGGCGACGACGCGGTCGGGCGTGACGGCACGGCTGTGCATCACGCGGGCCTTCCGAAGAGGCCGAGCGGCCGGACAGCGAGCACGAATGCCACGAGCACGAACGTGAAGATGATCGAGTAGTACGTGTAGCTCGACGGCAGGTACGCAGCGGAGAAGTTGCTCGTCAGGCCGAGCAGGAGCGCTCCGATGGCCGCACCGCCGAGTGACCCCATCCCGCCGATGATCACTACGACGAGCGAGTAGAGCAGCCAGTTAGCGTCGACGCCGGGCGCGAGGCTGGCGAACGAGCCGCCGATGACGCCGCCGAGCCCGGCCAGCGCCGACCCGACGGCGAAGGCGATCGCGAAGGTGAGCTGGATGTTGATCCCGAGCGCCGAGACCATCGCGCGGTCGTCGACGCCGGCACGGATCACCATGCCGGTGCGCGTGCGCTTCAGCCAGGCCCACAGCAGCAGGCCGATCCCGATCGCGATCCCGAGAATCACGAGCCGTGTCGTGGTGTATTGGACGCCGGCGACGTGGAGGTTGGCGAACGTGTCGAAGTTCCGCGGCCACGCGATGTCCTCCGCGACCCCGCCGAAGTGGGCAAGCATCTGGTCGGCGAGGATGATCGAGATCGCGATCGTGATCAGCGCCTGGCGAAGGTCCTGGCCCTGCGTCCAGCGCAGAAAGAGCTGCTGCATCACGAGGCCCGCCGCCGCGACGATCGCCGTCCCGGCGAGCGCGGGCACGATCCAGTGGGTCAGGTTGACCTGGGAGCTCGTCAAGCCGAACGAACCGCCGCCGCCGACCATGTGCCGCTGCACCTTCAGGGCGACGTAGCCGCCGAGCAGGAAGAACGCGCCGTGCGCCATGTTGACCACGCGCATCAGTCCGAAGATGAGCGTGAAGCCGCTCGAGACGACGAAATAGAGCCCCGCCGCGGTGACACCGTTGAGGAGCGTGATGAGGAAGTCCTTCGGATCGTGCACCGCCGAGCCGAAGCTCGTCGCCCACTTTCCGGTCGTCGGCGCGAAGAAGAGCACCCACAGGATCGGCAGGGTCGCGAGCACCGCGAGCACGACCCAGCCGGCGATGCGCAGCACGCGCAGCTGCGCGGCCGTGGGCGCCCGCCGCCTCGTCTTCGTGCCCGGCCTCCGCAGCGCCGAATCCATCATCCGCCGGCGTAGAGGTACAGAACGGCTTCTCGCGAGTCGGCCTTCTGCGGAATGTGGTCGGCGATTCGCCGCAGCTCCGGATAGCGAGACCGGTCGAGCGTGTCCGCGTCCGGCCAGTTCAGCTCGATCAGGTTGTTGCTCGGATCGCGGAAGTAGAGCTGCACCTGCCGCGACGGGAGCTCGACGAGCTGCCAGCCCCACGTGTCGGACGCGTATGCCTTGACAGCCTGGTACGCGGCGTCGAAATCGTCGATCGTGATTCCAAGGTGGTGGCGGGCGGGCGCCGGGTTGTCGTCCTGAAAGAGGTGGAGCTGCATGTCGCCGACGCGGAGCCACTGGACGGGCGTGTCGAACGTCGGCGTCGGGATGCGCTCCATCGAGAAGACGCCCTCGTAGAACCGGGTCGACTTCTCGAGATCCGAAGCCGAGATGCTGACGTGGTTGATCCGCGTGGCGCGCACCGGAGAAGTCTTCTCGACCTTCCGTCATAGGTCAAGTGGCGCGTTTGGCCATCACACCGATAGGCTGAGGCTATGAACTTCCGTCAGCTGGCCTGCTTCGTCGCGGTCGTCGACGAAGGATCGTTCACCCGCGCCGCGCGTGCGATCGGCATCGCCCAGCCGTCGCTCTCGCAGCACATCCGGGCGCTCGAGGAGGAGCTGAACGGCCGCCTCATCGAGCGCCTGCCGCGTGGCGTCGCACTCACGCCGGCGGGACGGAGCCTGCTGCCGGAGGCGCGGGCCGCCGTGCGCGCAGTCGAGCGCGGCCGCCGCGGAGCACGCGCAGCGCTCGCGCTCGAGGCCGGCGAGCTGGAGGTCGCGACCGTGCTCTCGATGGCCGTCGGCCTGCTGCCGCGCTATATCCGGATCTGGCACGAGCGCTACCCGGACGTCGGCATCCGCCTGCACGAGTTCCGGCACCGGTCGCTGCTCGAGGACGCGGTCGAGCAGGGAGTCGCGGACTTCGCAATCGGACCGTTGCCGGTGCGCTCGTGGGACGGCCCGCTCGCGGTGATCTCGTGGGAGGAGTTCGTGATCGTCGTCCCGCCGGCCGACTCCCTCGCCGGGCGCCGTTCGATCCGGCTCGAGGAGCTCGCCGACCGCGAGTGGGTGCTCTACCACCAGGATCACGGGCTCGCCGGGATCCTCGAGGAGAGCTGCCGCCTGGCCGGGTTCAGCCCGCGCGGCTCGGTGCGGACCTCGCAGGCCGAGGGCGCCGCACGTCTCGCGTCCGCAGGGCTCGGGCCGGCGCTCGTGCCCGACAACATCGTCCTGCCGGGAATCGAGGGATCGGTGCTGCGCCTCAAGCCGAGGCTGATCCGCGACGTCGCTGCGTACGCGCGGACCGAGTGGTCGCCGACGGCCGCTGCGTTCATCGACATCCTCGGCGTCGAGAAGCGACCGCGGCCGCGCGACGCCGTCGCGATCCGGCTCTAGCGCCTCGTCGGCACAATGCCGCGCGTGCGTCGCCTGCTGCCGATCCTGCTGCTCGTGCTCGCCCTCGCGGCGTGCGGCGGCTCGAAGCAGGCGGCATCGGGAGGTCTCGCGACTGCGAGTAGCCGTACGGCGGTGAGCGGGACAGCGAAGTTCACGCTCTCGATCAAGGCGACGATCGACGGCTCGGCCGTGCTGTCGAGCGAGACGGGGGCCTTGTCGTTCACGGATCGTACGGCCCATTTCTACAAGCTCGTGCCGGGGGGCGGCCTGCCCCAGGAGATCGTGCTCGACGGCCCCTACGCGTACACGAATGCGAACGTCGAGGCCGCGCTGAAGGACCCGAGCGTGAAGGCGTGGACGAAGCTCGACACTCGTCGGGTTCCCGCCGGCGATCGCAAGAGCCATCCTGACGAGCTCGCGCACGTGCGGGCGGTCGCCTATCTCGCAGACGGCGTGAGCGGCGCGAAGCGCATCGGCGTCGAGACGGTCGCCGGCGAGCGCATCACCCACTTCCGCGGGATCGTCGATCCGGCGCGCGTTGCAGCAAAGGCACCGGCCGCCGATCGCGCCGCACTGCTGGCCGCGGTGCGCAACGACTACTCCTCGAAGCCGTTCGCCGCCGACTTCTGGCTCGACGACGGAGGTCGCGTGCGCCGCGTGCTCGTCGACTACCGCACCGCGGGGGGCACCCGCATCGTCGTCGACGGGGGCTTCTCCGATTTCGGCGCGAAAGTCGACGTCAGGGTGCCGCCCTCGGGCGACATCCAGGACATCACGCCGAAGTAGCGCGCTCCCAGGCAAGCCCCGCTGCCAGCACGACCTCGTCTCGCGGCGCGACGAACTGGAGGTCGCCGATCGCGAGCCCGGCCCAGCCGAGCACGTTGAACGGGCGCAGGAATGCAGACACGGCGAGTCGCACTTCCACCTCGTCGGCGTCCTCGGGCGGAATCTCGATTCCCAGCGTCGGTGTGACGTAGAGGTCGACCTCGGGCCGGTACGCGCGCCAGCGCCGCACTGACTCGCGCGCGCGATCGGCGTCGGCGGGATCGATCGTCTGTGCGTGCTCGAGCTTTGCGCGGACGTTGTCGCCGTACTCGTCCGCGCGCGAGGGGAACGTCGCGCGGTGCGCTTCGCCTGCCTCGTGGAAGAAGAGCGGCCACGTGTCGCCGGGCGGGTCGGGGATCGACGTCTCGACGACCGTTGCGCCGAGCTCCTCGAGGCGGGCGACGTACTGCTCCGCCGCGCGGTTCTCGGCGGCGGCCGGCCCTCCGACGGACGGGGGCCGTGTCAACAGGCCGACCGTCAGGCCGGCGAGGCGCGGCTCGGGGATCGGATCGCCTGTGAGCGCCGACCACATGAGCGCGACGTCGGCGACGTCGGTCGCCATGGGCCCGACCGTGTCGAAGGTGGGGCAGAGCGGGAAGACCCCTTCGGTGGAGATGCGCCCCCAGGCGGGCTTCAACCCGACGACGTCGCAACAAGCCGCCGGGAGGCGGACCGAGCAGCCGGTATCCGTGCCGACCTCGATGTCGCACAGCCCTGCGGCGAGCCCGGCTGCGTTGCCGCCCGACGAGCCGCCGGCCATCCGGCCCGGGTGCGTCGGGTTGCGCACGGTTCCGTACCAGGGGTTCTGGCTCGTCACGCCCCACGCG
>JAOPYX010000302.1 GCA_025964535.1 Actinomycetes bacterium | reverse complement strand
CGAGCACCTACAACGTCGGGCTCGTCGCATTCGGCAGCCGCGCGTTCGTCGCAGTGCCGCCCACGACCGACCACAAGCTCGTCCGCACCGGCCTCGCGGGCCTCACCTCCGGCGAAGGAACCGCGCTTGGCGACGCCATCGTCCTCGCAGCCCAGATGGGCCAGCGACAGAAGGCACGGGAGGGCGTCGTCCCGCCGACCACGGTGCTGTTGATCTCCGACGGCGCACGGCAGGGTGGCAAGACCCTGCCGCTCGCGGCCGCGAAGCGCGCGAAGACGCTCGGCGTCACCATCTCGACGGTTCTCGTCGGCACCTCGAGGGGCGTCGTCACCGCGCCGCTCGTCGGTGGCTATCAGGAACAGATTCGCGTGCCACCGAGCCCGGGCACGCTGCAGCAGGTCGCGAGTGTCACAGGCGGCCAGTTCTTCCGCGCGCGAACGAGCACTGCCCTCAGCCGTGTCTACGAGCACCTGGCGACGCGCGTCGGGCATCGCACCGTCGACCGCGAGGTCACCGACCTCTTCGCCGCCGGCTCGATCATCGTGCTGCTCGCGTCGGGTGCGCTCTCGATGCTCTGGTTCCGGAGGGTCCCGTGAAGCGCGCCGCCCTCCTCGCCGCAGCCGCGTGCGCCGCACTCGCCGCGGCAGGGGCAGCCGACGCAGCGAAGACCAGCGAGTGTCGTGGGCTGAAGGTGTGCGTGCCCGTCGCCGGCCCCTGGGTGCTCGCGACCGCGGCAGGAAGCGAGTTCCAGCTGGACTGCCCGAAGCGCTTCATCATCGGGGGCCTCGACGCGGAGCTGAGCAGCCGCGCGATCGAGCTCGGGTTCGTCGGCGGGCTCGGCAGTCCCGTCAACCCGGGCATCACGACGACCGGATCCGCGATCTTCCTCGGCCGCTTTGTCGGCGCCCGCGGGGTGGCGAGCTTCCGTCCGCACATCGGCTGCATCCCGACGTCCGGCGGCGGCCAGCGCGCGCCGACTGCATACCGTGCGTTCAAGCCGGGCAAGCCCACCGTGCGTGTCGTGAAGCAGCTCCTCGTGCTGCCGGGTATCACGACGCACGTCGTCGCCCGTTGCGCAGCCAATCAGCGTCTCGTGCGTGCGACGCACGCGGTGGGCTTCTACACCAACGCTCCTCCTTCAACCGGCGTCGCACAGAGCGTGCGCGTGCAGCAGTTGGTGCGTAAGGACAGCGTGCGTGTCTCGGCACGCGGAGGCATGGGGGCCACGACGCGCACGATCGTCCAGGTCGATCTCGTCTGCGCGGTGGCCGCATGAGCTTCGGCCATCCGCTTCTACTACTGACGCTGCTCGTGATTCCGCTTGCGGTCGGGCTCTACAAGCTCGGCGAGCGCCGGCGCATGCGCTACGCGTTGCGCTACACGAACGTGGACGTGCTCGCGCTCGTCGCCTCGGCAGGACGCCCGTGGCGTCGCTACCTCGCGACCGGCCTGTTCCTTGCCACACTCGCCGCGCTGTGCGTCGCCGTGGCGCGGCCGCGTGTCGCCTCGTCGGTGACGAGCGACAAGGCGACGGTCATTCTCGTGCTCGACGTGTCGGGCTCGATGCAGGCGGTCGACGTCAAGCCGACACGACTCGCCGCCGCTCAGTCCGCAATCCACACGTTCCTCGACAAGCTTCCCAGCCGCGTGCGCGTCGGTCTCGTGCTGTTCGCGGGCGAGGCGCAGGTCGCGACCCCGCCGACGCGCGACCACGCGCTCGTCGGCGACGCGGTCGACGCCGCGGGCGAGTTCCGCGGCTTCGGCGGCACGGCGATCGGCGACGCCATCGCGACGGCCGTGCGGCTCGGCCTCAAGGTGATCGGCAGTCCGAAGAATGGGTCGCTCGCCTCGTACACGACGGCGCCGGCGCCGGCGCCGAAGGTCTCGAGCACGCTCGTGTCGATCCTCTTCCTCTCGGACGGACGCCAGACGCAGGGCCAGCTCGAGCCGCTCGACGGCGCCGCGCGGGCGAGGGCGGCCGGATTCCCCGTGTACACCGTCGCGCTGGGAACGACCGGTGCGACGAAGCTTCGGGGCTTCCCCGGTGGGTTCCCCGGCATCGGCGGGCCGTTCGGCCCAGGCCGCCGCGGCCTCAGCCCCGATCCGGTGACCCTGAAGGCCATCGCGCAGCAGACCGGCGGCAAGTTCTTCCGAGCGCGCTCCGCGGGCGCCGTCGACGCTGCGTACGCGAAGCTCGGGTCGAGCCTCGGCCGAACGAGGGGCCGCGCCGAGATCACGGACATCCTCCTGGCCGTCGGCGCCACACTCCTCGTGCTCGCGGGCGCGCTCTCCGCGCTCTGGTCGCCGCGGCTGCCCTGACGCTGACGCTACGTTCTGTCTCGTGAGAACGGAACGCCTCCGCGTCGTCGACAACCCGTCCGAGCTCCGCTACGAGCTCTGGTCGGCGGAGACGCTCGCCGGATCCATTCGCTACACGCGGGACGGCGACGTCCTGACGATGGTGCACACCGAGGTGGACCCGGCCTTCGAGGGCGAGGGCCTCGGGAACACGCTCGTCTCCGGAGCGCTCGACGACGCCCGCGCGCAGGGCAGGCGGATCCGCCCGCTCTGTCCGTTCGTTGCGGCGTACATCCGCCGCCACCCCGACTACGCCGACCTGGTGGCGTAGCACCGTGGATCTCGCCTCCGCGCTACCCGTCCCGCGCTCGCTCGGCCCGAATCATCCCGTCCTCGAGAGCGTGCTGCCCGTCGTCGCGGAATCGAACGACGTGACCACCGACGTCGCGCGCGTCCACGAGGTCGCGCAGTGGCTTGCATACGAGGAGCTGCCGTTCCCGCGCTTCCTGCTTCCGTTCACGGTCGAGCTCGATCGCGACGACACGATCGACTTCGTCCTCGTCGCCAACCTGCTGAACTTCGCATACACCGACTTCGAGACCGGCGTGCGCTTCGACCAGATCGTGGACGGCGCCGTGTACGCCGACTCGGACGCACTGCTCTACTGCCTGCACCGCGCGGTGCTCGAAGGCATCGACGTGCTCGACGGGGCGTACCTCGCGCGCGTCACCGCCGACGACCTCCGGCAGCTCTTGCGCGGCGGCACGACCGAGCTGCAGATGCTCGACGAGCGGGCTGCGATCCTCCGTGCTGCGGGGGCGACACTCGTCGAGCGTTACGACGGCCGCTTCCACAATCTCGTCGCGCGTGCGTCACCGGCCCTGTACGACGACGGCAAGGGCCTGCTCGAGCTGCTCGTGCGCGACTTCCCCCGCTTCGACGACGTCGCCCAGTACAACGGGCAGACGGTCCGCTTCTACAAGCTCGCTCAGCTCGCGTTCTGGTTCCTGCACGTCTCGCTGCCGGGAGGCCTCGGCATCTCGGATCTCAACCGGCTCTCGGCGTTCGCCGACTACATCGTTCCCGTCGGGCTACGCGTGCTCGACATCTTCCGTTACAGCGACGCGCTCGAGCAGGCGATCGCCTCTGGACAGCTGATCGAGCCCGGCAGCCCGTGGGAGGTCGAGCTGCGCGCTCACACGATCTACGCGACGGCGCTCCTCACCGACGAGGTCAACGCCCTCCGCCCGCCCGAGCTCCAGGTGATCGTGCCGCAGATCGACGCCCGCCTCTGGCTCCCATTCCACAAGACGCACGCGAAGCACCACCTCACGAAGACGATCTACTACTGACAGGTCGCTCTACTGCCGTCGCGGAGCGGAACTTGTTCCGCGCAGCAGTGATTCCGTCACGCCGAGAGCACACCACCAGAAGGGGGCCCACGGGGGAAACTGGTTTCCCCCGTGAAGCGAGCGAAGCTAAGCGCGCACGAGAGGCTTGTACTTGATGCGGTGCGGCTCCAAGGCTTCGGCGCCGCGTGTCTCCTTGACCCACTCGACGTAGTCGCCCCACGTTCCTTCGAACCACGTCGTCTGGCTGTCGCCTTCGAACGCGAGGATGTGCGTCGCGACGCGGTCGAGGAACCAGCGATCGTGCGTGATCACGACGGCGCAACCCGCGAAGTCGAGCAGCGCATCCTCGAGGGCGCGCAGCGTGTCGACGTCGAGGTCGTTGGTGGGCTCGTCGAGCAGTAGCACGTTGCCGCCGCTGCGCAGGAGCTTCGCGAGGTGCACGCGGTTACGCTCTCCGCCCGAGAGGTCGGCGACGCGCTTCTGCTGGTCGCCGCCCTTGAAGTTGAACTGCGAGACGTACTGGCGGGAGTTGATCTCCTTCTTGCCGAGCTCGATGATGTCGTGCCCGCCGCTGATCTCCTTCCAGACGTTGTTCGCCGGGTCGAGATCCGCGCGTGACTGGTCGACGTACGCGAGCTGCACCGTCTCGCCGACCTTCAAGGTGCCGCCGTCGGGCGCCTCCTGGCCGGCGATCATGCGAAAGAGCGTCGTCTTGCCGGCGCCGTTCGGGCCGACCACTCCGACGATGCCGGCGGGCGGGAGCGAGAACGTCATGTCCTCGACGAGCAGCCTGTCCCCAAAGCCCTTCTGCAGATGCTCGGCCTGGATGACGAGATCGCCGAGGCGCGGGCCCGGCGGAATGTGCATCTCCACCCGGTCGAGCTTCACGTTCTGCTCCTCGGCGAGCATCTTCTCGTAGGCGCCGAGACGGGCCTTCGACTTCGCCTGCCGCGCGCGCGGGCTCAGGCGCACCCACTCGAGCTCGCGGGCCAGCGTGCGGCGGCGCGCTGACTCCGTCTTCTCCTCGATCGCGAGCCGCTCCTGCTTCTGCTCGAGCCACGACGAGTAGTTGCCCTGGAACGGGATGCCCTTGCCGCGATCGAGCTCGAGGATCCAGCCGGCGACGTTGTCGAGGAAGTACCGGTCATGCGTCACCGCGACGATCGTGCCCTTGTAGTCGGCAAGGAAGCGCTCGAGCCATGCGACCGACTCCGCGTCGAGATGGTTCGTCGGCTCGTCGAGCAACAACAGTCCCGGCGACGAAAGCAGCAGCCGGCAGAGGGCAACGCGACGCCGCTCGCCGCCGGACAACGTCGTGACGTCGCGGTCGCCGTCCGGAAGCCGCAACGCATCCATCGCGTGATCGAGATGCTCCTCGAGCTGCCACGCGTCGGCGCGGTCGATCGCGTCCTGCACCTTCGCCTGGTCGGCGAGCAGTGCGTCGTAGTCGGCGTCCGGCTCTGCGAACGCGGCGGAGATCTGGTTGAAGCGGTCGAGTAGGTCACGCAGCTCGCGGACGCCGTCCTCGACGTTGCCGCGCACGTCCTTCGCGGGATCGAGATACGGCTCCTGCTCGAGGACGCCGACCGTCGCGCCGGGCGCGAGCTCCGCGACGCCGGAGGATGGCTCTTCCTTGCCGGCCATGATGCGCAGCAGCGTCGACTTGCCGGCGCCGTTGGGCCCGAGCACGCCGATCTTCGCTCCGGGTAGGAACGAGAGGGAGATGTTCGCCAGCACCTGGCGATCCGCGCCGTAGAACTTGTCGGCCCGGTACATCGTGTAGATGTAGTCGCTGCTCATCGAACAGCCACTGTAGTCAGTGGGCGCGCGTCAGCGAAGAATGCCGGTGTGGCCGAGCGAGTAGCGGCCGGGCTGCGGCCAGACGCAGAGCCCGTGGGGGCCGCGACCGACGGGGATCCGCGCCAGCAGACGGCCGTTCTTCGTGCTGATCGCGTACACCGCGGCGCTCCAGCGTCCCGAGAGCCACAGCACCTTGCCGTCCGCCGATACGTTGCCCATGTCCGGGCTTCCCCCGCCGGCGATGTGCCAAGTCTTGACGATGTGCCGCGTGCGGAACGAGACGACCGAGATCGAGCCGGCGGCACGATTCGTCACGTAGAGGTAGCGCGCATCGCGGCTCGGATACAGCCCGTGCGCCCCAGCCCCTGTCGGCATGAAGCGAAGTACGCGCAGGTTCACGCCGTCGATGAGCCACACGCCGCCCGAGTTCATGTCCGCGGCGTAGAAGACCTTGCCGTCAGGCGAGAGCTTCACGTCCTGGGGGGCCGCACCGGCGCGCAGCGTGAGCGTGTCGACGACGCGCTCGTGCTGGATGTCGACCTTGACCATCTGCGCCGAGAACTCGCAGCTGACGAGCGCATAGGAGCCGTCGGCCGAGAAGTCCATGTGGTCGGCTCCGACGCAGGGCAACACCAGCGAGTGGTGCAGCGCGAAGGAGTGCGCATCGCGGAAGTCGAGGCGATGCAGCCGCTCGGCCACCACGAGCGCGAAACGCCCGTCGGGCGTGTAGTACATGTTGTAGGGATCCTCGACGGGAATCGTCTTCGCGGCGGGCTTCCCCGTGTTCGGGTCGATGGGAGTCAGGCTGTTGCCGCTGTCGTTCGTGACGTACAGCGTCTTCAGGTCGTACGACGGGACGATGTGCTGCGGTAGCCCGCCGACGGCGAAGTGCCGGACGATCTTGAACGTGCGCTGGTCGATCACGTCGACGGTGTTGCTGTCGCTATTCGGCACGTAGACGTACGGGCGGGCATTGCGAACGACGGGGCTGAGGTTCCCGACACGATCCGCGGCGTAGACGTTCAGCTTGTCCAGCGGCGGTGGGACGCCCGCGAGAGCGGCGGCCGTCGTGCGGACGGCGCCACGCGGCAGGAGCTCGACGATGCCGGCAACCGTTCCCGCAGTCGACTTGCCGCCGGCGACGATGATGCCCCGCGCCGTGCCTACTGCCATGAGGTCGGACAGCGGCTGCCGCAGAGCGCCTGCGACGGCGACCTTTCGCGTCGCGACGTCGATGCCGACGATCCTGTCGGTGGGCGTGCCCACGATCGCGCTGCGCCCGCCGACGACGTAGGCGATCGACCCGAATGTCGCGGCCGCCGCATGCGTCGTCGGCGCGGGAAGCCGGCCGATGCGGACGACTCGTCTCGTGGCGGGCACGTACTCGTACACGGCGTCGGTCGCGGAGCCGGACGGAAGCGAACCGCCCGCGATGACGAGTCGATCGCCGACCGCGGTCACTGCGGCGTAGCGAATCGCAGACGGAAGGTGCGCGACGACGCGCGCCGTGCCTCCGGGCTTCCAGGCGACGATCGTGTCGAGCCAGCGCGTGCCGGTGTAGCCGCCGACGATGTACGCCGTGGCTCCGATCGCAGCGCCGGTCTGATCCGAGCTGCCCGACGGGAGATGACCGATCGCCTCCGCCGCACCGGTACGCGGATCGACCCGCACGATCGTGTCGATCTGTGCGGGACCATTGCCGCCGCCGAAGAGGTACGACAACTTGCCGATCGTGACCGCCGCGGCGTCGTGCACGACACCGGGCAGATGCCCCACTCGGCGCGAGCCCGCACGCGACACGGTGATGACGTCGTCACGCGAGGTGTCGGCCGCGGTGAGCCCGCCGAGCAGTACGGCCCCGCCGCCGAACGGCGCCGCGGCGGCGTCCTGCACCGACGAGTCGAGCGTTCCCGCGTCGACCGGCACGAGCCGGCGAATCGACAGCAAGCGGGCTGCGGCATTCCGCTGTGTCGTCCCCGTCGCACTGGTGGTGCCGGCGGTCGTCTGCGGCGCCGCTGCGTTGGAGCCTCCGCAGCCGGCGGCGACTGCCGCGGCGGCGGCGAGCAGGAGAAATCCAGGCCGGGGCCTCACGGCGCAAGCATCACATTTTCGCCATGAACTTCGTCTGAAGTTGCCTCTGGCGCCCCGGCGTGGCAGATTCGTAGCGTGCTGCGTCTCGCCGTCGTCGCCGCTGGGACCGCGCTCGCCGTCGCGCCTGCCGCGGCGGCCTGGACGCCCCTCGCCGGAGGCGTCCAGAACACGGTCGTCGCCTCCCTGATCGTCACCCGGGCCGGGACCGAGCTCGCGGCATTCGACACCCCGGGCGCCGGCACGATCTCGGTCTCGCGCAGCCGCGGCGCGCCGAAGATCGTCGTCTCGGGCGACCAGATCGCCGGCCGCGCCCAGCTCGTGCAGCAGCCGAGCGGCGCCATCCAGCTGTACTTCCCGAACACGCAGGGCGTCGGCCGGCTGACCTCGACCGACGACGGCGTCTCGTGGACTGGGCCGATCCAGACGCAGTCCCACACGACCGGGCCCGTGATGAGCGCGACGCTCCTGCCGGACGGCACGCCGCTCTTCGCCCAGGACGGAACCGGCTTCGTGAACGTCTTCCGGGGTCTCAACGGCGAGAGCGTGAAGAACGTCTACACGCGCTGCTGCGGATACAACGAGTCGCTCGCGGTCGATACGGCAGGGCTCGCGCAGATCGCGCTCTACTCGAACGCGGATCCCGACGGAGCAGCGGTCTACTCCCCGCTCGGTCCGGATCTCGGCCCGACCTCGAGCACGCCGCTCAAGCCGGTCGACCGGCACGAGACACCGCTCGTCGCCGACCGGTCGGGCAACACGTTCCTCGCGTGGGCGCCGGGATACCCGACGGCCACCGGCGTCTCGGTCGTTCCGTTCCGCAACGGCTCGCCGGCGGGCGACGGCGTCACGTTCCGCGGCGGCTTCGCGGGCGGCGAGCCGCACATGGCCTTGAGCGTCGACACGCAGGACCGGCTCTGGGCCGTCTGGACCCAGCCCGGGGCCGTATATGCGGCTCGCTCGCGCAGCCATGGCATGCACTTCGGCGCCGCCGTGTCGGTCGCGCTTCCGGGCACCGCCTACCAGGTCTCCGCCCTCGGGCTCGCAGGCGACCCGGGCACGGTCGCCGTCGTCGTCAACACCGGCTCGACCCTGGTCGAGCAGGCCCTCCAGCCGGGCCTCTCGGTTCGCGTCTTCAAGAAGACGAAGAAGCTGGGCAAGAAAAAGGTCGTCACCTGGTGGGCGCAGGCGGTCGACGACGGCATCGGCGTCCCCGGAGCGACCTTCTCCGCTCCCGGCTGCCGCGCCCACGGCGACGCCTCCGGGAAGGCCCAGCTGACCGCCGCCGGGTTCAGGCGCGGCTCTGCGAAGGCGGCGGCTCCCGGCTATGCGGGCGCCTCTTTCAAAGTGCCCTAGCGGGCTAGGATGCCCTCATGGCGGTGAGCACGGTCGCGAAGAAGCTCGACGCGCACACCGTGCGTGCGGACTTCCCGATCTTCGAGCAGGAGATCCACGGCAAGCCGCTCGCGTTCCTCGACTCGGCCGCGAGCTCGCAGAAGCCGCGCCAGATGATGGAGGCGATGACGGCGTTCTACTCGACGTCGTATGCGAACGTGCATCGCGGGGTCTACGTGCTCGCCGAGCGCGCGACGGCTGCCCTCGAGGGGGCTCGCGAGAAGGTGCGTGTCCTGCTCAACGCACCGGACGTGCGTGAGATCGTGTTCGTGCGGAACGCGACGGAGGCGATCAACCTCGTCGCGTACTCCTGGGGGATGAACAACCTCGGCCCCGGCGACCTCGTCGTCGTCACCGAGCTCGAGCACCACTCGAACTTCGTGCCGTGGCAGTACGTCGCCGGCAAGACGGGCGCGAAGCTCGCGATGATTCCGCTCGACGACCAAGGCGAGCTCGACCTGTCGACGCTCGACTCGATCGCGGCGAAGGGCAACGTGAAGGTGGTCGCGACGAACCAGGTCTCGAACTCGCTCGGCACGATCAATCCTGTCGAGAGGCTCGCCACGTGGGCGCACGAGCAGGGCGGCATCTTCGTGCTCGACGCTGCGCAGTCCGCTCCTCACATGACGGTCGACGTGCAGGCGCTCGGCGCCGACTTCGTCGCCATCTCGGGTCACAAGATGTGCGGGCCGAGCGGCGTCGGCGCGCTCTGGGGGCGCGGGTCGCTGCTCTCCCGGATGGAGCCGTTCCTCACCGGTGGCCACATGATCAACTCGGTACGGCTCGACAAGACGACCTGGGGCGACCTGCCGCACAAGTTCGAAGCCGGCACGGCGCCGATGGCGGAGGCCGTCGGCTTCGGTGCGGCCATCGACTATCTCAACGCTGTCGGCTTCGACGCGATCGCCGCGCATGAGCACGAGCTCGCGGCATACGCACTCGGCCGCATGAGCGAGATCCCCGGCATCACGCTGTACGGCCCTCCCGCCGAGCGCCGCGCCGGCATCGTCTCGTTCAACATCGACGGCATCCATCCGCACGACGTCGCGCAGATCCTCGACATGAATGGCGTCGCGATTCGCGCGGGCCATCACTGCTGCCAGCCGCTGATGCAGAAGCTCGGCGTCGCGGCGACGAACCGCGCGAGCTTCTACCTGTACACGGTGCAGGAGGAGATCGACCAGCTCGTGGACGGCCTCGCCACCGTCCGTAAGGTGTTTGCGTAGATGAGCGAATTCGACCAGATGTACCGCGAGGTCATCCTCGACCACTACAAGAATCCGCACGGTCACGGCGTACTCGATCCTGCTGACGCGCAGGCGGACGGGCAGAACCCGCTCTGTGGCGACGAGGTCTCGATCTACGTCGCGTTCGGCGAGGACGGCGAGACGATCGACGAGGTCAAGTTCTCCGGCCGCGGTTGTGCGATCTCGCAGGCGGCGACGTCGATGCTCATGGACATGGTCACCGGGAAGACGGCAACCGAGGTCGCGGTGCTCGACAAGCAGGAGCTCCTCGACGAGATCGCGATCCCGCTCACGCCTGTGCGCCTCAAGTGCGCGCTGCTCGGGCTCACGACGCTGAAGGTCGCACTGCACAAGGCAAAGGGAACGCCGCTTCCCGACGGGCTCGCCGGGTTCGACGAGCTCGAGCTCACGTAGGTGGCCCAGATCGACGTCGCGCCGGCGGACGAGTTTCCGCCGGGCTCTCGTAAGCTCGTCGTCGCAGGCCCGGGACGCTACGTCGGCGTCTACAACTGCGGCGGCTCGCTGTACGCGATCGAGGACCGCTGCTCGCACGACGACGGCCCGCTCTGCGAGGGCGACTGGGACCAGGAGACGTGTCGCGTCGTCTGCCCGCGCCACGGAGCGACGTTCGATCTCGCCACCGGCGCGGCGCTGACGCTACCCGCGTACCAGCCGGTCGAGGTCTATCCCGTGCAGATCGTGGACGGCGTCGTTCGTGTCGACGTCGGCTGACGCGCTCCAGCGCTGCTGGCCGACGAGCGACCCGCTCTACGTCGCCTACCACGACGAGGAGTGGGGGCGGCCGGTCACGACAGAGCAGGGCATCTACGAGCGCCTCTGCCTCGAGGGCTTTCAGTCCGGGCTCTCGTGGCTGACGATCCTGCGCAAACGCGACAACTTTCGTCGCGCATTCGCCGACTTCGATCCGGCCGAGGTCGCTCTCTTCGGCGAGGAGGACGTCGCGCGCCTGCTCGGCGACGCGGGGATCGTGCGGCACCGCGGCAAGATCGAGGCGGCGATCGCGAACGCCCGCGGCGTGCTCGAGCTGCGCGCGGCGGGAACGCCGCTGCACCAGCTGGTGTGGTTGCATGCGCCCGAGCGCTACGAGCCGCCGCGCACGACCGCCGACTGGCACGCGCAGACGCCCGAGTCGAAGGCGCTGTCGAAGCGCCTCAAGGCCGCAGGCTTCCGCTTCGTCGGCCCGACGACGCTCTGGGCCGGCATGCAGGCCTGCGGCCTCGTCAACGACCACCTGACGACCTGCTGGGTGCGCAGCGACGTGCAGCGCGAGATCGCCGCGGCTACTCGACCGGCCTGAGCGAGGCGGCGAGGCCGAGCAAGGTCTCGACGTCGAGCTCCTGAGACTGGATCTGGATCGCGGTGTCCTCGCTCGAACGTCACTGCCGAGCCGCTCCCCTGCTCCGGGTCGCCGCGGGCGGCGGTGTAGCGGACGCCGTCCCGCTCGATCTCCTCGAATGCCGCCGGCCCTGCTCCTGCCCAACGCAGGCCGTCGTCGTCCGTCCTGCGTTGCTGGCCGACGATGATCGAGCCGCGGCCATCAGCGCGGCTGTAGAAGAGTGCGACGTTCGCCGGGATCGGCGGCCGCTCCCGAGCCGGCGAGAGGTGGACGTGGAGTCGCCACTGGCCCTCCGGCAGCTCCGGAATGTCGAAGATCCGGAATCCGGCGAGTCCTGCCGCCTCCTCGAGCGAGTACGCGCGCTGCCGGGGGACCTCTGGCGGCCGGACCTCTTCGCCCGCCGGCGGCACGAACACGAACGTTCCCTCCGGGAAGGCCTCGTCGAAGACGATGTCCTCGAGCTCCGAGACCGACAGCTCTCGTCCGTCGAGATATGCGGTCATGCGGAGCACGACGCCGCGCTCGCGATCGACGACGAGCTCGAGCGCGTCCGCTCCGGAGTCGCCGTACAGCCGCATGTGCCGCTGGGAACTGTCGAGATCGTCGCGGGGCCGCGCCCGCACGAGCAGCCGGCCGGCCTCGGCGTCGATGCGCTCGATCTCGAGCACGCCGGCCAAGCCGCTCGGATCGAGCAATGCCCGGAAGAGCTCACCGCCGCCGGCGCTCATGTGCGAGGCTTCGTCCCCGCTCAGCCCGGCGTTCGAGGTCGCGCCCCAGTCGGGGGAGTACATCCACCAGAGCTCGCCGTCGAGCACAACGGTTCGAGAAGAGGGCGGCGGCGACGCCTCGACCTCCTCGCGGAGACGCCCGGGCGGCTCGAACCAGAAACGGACCAGCTCCTCGTACACGTCCGGCGGCTCGTCAGCGGGCCCGCCTGCCGATGTCAAGATCACCTGTGAGACGCCGTAGCCGCCCCGGCCCCGCGTACGGCGCGCGTTCTCGCGCTTCATCGCCTCCTGCGTCAGCCGCCAGTTGTGGCGGCGGCGCACCGTCCCGCGCGCGGTGCGGAAGCGGTGTCGCGCACCGTGCAGCAGCTCCAGCAGCTCGCCGAGCTCGGTCACGACTCGAGCAGCCTCTTCAGTCGCTCGAAGTCCTTTCTGAACTGCTTCTCGGCACGGCGCGCCATGATTCCGGCGGCGAACCCCGGCAGCAGGCCGGCATCGCCGACACCTGTGACGGTGAGACGCGTGCCACCGTCGCACGACTCGAGCTCGTGCCGTACGACGAAGGGCACCGGGCTGTCGAGCGCCCGCAGCGAGAAGACGTGCGGCGCGTCGTACTCGGTGATCTCGAGCGTCGTGTTCAGCTCACGCCCGAGCATGTGCCGCGACTCGCGGACACGCGCGCCCACCCTCGGCGCCCCCGCATCCTCGATCTGGGCGGTGTGGACGCCCGACTGCCACGCCGGCAGGTTCCCGACGTCGGTCAGATAGGCGAAGACGTCTTCCGGCGTCCGCGCGACCTCGATGGTCAGCTCCGCCCGCACGCCGTGAGCATAAGCGGTCGGAGGCGCCAATTCCTCCGACCGCCCTGCCCGTAGCCCTACGGGAGTGCCAACCGCACCGGCTGCCAGCTGAAGACCTGCGTGCTCGCCGGATCGACCTTCAAGCGGAGGTACCAGTTGGCGGGGGCATTGGTCGAGCCCTCGACGGTGACGCGCTGGAAGTTGTCCACCGTGTAGCCGACGTGGTGCACGTCGCCGACCGTGGTGGACGTTGCGTCGTAGAACGGCTGGCTCAGCGGCTTGTCCGCGCCGAAGACGTGTGAGTCGCCGTTGACGAGCAGCACGGGCTTCGCGAAGTCGCGGGTCAGCGCAGCGAGCTGCTGAACGATTCCGTCGTAGCCGTCGAGGCCGTCATTCGGGTTCTTCGGTAGCGCAGCGGGATCCCACATGTCTGCCTGTGCGCCGATCAGGACACCCTTGGCGCGGACGAGCTTCGCGACCTTGAACGCCGCATCGAGCCATGCCTGATCGGCCGCGGTCCGGTCGGCGGACTCCGCGAGCTGGCGCGGATTCTGCGGCTTGCTCCAGCCGCCGTACCACGGCACGAGATCGTTGTTCGAGCCCGGCAGGTTGATGGTCACGAAGACCACGCCGGCCTGGATCCACATGACGTTCTCGACGTACGACCGGTAGCGAGGGTCGAGGACGCCCTGCGAGAGCACGAGCCGCTTGTGCTGCCCGAGCGTGAGGCCGGGGTGCGCGAAGAAGGTCGAGCGGACGAGCGCGAGATTGTCGAGCGGGTCGCCCGGCAGGTGGCCCGCCTGCGTCGGGTCGTAGTAGGAGTCCGCCGGCGTGTTCTCCTTCTTCTTCGTGCAGTCGGCCCACTCGTTGTCGCCCGGCGTGTAGACGACCGGATCCTGGAACGCTTTCCAGAGGTCGAAGATGCCCTGGTCGGAGACTCCGCCGACCGGGTTGGCGGCGGGCGTCGCATAGCACCGCTCGGAGCCGGAGTGGATGTCGCCGACGTGCAGCACGAGGTCGACGGCCGGGTCGGCGTTGACCGCCGCGACGAACGCCGGCGTGCGCTGGAACGCCGTCAGGTCGAGCGGGCCCGCCGGCGGCTGGATGCCGTAGGGCGCGTCGCCGTAGACGGCGAGGGTTACGGCCGCGTTCCCCTCGCCGTCCTCGCGTGTGGCCGCGGACGCGGACGCCGCCAGGACCAGTGCGCCCGCGACGAGCGCCGCGAGCATGAGCTTCTTCATCTCTCCTCCAGTGTCGGGTTCCGGAGGCGACGCTACGAAGCGGCGGGCGCGCGGTGGGTTACCGCGCGGTGACGAAGCGGTGTGAAGCCGGGAGCGGGACCGCGCTGTTCGAGCACCGTCTTGCACCGACCACCGGACCCGCTACTCTCTCGTTTACCGCGGAAAGGAGGTGGTCCGGTAGTGAATTCAGACTCAAGTACGGGCAGTGGAGGTACCAGCGGGTAGAGGCGCAGTCCCCGGGACCTACGGGGAATCGCCTAGCCAGCGTAGGGGACGACGCG
>JAOPYX010000258.1 GCA_025964535.1 Actinomycetes bacterium | reverse complement strand
CAGGCCAACAGCGCCCCACAGTCGGTGCTGAGCCTCCTCCGCTAACCCGGAGAACCCTTCGCCTTCGGCGAAGACAACATAGAGGGACGACCAGGACGGGCCGCCATTGGCGGCCCGTACCTGTTGTGGTCCAGTGGTTTAGGCGAGTGCGTCGCGGACGCTGTCGAGCAACGCGCCCGAGGAGAACGGCTTCTGCAGCAGCGGGGCGGCCTCCGCAAGCAGCGCCTGACCGGCAACCGCGCCGGCGGGATAGCCCGAGGTGTAGAGCACGCGCAACAAGGGTCGTTCGGCGACCAGGCGGCGGGCAAGCTCCTTCCCGTTCATCCCCGGCATCACGAGGTCGGTGAGCAGAAGGTCGATGTCGCCGCTCTCGGCGCCGAGCTCGATGGCTTCGCGCGGATCGCCGGTCGCGAGGACGTCATACCCGTGCCGCTCGAGCATCGTGGTGGTGAGCGCGCGGATCACGTCTTCGTCCTCGACGAGCAGGATCGTGCCGGTGCGCGGGCTTGCATCGACCGTCGGCTCGGACGCGACCGGCGCCACGGGCTGGTCCTCGATGCGCGGCAGGTAGACGCGGACGACGGTACCGAGCCCCGGCTCGCTGTACACGGACGCGCGACCGCCACTCTGCTGGGCGATGCCATAGACCATCGACAGCCCAAGGCCCGTTCCCGACCCGACCGGCTTCGTCGTGAAGAATGGCTCGAAGGCCCGCCGTGCCGTCTCCGGATCCATGCCGATGCCGGTGTCGGTGACACGCAGCACGACGTAGCGGCCCGGCTCGAGACCGGTCGATTGGGCCGTCAGGCCGTCGACGTCGACGTTCCCGGTCTCGATCGTCAGGCGACCGCCCTCCGGCATCGCGTCGCGCGCGTTGACCGCGAGATTGACGAGCACCTGCGTGATCTGGCTCGGGTCGACGAGCACGGTGCCGAGCGGCACTTCGAGATGACTCGCCACCTGGATGTGCTCGCCGATCACGCGCAGGATCAGCTTCTTCGTGTCGTCGATCACGTCGTTCAGGTCGACCGGCACCGAATGGAAGACCTGCCGGCGCCCGAAGGCGAGGATCTGCCGCGTCAGCGTCGCGGCGCGCGCTGCAGCCTTCCGGATCTCGATCAGGTCGTCGCGGAGCTCCTCGTTCGCTGCCGGCCGGGCCAGCGCGAACTCGGTATACCCCTGAATCGCAGTGAGGATGTTGTTGAAGTCGTGTGCGATGCCGCCGGCGAGCTGCCCCACCGCGTCCATCTTCTGCGACTGGAGCAGCGCCTCTTCGAGTCGCTTGCGGTCGCTGATGTCCAGCAGGTAGCCCTGGACGCGCTGCGGCTCGCCGGGCGCGCCCGGGAGCACCACCGAGGTGTCCTCCAGCCAGACGACGGACCCGTCGGGGCGCACGATGCGGTACTCGAGCGTGACGGGGCCTGTGTTGGCGGGCCCGCGCGCGAGCTCGGAAACGGCTCGCTCGCGATCGTCCGGATGCAGCATCTCGCGGACGCGGAGCGGATGGACGTCCGACGTCGGCAGCCCGAACATCCGCTCGGCCTGGGGCGACATGTAGAGCGTCCGGCTCTCCTCTTCCAGCGTGGTGATGTAGATCGCCGCCGGGAGCGTCTCGATGAGCGCCTGAAACTCGACGGCGGCGCGTCCGCGCTCGTTGGAGAGCGAGGGTGCGCCGCCGCCTGGCGATACGTCGACGTTAGCCACGCAGCAGCGAGAGCACGGACTGCGGTGCGCTGTTTGCCTGCGCGAGCATGGCTGTGCCGGCCTGGTTGAGGATCTGCAGCTTCGTGAAGTTGACCATCTCGCTGGCCATGTCCACGTCCTTGATCCTCGACTGGGACGACTGGAGGTTCTCCTCGTACGTCGCGAGGTTGTTCAGCGTGTGGTCGATGCGGTTCTGCACCGATCCGAAGTTGCTGCGCGCGTTCGACACGTTCTGGATCGCAGCGTCGATCGAGGCGAGGCTGACCACGCCGCTGAAGCTGAACAGGCTCGAGTTGATCTGATACGTGTTGCCGGCGCCGAACAGGCTGATGCCCGAGACGGCGATCGTCTGGCCATCCTCCGCACCGACCTGGAACGTGATCGTCGCGCCGCCGGTCAACAGGTTGATGCCGTTGAACGCCGTCTGTGCACCGATGTCGGAGATCTCGGCGCAGAGCTGCGCGACCTCGGAGCTGATCGCGGACTTGTCGGCGCTCGAGAGCGTGCCGTTGTTGTACTCCACGGCGAGGTCACGGACGCGCTGGAGCATCGACTGCACCTCAGCGAGCGCGCCTTCACCGGTCTGCACGAGCGAGACCGCGTCCTGCGCGTTGCGCTGGGCCTGGGCGAGTCCGCCGATCTGTCCGACCAGCTTCTCGGAGATGGCGAGGCCGGCAGCGTCGTCCGCCGCGCGGTTGATCCGGAAACCCGAGGACAGCCGCTGCATCGCGGACGAGAGCTTGGTCTGCGTGTTGACGAGGTTTCGATGAGCATCGAACGCCTCGACGTTGGTCTGAATTCGGAGCGACATGGTGATCCTTTCTCAGGAACTGGACGGGTGGTCGGAGGACGGCAGGTCGTCGACGCCCGCTTCTGCAGCCGCCCGGTTCTCGGCCTGAATCTCGACCCAGATCTCGTGGCGGAAGATCGGAACGCTCGACGGCGCCTCGATACCGAGGCGAATGGTCGAGCCGGCGATGTCGAGCACCTCGACGGTGATGTCGTCGCCGATGCAGACTCGTTCTCCGATCTTGCGGGTGATGACGAGCATGACGCGTTGTTCCTCCTAGCTAGTCGCCGTGGCCGGCACGGAACTGCGTGCAGAGCCGGCCCGCACCTCGTTCAGCTCCACCTCTGAGAACAGAGGCTGCCGAACAGCGTAACCGCCTGCGTCGTTGATGATCTGGCGACCGAGTCGCCGGTCGCCGTTGACGATCACGGGGCCGGCGAGATTGATGGTGAAATCCTCCAGGCTCTGGGCGGCCCGGACGACGCAGAAGATCTCGGCAGAGCCCAGATCCGAGAGCATCAGCTGCGCTGCATCCTCGTCCGGAACCCGGACCTGATAGTCAGCGAAGAAGAGCCACGGCATGGTCACCGGGACCGCCACGTCGGCGTGTTCGGCCGAATGGAGCCAGTAGAACGGGGTCCGCTCGGACTGCGCGACGAGCGCGTAGCGCCGCCCGGGCAGACCGATCAGCCCATCCGGGAACGCGATGACCGTTTCGTCGCGGACATCGAGCCTCCCGAATCTCGTGCTCTCGATTTGCATGCTTCCTCCTTCGAGCCTGCTACCGCAGGAAGTCCATGAGGGACAGTTGGATGACTTGGGCGCCCGACTTGAGCGCCGCCTGGTACACAGCCTGCTGCTGGGAAAAGTCGACGAGGGTCTTCGCCATGTCGGCGTCCTCGGTGTTCGAGAGCAACCCGGTGGTTGTCTGCTCGATCTGCTGAAGACGCGACAGCGCCGTGTCCAGCCGGTTGGTGCGGGCTCCGACCGTGGCCCGCGTCGACGTGAGGCCGTCGAGGGCGGTATCGAGCGTCGCGAGGTCCCCGCTCTGCAGAGCGGATGAGTTGTTGGCCTTCAGGTCGGTCGAGATCTTCCGCAGCGTCGCCAGGAGGCTGCCCGCGGTCGTACCGTCGCCGATCGCGCTCTTGCCGTCGATGTTCAGCGGCACCTGGACGCCCTGGCCGATCTCCCGGGAGATGGTCGCGGTGTCGCCGAGGTAGGCATCGGCCCCTCCGGGGGTGTATGGAGCGGTCGTGGTCTTCGAGCCGGCAAAGAGGTAGCGGCCCGCATACTGCGTGTTGCCGATCGACTTGACCGACTCGATGATCTGGTCGATCTCGGTGGCGATCGACGCCCGCCCCGACGCGCCGAGGGTGTCGTTCGCACCTTGGACGAGTAGGTCGCGGGCCCGCTGGGAGAGGTCGCCGATCTGGCCGAGCGAGATGTCCGTGGCGTCCTGCCAGGACGATGCGTCGCTGACATTCGTCTGGTACTGCTTGTTCGCAGCGAGGTCGGCCCGCAACTGGAGCGCACGGGAGGTGCCGTACGGATTGTCCGACGGCTTCTGGATTTCCTTGCCCGACGAGAGCTTGTCCCGCGTCTGTGTGAGCTTGTCGGTAATGGTCTGCAGGTCACCGAGCAGCGTCGTCGAGAGCATCGATTGGGTGATCCGATCGGTCATAGCCCCACCCTTCCTGTGCGGTTGACGAGCTGATCGATCATTTCGTCCATCGCGGAAAGCGCACGAGCAGAGGCCTGGAAGCCGCGCTGGTACCGAACGAGCGTCGCCATCTCTTCGTCGAGCGACACACCCGACACCGACTGCCGCCGGTTGGTCAGCGCGTCGACGAGAGAGCTCGCGTTGCTGAGCGACTGCTGAGCCTGCTGCGAATCGGAGCCGATCTGGGTGACGAGCTGCGAGTACGCCGTGTCGATCGTCGCACCGCCGATGACCGCCGTTCCCTGGAGATCGGCGATCGCCAACGCATTGCCCGAATTGCCGGCCTGGCCGTTGAGCGAGGCGGCGATGAGTGACGGCGACGCGAGCAGCGCAGGAGCGACGGCGATCGTCGCTGCTTCGTTGCCGGCCGTCACGGTGAAGAACGCGCCGCCCGTCGCGCCGGCGAGATCGGTGCCGAGTGCGTGCTGCGTATTGGTCTTTGCCGCAAGCGCTGCGGCGAGCTGATTCAGCTTCCCGATGTAGCCCGTCGAAGCCGTCCCGATCGTGGTGAGCACGGACTGCAGGCCGGCGAGCTTCCCCGATGTGAGGCTCGCGAGCGGCAAGGCAAGCGTGCTCGCGGTCGTGTCGCTGACGAGCAGCGTGCCTCCGATCGAGACGTCGATCGCGCCGAGCGTGCCGGGGCTTCCCGCGGTGGTCGAGACCGAGACATTGCCGAGCTCGGAGAGCTGGTCGATCAACACATCCCGCTTGTCGAGCAGGTCGTTCGGCTGCGCCCCGGCGAGCTGGGCAGACTTGATCGCGCCGGTCAGCGACGCGATCTGCGTACCGATCGAGTTGACCTGCGCAAGCGTGATGCCCTGTTGCTGGGTCGTCTGGGCCAGCACCGTCGAGAACTGAGATGCAAGCGTGTTGAGCCCGTTGGCGAGGGACGCTGCCGACTGCACGAGCGCCTGCCGCGTGGCGAGGCTCTCTGGCGCGTTCGCGAGGCTCTGCCAGGACGCCCAGTACTTGCTGAGGAGCGACGAGACGCCGGTGTCGGACGGCTCGTTGAGCGAGAGCTCGACCTGGTTGAGCCCGTCCTGCTGCGCCTGCGCCGAGCCCTTGCGCATCGTCTGCGCACGCAGCTGGATGTCGATGAAGGAGTCGCGAAGCCGCTGATACTGCACGACGTCGACGCCGGTGCCGAGCAGGCCGGACGGGGTGTCGTCCATCGGCGTCGTCGTCGCGAAGTCGGCCCGCTGCCTCGAGTAGCCGACGGTGGAGGCGTTCGCGATGTTGTGGCCCGCGGTGTCGATCGCGCGCTGCTGCGCAAGGATGCCGCGCAGTGCGGTCTCGACGCCGAGGAAGGTCGAGATTCCCATCAGACCCTCGTGTTCACGACGTTGGCGGACTGCGGCGCGCTCGTCCAACCGCCGGACGAATACCCCGCCTGGGGCGCGCCGGAGACGACGCGCATCAGGTGGTCGAGAAAGGAGAGCTCCTGGCGGATCAGCACCCGGTTGACGGTGTGCACCTGGCCGATCTCGTGGAGCAGCCCGCGCAGCTCGGCGCTGAGCGCCCGCGCCCGGTCGGCGTTCGGAGCCGGTACGAGCGCGAGAATCGACTCGATGTCGATGTCGGCGGGGAGGACGCCGAGCTGTGCCGCAGCGACCCGGATCAATCCGTCGCGCTCCTGCTCGAGCTGCTCGCGGGTGCGCATCTCGAGCTGCACCTCGCCCAGCCGGACGAGCAGCGATTCGACGTCCTGCCGCTTGATCGCCTCTGTCTGCGCGAGAACGATCCCGAGCAGCTTGCGCGCGGAGGCGACCTGGAGCTCGAGATGCCCGAGTAGCTGGTTCATCTGCAGCTCGGTCACTTGGCCCTCGGAGCGAGCGAGCGATAGAGCTGGTCGGCCAGGCCGACGCCGCCGGCGTCGGAGATGCCCTGCGCGAGCGCGCCCGGCAGCATCTGCTTGTACATCGCGGTGGTCCCGTCGCTGCCCGACTCCTCGTCGGACGAGCTGTCGCCGTTCTGGCTCGTGTCGAGCTGCTTCGTGAGCTGCTCGACCAGCACCTTCTCGAAGGCGAGCGCGGTCGCGTACAGCTTTTGCGCGTCGGGACCGGCCGTGCGGACGTCGGCCGGCAGCTTCGAGACGTCGATCGGAATCGGCGCGGTCACTTGACCAGCCCGTTGGCGACGTCGAGGAGTTGATCCTGCGTCTTGATTGCGCGGCTCGCGAGCTCGTAGCCGCGCTGTGCCTCGATCATGTCCGTCATCGCAGACGCGAGATCGACGTTCGACCCTTCGAGGTACCCCTGCTGCACCGTCGCGCTCGTGACAGCCGCCGGTGCGCCGCTGGCGGCGGTGGGAGCAAAGAGGTTGTCTCCTGCCGGGGCAAGCGAGCCCGGAGACGGGACGTCGACGATGCTCAGGCGGCCGATGGCCGTCGCGCCCACCGAGACGGCGCCGTTCGCGGCAATGACGATCGCCGACGCGTCGGTTCCCTTGGGCACGGTGAGCGGCGGCACGAGATGCTCGCCCGTCGAGGTGACGATTGCGCCGTTCGCGTCGAGGGCGAGCCGGCCGTCGCGGGTGAGGGCGGTGCTGCCGTCGCTTCGGCGAACCTGGAAGAAGCCGGGGCCTGCGATCGCGACCGAGAGCGAGTCGCCGGTCTGCGCGAGCGGGCCCTGAGCGAAGGAGCGGCCGATGTCGACCGGCGCAGACCCGGCACCGACGGGAACGCCCTGCTCCGCCTGGTAGACGAGATCGCGGAAGCCGACCCGCTGCTGCTTGTAGCCGGCCGTGTTGACGTTCGCCACGTCGTTGGCGAGTGAGTCGAGTCGCGTCTGCTGCGCAGCCATGCCGGCCGCCGCGGAATAGATCCCTTCGGGCATCAGGAGCCTCCGACCGAGCCGGCGGAGTTGATTCCGCGCTGCAGGGTCTCGTCGATCGCGTGGATGACGCGCTGCGAGGACTCGTATGCGCGAAGCGAGACGATCATGTCGACCATCACCCGCGCGGGGTTCGTGCTCGAGCCTTCGAGTGCGCCCTGCTGGACGGTCGTTCCGGCCGGTGCGGCGCCGGGCGTACCGGTGTAGAGGTTGTCGCCGATCTTCAGCGGCGTCGTGAGGGAGACGAGTGCGAGGCGGCCGAGCGTCTTGCCGGCCGCCGAGATCGAGCCGTCGGGGCCGATGACGAGATCGGCGCTGTGCCCGCCGACCGAGATGGGATTCCCCTGCGCGTCGAGCACCGGCGCGCCGGTTGCGAGGGCGAGCTGCCCCTTCGCGTCGACGGTCAGCTGCCCGTTGCGGGTGTAGCGCACTCCCTGCGGGGTCTGCACCGAGAGAAAGCCCGGACCGGCGAGCGCCACGTCGAGCGGCTCGCCGGTCTGCTTCACGGGGCCCTGCGAGAGATCGGTCTTCATCTCGGCGATCTGCACGCCGAGGCCTAGCGGCCCGATCGACTGACCGGAAGCGCTGTTCTCGAGGAGTAGCTCACCGAAACTGGCCTGCGCCGCGCGATCGGCCTTGTAGCCGGGCGTGGACGCATTTGCCAGGTCGTTCGCGAGCTGGTCCTGACGCACCAGTTCGGCGAGCATTCCCGAGGCGGCGATGTATAGACCGCGTTCCATAGCGAAGACAGAGGGGGACGACCGCCTGTCGGTCGGCGTCATCGGCTTTGTCCCTCCCGAGTTGAGGAGGTGACGCGAGTTCACCCGAAGCGGTTATTCATTCGGCGCCCGCCGCGCCGTTTATCTCGCGCATCGTGGAAGACATCGAGCAGATCGACGAGGAAGCTGTGACGCTCGGCGACGAGCCGGTATTCCGGTGGCGTCTCGAACGGCTCGAGCAGGCCGGCTACGACCAGTGCTCGGCACTCGAGCTCGCCGGCCGGTTCGACATCGACCTGCACTTCGCGCTCGACCTGCGCAAGCAGGGGTGCCCGTCCGACACCGCGGCGCGGATCCTGAACTAGAGCCTCTGGCCGCCGGGGCCGTCGGCACTCCAAGGGGGGTCGTGGCAAGGGTGCCGTAGACCACTCCCCCGCCTCGGCCGGCTAGACCTTCGGCGCCCCGTGCGTCGCTCGCCTCGCGCCTACCCTTGACGTCGCCGTCGAGGGGGCGCGGGGCGAATTCGTTTCCGTGCAGCGGAGACGGCATCCATCAGGACAGGCGACTCCCTTGACAGTGTCCGACACCTGAGAGAGCCGAGCTGTCGGACACACGCTCAACCTGAGCAGGCTGCGGACGATGACGACGCCGTGACCGTCGTCCCCGGTGCACAGGAGCTCAGCCTTCGCGACCCCGCACGGGCCGCGGCGTATGCGCACCTCCTCGACGACCTCGTCGACGAGCTGCGCCGCTTCGAGTGGACCGAGGTGCCGTGCGCCGTCTGCGGCGAGGGGCAAGACCTGCCCGTCGCATTCGAGAAGCACGGCCTCTCGATTCGGCGCTGCGCAAGCTGCAGCCACGTATTCGTCAGCCCTCGCCTGCCGGACGCAGCCGTCCCGACGGTCTATGCGACGGCCTACTGGGACGGCTACATGCGCGCCCTCGGCCGCCCGATGCTCGAGGAGCGGCTCGTGGTCGACTATCAGAACGCGTGGGACAGGCTTCGCCGCGACATCCTGCCGCGGCGCTCCAGCGGCCGGCTGCTCGACGTCGGCACAGCGAGCGGCGGGCTCGTCAAGGCAGCCGGCGAGAGCGGCTTCGACGCGATCGGCATCGAGCCGAGCACCGCCGCGTGCGAGCTCGCACGCCGCGCCCACGGCATCGACCCGATCTGCGCGACGCTGCCGGAATACGACGCAGCGCCGGAATCCTTCGACGTCATCTGTTACTACAACGTGCTCGAGCACCTGCTCGACCCACGCCGTGACCTCGAGGCGGTGCGCCGGATGCTCGCGCCGGGCGGCTTGCTCGTGATCGAGGCGCCCACCGCCGGCTCGCTCGCGCTCGCCGAGGACGGCCTCGACTGGCCGGCGCTCGAGCCTCTCGAGCACGTGCACCTCTTCAACGAGGGCAACGCCGCACGCCTGGCGGAGGATTGCGGTCTGCGTGTGCTCGACCTCTACTGCCCGCACGAGGACGCGTGGATCTTGATCGGGGAACCGGCATGACCGTTCGCAGCGTCTGCCTGATCAGCCGCGAGTATCCGCCGGACACCGCCTTCGGCGGCATCGCAAGCCTTGTCGAGATGGAAGCGCGCGCGCTTGTGGACGCGGGCCTGATCGTGCACGTGATCAGCTACGCGCCAGACGGCGAAGACAAGCGGATCGTGCAGGACGGCGTCGTCGTCCACCGGATCCCGCAGCAGCCGGTCAACACGCCGCCCGACATGCCGTACGTCGGGCAGGGCGCTTGGAGCTCGACCGTCGCGCAGCGCTACGCCGCACTCGACGAGCTCATTCGCTTCGACGTCGTGCAGGCCCAGGACTATTACGGCGAGTCGCTGCATCTCGTGCGCAGGCCCGAGACGCCGCTCGTCATTCGACTCCATGCGCTCAGCCGCGTGGTCGCAGAGCGGTCGGGGCGTCTTCGCTCTGCGGGGCACCGAGCCGCGGAGGCTCTCGAGCTCACGGCGCTTGGTGGCGCGGACATGTTGCTCGCGCCGACGAAGCTCGTGCTCGACGCGTCCCGAGAGGCGGCCGGCACCGGGCTCCCCCCGGCCGAGCTGTTGCCGCATCAGATCGACCCCGCCCGGATGGGTGAGATGCCGGCGCGAGCGCACGGCCCCACTGCAGGCCCGCTGCGGCTGCTCTTCGTCGGCCGGCTCGAGCCGCTCAAGGGCCCCGAGCACGCGCTGCGGGTCGCCGCGGCGGCCAAGCGCCGCGGCATGGACATCCACCTGACGCTCGTCGGCCGCGACATCCCGCAGGACGGGCAGGCGAGCTATCGCGCGGACACGCTGCTGCCGCTCGCCCGCGAGCTCGGCCTCGGGCTCGACGAGATTCGCTTCGTCTCGCAGCTGCCGCCCGAGGGCGTCGGCCGTCATCTGCGGCACGCCGACGTCGCGCTGCTGCCGTCTGCCTTCGAGAACTTCCACACCGCCGCGGTCGAGGCGATCGCCGCGGGCGTGCCCGTCATCTGCGGCGGCCAGAGCGGCCTCGCCCACTGGCTCACGCCGGAGGAAGGGCTGCGGCCGATCGCGCTCGACGATCCGGAGGTCTTCGCCGACGCCGCCGCGACCGCACTCGCCGACGAGAGCTGGCTCGCGCAGGCGCGGGCCAACGGCCCGACGCGCGTCCGGGAGCTCTTCGCACCGGCCGCCGTGACGGAACGCCAGCTCGCGATCTACGAGACGCTTGCGGAGCAGCGCCGGCCCGCGTTCACTCCCGCCGCCGGTGGGCCGACCCTCGGCATCGTCATCCTCGCCCACAACGCACGCGCCTTCACGGCGCGGTGCCTGCAGAGCGTGCTGGCGCACACCGACTGCCCGTTCCACATCTATCTCGTCGACAACGCGTCCACCGACGGCACAGGCGAGTGGGCCGCCGGCCTCGACGAGCGCATCACGGTGATCCGCTCGGACGAGAATGCCGGCGTCT
>JAOPYX010000250.1 GCA_025964535.1 Actinomycetes bacterium | reverse complement strand
TCGACGACGGCGAGCGTCTCGAGGAAGTCCTCCTCCGTCTCACCCGGGAAGCCGACGATGATGTCGGTCGAGAGCGCCAGATCGGGGATGCCGGCGCGCATCTCGTCGACGAGCTTCAGGTAGCGCTCTTGCGAGTACGTACGCCGCATCGCCTTCAGGATCCGTGTCGATCCCGACTGCAGCGGCAGGTGGGCGTGCTCGCACACTGCGGCGCACTCGGCCATCGCCTCGATCACCGGCTTGCGGAAGTCCTTCGGATGCGGGCTCGTGAACCGGATGCGTTCGATGCCGTCGATCGCGTCGCACGCGCGCAGCAGCTCACCGAACTCGGTGTGGATGTCCGGCAAGAGGTCGCGGCCCCACGAGTTGACGTTCTGGCCGAGCAGCGTCAACTCGCGCACGCCCTCCTGCGCGAGCTGCGTGACCTCGGCGAGCACGTCGCCCGGTCGGCGACTCACCTCGCGGCCGCGCACCGCGGGGACGATGCAGTACGAGCACGTCGAGTTGCAGCCCATCGAGATCTGCACCCAGGCCTGGAAGCTGCGCTCCCGGTGCATCGGCAGCTTCGCCGCGAAGCGCCGCTCGCCGGCGATTCCCCAGGCGCCGCGCTCGACGCCGTGGCCGCCCGCGCCGAGCCAGTCGCCCAGGTGCGAGATCGTTCCCGGCCCGAATGCGACGTCGACGTCCGGGTAGAGCGAGAACAGCCGATCGCGCTGCGCCTCTGCGTAACAGCCGCCGACGGCGATGACCGTATCGGGGTGTGCGCGCTTGAGCGCCGCGGCGTTGCCCATGTACGCGGCGAACTTCGTATCGGGCTTCTCGCGGATCGTGCACGTGTTGAGCACGATCACGTCCGCCTCGTCCTGGCTGACCGCTTCGCCGAGCCCGAGCTCCTCGAGCATGCCCTTGATGCGCTCGGAGTCGTGCGCGTTCATCTGGCAGCCGAACGTGGTGACGTGGTAGCGCTTCACAGGTGGCAAGGGTAGCCGGGGCAGCCGTAACGGGGCCACGAGCGCCTCGGTGATCGTCTCGATGCTCATGGTTCCCCGCCTATCCAACGGTCATTGCGCGACACCAGCGATTCACACGTTCTCCTCACCCCTGCCGACTACCGTCCAGGGATGGACAAGCCCCTCGAAACGCCGATCACGCGCCGCGGCTCGCTGCTCGCTCTCGGTGGGCTGGCGGCGGGCGCGCTCGGTTGGAAAGCCGATGCGGCGCTCCCGGCCGGCGACGGCCCTGCCGGCGTTGCGACCGGCGCCATCACCTGCGTTCTCACACCGGAGCTGACGGAAGGCCCGTACTACGTCAGCGGCGAAAAGGTGCGGCGCGACATCACGGAAGGCCGACCCGGCGTGCCGCTCGCGCTTGCGCTCACCGTCGTCGACGCCTCGACCTGCAAGCCCATCAAGGGTGCCTCGGTCGACCTCTGGCACTGCGACGCGCTCGGCGTGTACTCCGGCGTGCAGGGCAACACCGGCACATTCATGCGCGGCGTGCAACCGACGGACGCGCAGGGGCTCGCCCGCTTTCTGACCGTCTACCCGGGGTGGTACACCGGGCGCGCGGTGCACATCCACGTCAAGGTGCACGTCGGCGGCAGCGTCGTGCACACCGGCCAGTTCTTCTTCAGCGACGCGGTCACCGACGCCGTGTACAAACGGACGCCGTACAACACGCGCGGTCCGCGTGACGTGCGCGACTCGAGCGACTCGATCTACCGCAACGGCGGCAACAAGTCACTGCTCGCTGTCAGGAAGAGCGGCACCGGTTACGTCGGAACGATCACGATGGGCGTCCACCGCTCGTAGAGCTTACGCAGCCTGGATCGGCGAGTCCTCGATCGGCGGAGCGTCGAGCGGCGTCGCGATCGGTGCATCGAGCGCCCGCCTGTCGCCGTTGCCGTTCCCGCCTGACGTGTGGTTGCGGGCGACGTCGACCGACCGGCTCTCGCGAATCACGGTCACCTTGACCTGGCCCGGGTATTCGAGCTGATCCTCGATCTCGCGCGCGATCTCGTGCGAGAGCAGCGCGGCCAGGTCGTCGTCGACCTCCGTCGGCCGCACGATCACGCGGATCTCGCGGCCGGCCTGGAGCGCGTAGACCTTGTCGACGCCCGGCTTCGACGCCGCGAGCTGCTCGAGCGATTCGAGCCGCTTGATGTAGTGCTCGAGCGATTCGCCGCGGGCGCCGGGACGTGACGCCGAGATCGCGTCGGCCGAGATCAGCAGCACCGCTTCGACGGTTTGCGGCTGCACTTCGTAGTGGTGCGCCTCGATCGCGTGGACGACTCCCTGCGACTCGCCGTAGCGGCGTGCGAACTGGGCGGAGATGAGCGCGTGCGACCCCTCTATCTCATGCGTCATCGCCTTGCCGAGGTCGTGCAGCATCGCCGCACGCTTGGCCGTCTGGACGCTGGCGCCGAGCTCCGTCGCCATGATCCCGGCGAGGTGGACGACCTCGAGCGTGTGCTTGAGCACGTTCTGGCCGTAACTCGTGCGGAACCGCAGCCGGCCGAGAATGCGCACGAGCTCCTCGTGGAACGGTCCGCAGTTCGCCTCGAACACCGCCTGCTCGCCGGCCTGCCGCACGACGTCCTCGGTCTCCGCCTTGGACTGGTAGTACATCTCCTCGATCCGCGCCGGATGGATCCGTCCGTCCTCGATCAGCTTCGTCAGCGTCAGCCGCGCGATCTCGCGGCGCAGCCCGTCGAACGAGGAGAGCACGACCGCGTGCGGCGTGTCGTCGATGATGAAGTCGACACCGGTGAGGTGCTCAAGCGCGCGGATGTTGCGGCCCTCGCGGCCGATGATCCGTCCCTTCATGTCGTCGGACGGGAGCTCGATGACCGTCACCGTCGTCTCTGCAGCGTGGCTCGCTGCGACACGCTGAAGCGCGTCCGCGACGAGGTTGCGCGCGCGGCGCTTCGACTCGGCCCGGGCCTCTTCCTCGAGCATGCGGACGCGGCGCGCGAGATCGTGCCGGACGAGCTCTTCGCCACGCTCGAGGAGATGGGTCTTCGCCTCCTGGAGCGTCATCCCGGCGACGCGCTCGATCTCCGCCTGCTGCATCGCCTTCGCCTGCTTCAGCTCCTCTTGGAGCTGGCGGAGGTGGACCTCGCGGTCGGCCAGCCCCTGATCCTTTCGCTGGAGCTCGACGAGCTTCCGCTCGACGTCCTCCTCCTTCGCGAGCACGCGCTCCTCGACCTTGATCACCTGTGCGCGCCGCTCGGTGTGCTCGGCGTCGATGTCGGCGCGCAGCGTGATCGCCTGCTCGCGCGCCTCGATCTGCGCTTCGCGCCGCAACGCCTCTGCCTCGCGTTCGGCGTCCTCGACGAGCTGACGATGGATCCGGCGCGCCTTGCCGACGCTCGTCGCTCCGAGCACCTGCACCGCGAGCAGGACGAGTGCTGCTCCTACTGCGATCCCCGCGGCAACTGCGATCCCGATGTGCACGTGCGAAGCACCTCGCTCGGTTGGGTTCCACCCCATCCGGCATTGCGCCCGCCGAGCGGATCGCCGAAAGTCGCTCTGTTCCGTGCGCGCATGCTCACGCGCCGGGAGACGGCCGCCCTACCTCGCCGTCGGTCTACCTCTGGATCGTTGTGTGTCGTGGGTTCTCATGTGGGGCGTGCGATTTTCGGAAAAACGCTCTGTGCAGGCAAAATGTCAGGTGAAGCGTGTAACCAGATCGTAGCGCCGATCAGCCGTCTTCTGCAAATCCGCCCAGGGCATCTTCGACGCTCGAGGCGTCGAAGCCCTTGGACGCGAGCCAGCGAGCCGTTTTCGCGTCAGCCCCGCGCCGCTCCACAAGGGCACGAGCCCGGTCGCGCTCCGGTTCCAGGGCCGCGATGGCCTGCTCGGCCAGCTCTCCCGCGACCCCCTCGTGCTCCAGGTCGAACCGGATTGCCGCGTCCCCGAAGGCCCGCTCGGCCAGCGACCGGGCCCGAGCCGCGGCAACGCGTGCGTCGTCGACGAGACCGACGCGCTCGAGCGTCTCGAGCGCCTCGTCCCGCGCTCGGACGGGCACGCCCGCCTCGGTCAGACGGTGCTCGAGCGCCTGCCGCGAGCGGTCGCGCGGCCGGAGCGCGCGCGCAGCCCGTGCGAGCGCGTCCGCCCGGCGTAGCTCTCGCCCCAGCGTGCGTGCCGTCTCACGGTCGAGCGCCCGGCCGACGAACAAGCCGGTGCGCACGACCGCTTCGGTGGGCACGAGCCGCCACGGGGCGCCGTCGAGCTGGACCTCGACGCGCCCGCGCGGCTTCTCGTGCAGCGCCGTGACGACGGGCGACACTAGATGGCTGGTGGCGCGACGGGCTGAGCCACCAGCCAGACGTGCACTGTCGTGCCACCAGCCATCGTTACTCGGCTTCGGCCTCTTCGCCGGCTCCCGCTCCGACCGCGGCGGCGACCGCGGCAATCGCGGCAGCCTTCGAGGCCTTGCTGCCGCCGTTGCCGTTCTCGGGGGCTTCCTCCACGACAGGCTCCAACCGAGCCGAGATGACCGAGTCCGGCCCGACGTCCTTCTGGATCCCCTGGAGGATCTGCTGCATCACGTCGGGATGCTCGAGCAGGAACGCGGTCGCGTTCTGGCGCCCCTGGCCGAGCCGCTCGTCGCCGAAGCTGAAGTACGAGCCCGACTTCGTGACGACCTTCCGCTCGATGCCGGTGTCGAGCACCGTGCCCTCCCACGAGAAGCCGGTGCCGTAGATGATGTCGAACTCCGCCTGCTTGAACGGCGGCGCGACCTTGTTCTTGACCACCTTCACGCGGACGCGGTTGCCGAACGCCTCGGTGCCTTCCTTCAGCGTCTCGATGCGGCGGATGTCGAGCCGCACCGATGCGTAGAACCGCAGCGCGCGGCCGCCGGGCGTCGTCTCGGGATTGCCGAACATGACGCCGATCTTCTCGCGCAGCTGGTTCGTGAAGAGGCAGATCGTGTCGGTGCGGTTGAGCGTGCCGGCGAGCTTGCGCAGGGCCTGGCTCATCAGCCGCGCCTGCAGGCCGACGTGCGAGTCGCCCATCTCGCCCTCGATCTCGGCCTTCGGCGTGAGCGCCGCGACCGAGTCGATCGCGACGACGTCGAGCGCGCCGGAGCGGATGAGCAGCTCCGTGATCTCGAGCGCCT
>JAOPYX010000207.1 GCA_025964535.1 Actinomycetes bacterium | reverse complement strand
AGCAGCGAGGCGATCGGCAGCGGCATCGCGCGGCGCCAGCGCTCCGGCACTTGTACACGGATCTGCGGGCGCACACGCATGCCGAGCCCGTCGCCGATGACCGCGACTGCGCAGATCAAGAGGACCGCCTGGGACGCTCCGCCCCACTGTGGGAGGAAGTCGGAGAGACGTCCGAGCAGCGCGAACGTCGC
This sequence comes from Actinomycetes bacterium, assembly GCA_025964535.1. Classification (GTDB taxonomy): domain Bacteria; phylum Actinomycetota; class Thermoleophilia; order Gaiellales; family Gaiellaceae; genus Palsa-739. The sequence goes on along the minus strand of JAOPYX010000207.1, from coordinate 2,885 downwards.
CGCCGAGGACGCGGCGAGGCCGACCGCAAGCGCGAGCGCCGCCAGGACGACGCCTCTCGTTCCCCGGTCCTCGCGTGCGCCACCCACGGTGGCGACCATCGAGAGTCCTCATGGCGACCACGCGCTGGCGATGCCCACGCAGACTGCGACAGCGACGAGGGCGGCGGTCAGCACGGCACCTTCGTGTCGTAGTACACGACGCAGAACACGCGTCTGCCCGAGTAGCAGTAGCCGGGTAAGGCGGCGTCGCCGTTGACGCGCGTCGTGACGCTGCCGCAGCAATCGACCAACTTCCGGATGTGCCCGTTGCAGCAGCGATACCACGCGCCGTCGATGTGGGGAGCAAAGCCGTTCGTGGCCGCCGCGGCGTCGCACACTCGGGTCCGTGGCGCGGCCGGAATCGGCTCACCGTTCGGCGCGACCAGCAGGCGTCCGTTCGCGTCGACCGGCCGGCCCTGCGCGTCGACCGGGCGGCCGAGGTCGTCCACCGGCATTCCGTCCGCTGCGCGGAGCGGAAACCCATGCGCGTCGATCCGCGGCAACCCCGTTGGATGCGGACACGATCCGGTCGTGTAGAGGTGGCCGCAGAAGTGGAAGGCGTCCGCGCTCGGCACGCGTGTTGCCGCGGCGATGACGCCGCCGCCGGACACTGCGACGAGGAGCCGCCCGACGCGAGCAAGGAATCCCCGGCGCGAGGTGGCATCGACCACGGCAGCGCTGAGCTGACCCTCAGCCACCGGCCGTCACCGCTCGCATTCGCTCCGCCGCCGCAAGCAGGCCTTCGAGCTGTGCCAGCGTGTTGAACGTCCCCTTCGACACGACCTGCCCCTCATCGTTCATCACGACGGCGTACGGACTTCCCGGAACTGCGAGCGTGCGCCAAACGTCGGACTCGCCGGCCTCGTCGAACACCTGCAGCGCGACACCGGGCTCGCGTCCGACAAGGCGGATCGCCGGCGCGAGCGCCTGGCACAACCGGCACGTCGCCGAAGAGAACACGGCGAGGGCAAGGGGGGCAGTGGGATCGAACCGATCGATGAGGGAGAGTCGGCTGCCGATCTCAGGGCCCTCGCTGTCGATCGAGAGCGCAGACTGCGGTCCGAGCGACAGTCGCAGCTCACCTACCTCGCGGGCGAGCGCGAGCACGGCAACGATCAGTGCGGCGATCGCCACCAGTGCGATCAGCACCCCGACCACAAGCCAATGCTGCGTCGACATCTGGACGCCCGAGAGCGCTGGAACCGACGCCGACGCTGCCGCGAGCACGACTGCACGCGTAAGCGAGAGGCGACCGATGCTCGAGCGGCTTCCGAAGCAGCCGCAGGGCGCGCCGGCCCGCCCGCGCCCGAGCGCAACGCCGATCGCGAGCGCGAAGCCGGCGAACACGACCGCGGCAGCTTCCGCGGCTCCGCGTATGTCGACGGCAAGCCCCACCGCGAGCGCCGTCTCGACTGCGACCAGGACGCTCCAGCCGGCCCAGCGTGAACGACCGGTCTTCAGCCCCCAGCCCAGGAGAGCGGCACGACTGCTCGCCCCATTGGCGACCTTCATCAGGACGGCTGCAGCAAGAACGGCCACGAGCAAGACACGAACCACTGCGCCGACGGCCACGCCGAGACCTTAGCGAGGGGCTCGAGCGCAGGCTCCGTCACGCGCTCGGCATCCGCTCCGAACCAAGGCCGATGTCGGCCCACCCCAAAGGGGGTAGATAGGCGGTCCGCCCGAGCGTACGTTGGGTGTGCGGCCTGCGCTGCGCTCATGTTGAGCCCCGCTGCGACTCGTTGTTTGGTTCCAGCAATGCGCCTGCGGCGCAAGGGGGGAGATGTGACGGTGCAGAAGAAACCTGCGCCGTACTGCGCGTTCGTGCGCACTGCGGTCTCGATCGATGACCCGGCCAAGCGGCGGCTCGTGCCATGGGCGGTAGCGCTCGTGCTGGCGCTGACGTTGGCAACGGTGTCTGCGAGCTCGGCAGCGACATTCTCAGTCGCCGGAGCGAAGGGCACGAGCAGTCCGGCCGTCCCACAGAGTCTCCTCGACGCGGCGACGGCCCATCCCGAGGCAACGTTCCGCGTGGTCGTGCAGGGCGGGCGAGGCACCCGTTCGGGCGGGGTCGGCGACGCGGTTACCGCTGTCCAGGCCGCTCTCCCGGCCAACGCCGCGAAGTTGCGCCGGAAGTTCAGCGTCATCGACGGTGTCGCGGCGACGCTCAGCGGCCGGCAGATCCTCCGGCTGGCCGAGTGGCGCGGGATCAGCGCGATCACCCCCGACGTGGCGATGCAGTCGGCCGGTTACGAGAACGCCGGGATGTGGCGGCAGACGTCGAGCTTGCAGCAGTTGTCGGCACCGGGCGCGGGGCCTCTTCCGCAGGCGCCGACCATCGCGATCGTCGACAGCGGTATCGACGCGACGAGGAACGCCGATTTTGGCTCGCGGGTCGTCGCGAGCGTCAACTTCTCCTCGTTGAGCCCCGGTGCGACCGGCGACCAGGAGGGGCACGGGACGATGGTCGCAGGCGTCGCGGCCGGCGGTTCCGAGCTTTATCCCGGCGCTGCGCCGAATGCGCAACTCGTCGACGTCCGCACCGCGGATGGAAACGGCCAGTCCCTGTCGAGCGACGTCATCGCAGGCATCGACTGGATCCTGGCGCACAAGGCGCAGTACGGGATTCGCGTCGTCAACCTGTCGATGGCAGGAAACACCCAGACGAGCTTCCAGTCAGATCCGCTCGACAAGGCGGTCGAGAAGCTGTGGTTCAGCGGGATCGTGGTCGTCGCCGCCGCCGGGAACCGCGGCACCGGGACGGGCGAGGTCGACATGTCGGCCGCACCCGGGAACGACCCATTCGTGATCACCGTCGGCGCGGTCGACCAGGGGCAGACCTCTGC
>JAOPYX010000215.1 GCA_025964535.1 Actinomycetes bacterium | reverse complement strand
ATACACATGAACAGCGTCGACACGGGGTGGGTGAGCGACGAGGATCCGCTGCACATCGCAGAGCGGAAGACAGCGGAGCACCGCTTCCGCCCACCGCTCGACATCGTCGACGGAGCAGCGCGGATCGTGGACCCGATCATCGCGGGGCTCAACACCGGCGAGCACGTCTGGGGCCGGTTCCTCAAGGACTTCCGGCCGACCGACTGGTAGCGGGCTGCCGCTTATGCTTGCCCGGTGCCATTCCGGGGGGAGCAGGAGCACTATCGGCGTCTCCGGGTCGTCACCGACGCTGCGCTCGCGCATCTCGATCTCGACGATCTGCTCGCCGAGCTGCTCGGCCGTATCCGGGACGTGCTTCCGGTCGACACGGCTGTCATCCTGTTGCTCGACGAAGCCACCTCCGAGCTCGTCGCGCGGGCAGCCGTCGGCCTGGAGAATGCAGTCGAGCAAGGCATTCGGATCCCGCTCGGGAGGGGATTCGCCGGACGTGTTGCGGCCGAGCGGACGGCGATCTTGCTCGACGACGTCGAGCACGCCGACCTGTTGAATCCGCTGCTCAGGGAGGCGGGCGTCAAAACGCTGCTCGGGGTGCCGCTGCTCGTCGGAGGGAGATCGATCGGCGTGCTCCACGTCGGCACCTTCACGCGTCACGAGTTCGAGGCGTCGGACGTCGATCTGCTTCAGCTCGTCGCGGATCGCGCCGCAATCGCGATCGAGCACGCGACGCTGTTCGCCGCGGAGCGGCGAGCGCGGCTTCGACTCGAGCGTCTTCAGGCCGTCACCGACGTGGCGCTCGCGCATCTCGAGCTCGACGACCTACTCACAGAGCTGCTCGTGCGCATCCGCCATATTCTTCGTGTCGACACGTCCGCGGTGTTGCTTCTCGACGCCGAGACGAACGAGCTGGTCGCGCGCGCCCAGGTGGGAATCGAGGAAGACGTGCAGGAGGGCGTGCGCATCCCGGTTGGCAGAGGCTTTGCAGGACGCGTCGCAGCCCAGCGAGCTCCCGTGATCCTCCACGACGTCGAGCACGCCGACGTGCTGAATCCGCTTCTGCGACAGAAGGGAATCACGTCGCTGCTCGGCGTGCCGCTCACCGTGCGAGACGCGGTGATCGGCGTTCTCCATGTCGGCACGCTGTCACCGAGAGCGTTCGACGATGAGGACGTCGAGCTGTTGCAGCTCGTCGCGGAGCGCGTTGCGCTCGCGATCGAGCGGGCGCAGTTGCATGACGACATCGTGCGCCTCGATCAGCTGAAGTTGAACTTCGTCGCGGTCGCCTCACATGAGCTACGGACACCCGCTGCCGCCGTGTACGGCGCGCTTGCGACGCTGCGCGAGCGCGGTGACGCGCTCAGCCCCGAGATCCAAAATCAGCTCGCGGAGACCGCGTGGGAGCAGTCCGACCGGCTGCGGCGGCTCATCGAGCAGCTGCTCGACTTGTCGCGCCTCGATGCCGGATCGATCGCGGTCGAGCCTCGCTCCGTGGTTTTGCGCCGTCTGCTCGAGGATGTCGTGAAGGCGACGAGCACGCACTCGTCGGAAGTCACTCTCGACGTCGATCCGGAGCTCGCGGTCCTCGCCGATCCGCTCGTGATCGATCGGGTCGTGACCAACCTCGTCGCGAACGCGCGCAGCTACGGCCGGCCGCCCATCCGCATCGCCGCCGGTCGGAGCGAGAGCATCGTGACGATCGCCGTCGAGGACTCCGGCGGGGGCATCGCCGACGACCTCGTCACGCGTCTCTTCGGACGATTCGAGCGCGGGAGCGAAGGCCACGGGAGTGGCCTCGGCCTCGCGATCGCCAAGGCGTATGCCAACGCCCACGGTGGCGAGCTCGTCTACAGCTCCGCGGGGATGGGAGCCCGGTTCGTGCTGACGCTTCCTGCCGGGACGGCTTAGAGCTTCGAGCCGCTGCGCGGGGTGCGCAGCCGGGCGCGATTCGGCAGCTCGGACTCCGGAACGAAGGCGACGTTGACGGCACGAGGCTCGCCAGCGTCCTCCGACCGTTCGAAGGTCACGTGGCGACCCGCGCAGCGGGCCTTCGGCTCCTCCTTCGGGAGAAACCCGGCGCTCGCGACGTAGAGGCGTTCGTCGTCCTCAGTCTGGAGATAGCCGTACCCCTTCTCGCTGTTGAACCAGAGCATCTTTCCGATCATCATCAGCCCACCTTAACGACGAAGAATGCAATTGCGACGTACTGGCATGTCACTGCCACGAGGGTCAACGCGTGGAAGAGCTCGTGGTAGCCGAAGACAGCCGGTACCGGGTCCGGCCGCCGGAGTGCGTAGACCACCGCGCCCGCTGTGTACGCGAGACCGCCGATTCCCAGCAGCACGACGGTGGTGGCGCCTGCGTAGCGAAGGACCTGCGGCATCGCGGCGATTCCCGCCCAGCCGAGTGCGACTCCGGTTACGGCCGCGAGCCACTTCGGGGCGCCTACCCAGATGAACTTCATCAGGATTGCCGCAGCAGCGCCGATCCAGACGACTGCGAGAACGGCGTCGCGCATCGCTCCGCGGAGCGTGAGTAGGCCCACCGGCGTGTATGTCCCCGCGATCAGCAGGTAGATGCCGGCGTGGTCGACCCGGCGCATCCAAAGGCGCGCGCGGGCGTTCCAGGTCACGCGGTGGTAGAGGGCGCTGGCGCCGAGCATGGCGGCCACCGAGCCCGCGAACACCGCCGCGGCTACCGAGGCGCGCGTGCCCTCCGCGTAGATGACGAGCAACGAACCGACCACGAGAGCGACGAAGAACGCCGCCTGGTGCAGCACCCCGCGCAGGCGCGGCTTGACCTTCGTGGCTCCCGGCGCGCTCAATGCCTCGATCATCCCGCCGTCTCCCTTGGGCGAGCCCAGCACTGCCTCAGCGCTGGGCAAAAAAGCGCCTCCGGCGGTGCGATGGAGACAGGCCGCCGGGCCGCCGAACCGTTACGTAGCGTAGCGCACGTAGTTGGTAGGCTCTTTCCCGTCGCGGCGGGCTCTCATGCACGCCTGCCCCTCTCCACGTGTTCCGCGGAAAGGGCTCACCCCGGCGCTCCTGCGTCGAGCGAAGGGATGGAGTCGGGTGGAGGCCGAAGAGCAGTACCTGGATCGGCGCGTCCGGAACGAGATGCTGTTCCGCACGGTCAACGAGAAGCTGCGTGGACTGAACGCAGAGTTCGAAGCCTTCGCAGACGAGCGGGCCTTGTTCGTGTGCGAGTGCTCCCGCATCGACTGCATCGAGCAGATTGAGCTCGCCGTCGCCGATTTCGACGAGATCTGCCTCATGCCGAACCGGTACATGGTGATTCCGGGTCACGAGACGCTCGACGTCGAGACCGTGGTCACGCGGGAAGCGGGATATCTCGTGGTGGAGAAGATGGCAGCCGTCTAAGGTCTCGGCATGACAGAGGCACGCGGCGCGGATTGGCTGGAGGCCGCCGTCGAGGCGCTACCGGTCGCAGTCGTCGTCGTCGAATCGGCCGGAATCGTCGCCCTCGCGAACGGTCGTGCGCGTGCGCTCCTCAACGTCGGGCCGGGCGATCTGGCGCCGGCCTATCTGAGGCGCCTGGTCGATGTGGCGGGCGGCCACGACGTCATGCGGGAGACGCTCGTCGTCTCGGTCGCGGATGGAATAACGGTGGTCGCGGAGGTACGCGCCGCGCCGATCGCGGGCGGCACCGTCTGCACGGTCGAGGACTTGACCGAGCGGGCGCAGCGTGAACGCGCCGACCGTGAGTTCATCACGAATGCTGCTCATCAGCTGCGCACGCCCATTACGGCGATTGCCACCGCGATCGAGGTGCTCCAGGCTGGAGCGAAGACGATGCCGAAGGAGCGAGACCGCTTTCTCGGCCACATCGAGCGGCAGACCGAGCGCCTGGTGCGACTCGTGCGCGCGATGCTCGCGCTGTCTCGCGCGGAACGCGGCGACATCGGTCCCTCCCTCGGCCTTGTGCCGCTGCAACCCGTGCTTGCCGGGCTCGTGGAGGAGCTCCCCGAGGAACGTGCGGTCGCGGTCGAGGTCGAATGCCCGCCGACCGCTGCCGTCGTGGCCGACGAGGCGCTGCTCTCGGAGGCGCTCGCGAATCTGATCGGGAATGCGCTGGACCACACCGATGCGGGCGTCCTGAGGATCGTCGTCCACCAGGACGGGGATCCGCCTGTCGTCACGATCGAGATCGCTGACAGCGGACCGGGAATCCCACCGGCCGAGCTCCAGCGAGTGTTCGAGCGATTCCATCGCGGCACGACGGCGCAGGGTGGCGCGGGTCTTGGACTACCGATCGCCAAGGCGGCAATCGAGGCGCAGGGCGGAACGCTCGAGCTCGAGTCGACGCAGGGGACGGGAACGACGGCGCGGGTTCGGCTTCCGGCTGGGTTCCAGCTAGTCGAGTAGGCGTACGTTCGCGCCGTGATTCACACGGGCCCAGATCGAGAGGTACGCGCGGAGCTCGGCGCGCGCGAGCCGCTTGGGTAGGTCGTGCGCAAGGAAGATCTCGTAGACGCCGTCTCCCTGGTCCACCACGATGCAGCGGCAGCGCTGCATGAACCCCACAAAGTCGTCCCCGTGTCCGTCGTCGTCGAGTCGTACGCGCATTGAGCCCGGCGAGTCTGCCAGGCGAAACGCGTCGCTGCCGGATATGAGCGGCCGCGAGCGCAAACCCGCGCCACGAGCGGGATTCCGGCTTCGCGAGGCATCGACTTGCACCAATCCGTGCTACGGTCCATGTGTACACGAGCGAGTATCGGTTGCGCATCGCGCCTCCACTGCCCGTTCTTACTTGGTAGAGGAGGTGTTTTTCTATGGCAACCGGAACCGTTAAGTGGTTCAACGATGCAAAGGGGTACGGCTTCATCACCCCCGACGCCGGTGGCAAGGACGTGTTCGTCCATTTCAGCTCCATCAGCGGCGATGGCCACAAGTCCCTCGCAGAGGGTGCGAAGGTCGAGTTCGAAGAGGCTGAGGGCGCAAAAGGCCCTGAGGCCAAGAACGTCTCGCTCGCTTCGTAGTAGAGGCTTTCGGAACGTCACGGGGGCGCTTTGCGCCCCCGTCCATTTTTTCCACGGCAGGAGAGTGA
>JAOPYX010000194.1 GCA_025964535.1 Actinomycetes bacterium | reverse complement strand
CCGGCCGGCGGCGACCGCTTCGGCGACGAGCCGCGGTACGTCCTCACGCATCGCACCGGCGATCGTCTTCCGGCCCTCGTCCGTCTCGAGCTCGACGCCGCGCGGACGCGACAGCTCGGCGGGCGTGCCGGCCGCGACGACCTCGCCGGCAAGCAGGATCGCGACGCGGTCGCAGACGAGCTCGACCTCCGAAAGCAGGTGCGAGTTCAGGAGAACGGAGACGCCGCGGCCGCGCAGCTCCTCGAGCAGCAGGCGGACGATGCGGCGCCCGACGGGGTCGAGCGCCGACGTCGGCTCGTCGAGCAGGAGCAACCGCGGCCGGCCGACGAGCGCCTGCGCGATGCCGAGGCGCTGTTGCATCCCTTTCGACATGCCGTCGACGCGACGGTTGGCGGCGTCGGAGAGCTCGACGAGGTCGAGCAGCTCCCGGCGCTCCGCCACGCCCGCGCGCGAGCCGGCGAGCTGCTGGTGCAGCTCCAGTACCTCGTCCGCGGTGTACCAACCCGGGAACCGAAAGAGCTCCGCGAGATATCCGAGCGATCCGCGTGCGGCGCGGGAGCCTGCGCGTGCGCCGCCGACCTGTGCCTCCCCCTTCGTCTGGCGCACGAGGCCGACCGCGATCTTCACGAGCGTCGACTTGCCGGCGCCATTCGGCCCGAGCAACCCGAAGAGCTCACCCTCGCCGACCTCCAGATCGACACCCTTCAAGGCCTGCACGGAGCCGAAGCGCTTCTCGAGACCGTGTACCGCGAGAGCAGTTCGCACAGTCCGAGCGTATCGTCAGTAGTGTGGAAGCATGCCGCGCGGTTACATGGAAGGTCCTGCAGCTGAGGAAGCTGAGCGTCTCGCCGACGAGGCGTCGCGCACGAAGCATGACCATCCGAAGCAGAAAGCATTTCCCGCGGTCTACGGGTCGACGAACGACGATCCCACTCCGCACTTCCTCGGCTGGCGCAACGAGGTCGATCCGGACGCGCTCTTCGCATCCGGCAAGGCCTGGGGCGTCACGATTCGCCGCGTCGCCGCAGCGACCTAGCGCTACTCGCTAGCTCAGCGTCGCGACGAACTCGTCGATCGTCAGCGCGGGCAGCGTCTGGATCTTCGTCGAGCCTCGGGCGCCGAGCGCGACCGAGACACGTGCAACCGTCGCCGTGTCGGGCGCCTCGATCACGTTCACGAAGTCGAACTCGCCGAGCGTCGCCCACTGGTGCAGCACGCGCGCGCCGAGCTCCTCGACGTCGCGGTTCACCTCGCGCAGACGATCGGGGTTCGCCTTCAACGTCGCCACGCCCTGCTGCGAAAGGCGTGAGAGGAGGACGTAGATGGGCATGGGCCGGAACCTACTCGACCCGGGCCGTCTGGTCTACGTAGAGGAGCGCAGCGCCGATGAAGAGCAGCGGCGAGACGACGACGTTCGCGAGGAAGAAGGCGGTGGACAGCGCTGTCCCGCCCGTGCCGCGCAGCAGGAAGGCGAGCATGCCCTGCGTGAGGAGAACGACGATCGCGAGCGTTGCGAGCGATCCGAGCACGTGCACGTAGCCCGCACGTGCGAGCTGCCACGAACGGGCAAATGCGGCGCGCGGCGCCAGATTCTCCACGACGAGCACCGGCACGACGAGACCGAAGGCCGCAAGCCAGAGAAGCGCCGGCAGCACGAATCCGACGACGAGGAACGGCACCGGGACGAACACGATCCAGCCGACGAGCCACGCGAGCACGAGCCGGCGATTCGGCGGCCGCCGCTCGAGCACGAGCACGCACGCTCCGACGTAGGCGGCGCTGACGAGAGCGGCGGACGCTGTCGGTGTGATCACCCAGAGGGCGCTCCTCGATACGTGTGTCCCGACGACGACGAGCACGGCCGGTGCGATCCCGAGCAGCAGCGCGCGCTTGAAATGCGCGCCGTAGAGGCGAATCGACTCGGCGATGAGCTGGCCGACGGTGCGCTCCGCCGGTGGAAGCGCGGCCGGACGGGGCGTGCCCGCGCGCGGATAGGAGAGCCGTGCCATCGCGGCTGAGCCTAGCCCGCACCTTGGAGCCCCGTGTCGGACACCTCAGCTATCTCACATCTGTGACAGGATCGGCGCGTGCCGTACGACGTCGTCCACGGGAGCTCGCTCGAATGGGAGGAGCGCGCGCCGGCACACGAGGGCCAGGCGCCACGGCACCAGGGCTCCGTCACCGATGCCGCCAACCTGACGCAGTCCCGGGCTCGGATGTGGCGCTATCCGGCGCACACCCGGGGTCGCCGGCACCTCGACCCGGACCAGGAAGAGGTCTTCGTCCCCTTGCGCGGCACGCTGACGATGCTGCTCGAAGACCCGCCGCGGCGGGTCGACGTCGAGCCGGGCGGGCTCGTCGCCGTGCATCCCGGCACGCCGATGCAGGTGCGGAACGAGACCGACGAGGAGATCCTGTTCTTCGCCTTCGGCGCGCCGCCGATCCACGGCACCGCCGAGTTCCTCGACGACGTCGTAGACGCTCCGCCTGCCGCCTAGCGGCCGGAGGCAGCCGGCTCGGCGATCAACGCGTCGATCGCGGCCAGCCCTTCGACGCCGAGATCGACGCTGAACTCGTTCACGTACAGCTCGATGTGCTGCCGGCACACGTCGTCGGACATCTCCTGCGAGTGCGCCCGCACGTAGTCGAG
>JAOPYX010000189.1 GCA_025964535.1 Actinomycetes bacterium | reverse complement strand
CACCTGCGCCGCGGTCGTCGACGGCGAGGAGCTGGGCGTGGGCGAGGGCGGATCGAAGAAGGCGGCCGAGCAGGAGGCCGCGCGCGAGGCGCTGCTGAAGATCGCGCCGGACCTCGTCGCCTAGAGGCCTCCGCCGAGCGAGGCGTAGATGCGGTGGCGGGCGGGTACGGGGGGCCGATGGAGGAGAAACCACCGGAGCAAACCGGCGACGATCGCGCCGACGAGGACGAGCCGAGGGAGAAGGAGCGGGGGATTCTCGAGCTGTTCCACAAGCGGCGGGAAGACCCGGACGAGGACGCTCCACTCGAACGCGACCCCGCCGAGTAGCCCCGTCCGTCCGTCCCGATAGCCTGCGACGAACGTGCATCTTCGTGCCGTAAAAGTCCGTGGCTTCAAGTCGTTTCCCGATCCGGTCGAGGTTCGCCTCGAGCCGGGCGTCGGCGTGATCGTCGGGCCGAACGGCTCCGGAAAGTCGAATGTCGCCGACGCGATCCGCTGGGCCGCGGGGTCGCTCAGCCCGAATGAGCTGCGCGCCGAGAAGCCGGACGACGTGCTCTTCGCAGGCGCCGCGAACCGCGGGCCGGCCGACTTCTGCGAGGTCGAGCTGCTCTTCGACAACCAGGACGGGACGGGCCCGCTCGAGTACTCCGAGCTCTCGGTCGCGCGCCGGCTGCACCGGGGTGGAGAGGGGCAGTACCTCCTGAACAAGACGCCCGTGCGTCGCCTCGACCTGATCGAGATCCTCGCCGACCTCGGTCTCGGCCAGGGGATGCACTCGATCATCGGCCAGGGCAAGGTCGAGGCGATCCTCGCCTCGAAGCCCGAGGAGCGGCGCGCGTTGATCGAGGAGGCGGCCGGGCTCGGCCGTTTCAAGGCGCGGCGCCACCGCGCCGAGCTGAAGCTCTCGCGCGTTTCCGTGCAGGTCGAGCGCGCACGCGACCTCGAGGACGAGGTCAAGAAGCGGCTGCGCCCGCTCGCCCTGCAGGCCACCGCGGCCGAACGCGCCGAGAAGCTGCGCGGCGAGGTGGCGAAGCTGCGGGCGCGCATCGCCGAGCTCGATCTCGAGACGCTCGACGAGCGGCTCGACGAGGCAGGCAGCCGCCGCGCCGCGGCAGAGCTCGCGCGTCGCGCGGCCGAGGAGAAGCTCGAAGCAGTGCTCGAGGAGCGCGGGCGCGCCGAAGAGGAGCTCGCCGACGCCGCGGGAAAGCGCGAACAGGCGATGCAGGTGCTGTACCGGCTGCGCAGCGCCGCCGAACGGCTCGGCATCCGGCGCGAGTCGTCGTCGAATCTGCTCGAGCAGGTGCGCACAGAGCTCGCCGACGCTTCGTCGGATGCCGGCGACCCCGGCGTCGAGACGGCGGAGCTCGAACGTGCCGCGCTCGAAGCGGCCGAGGCCGCTCGTGTCGCCGCCGTCGAGCGCGAAGCGCGGGCCGAGCGTGCGCGCCAAGCGCTTGCGCGGCTGCTCACCGCGGAGAACACGTTGCGCGCTGCCGCGCAGGCGAAGCTCGACGAGTTGCTCGTCGAGCGCAGCAGCATCGAGGAGGAGCTGACCGGCGCGGCCGGCGAGCGCGAGACGGCGCTTTCCGTCTCCTACGAGCTGCGCAGTCGCGCGGCGCGGCTCGCCGTGCAGCGCGAGTCGGCATCACGCTTGATCGCCCGGTTGCGCGCGGAGCTTGCAGAGGCCGAGGCCGACGCAGCGCGCGGCGGCCCGTCGCCGGAAGAGCTCGAGCGACAAGCGCTCTACGCACGCGCCGCGGCGCGCGAAGCGGCGCACGAGCGCGACACGCTCGCCGAGCGCGCGCTGACCGCGCAGGAACGGCTCGCGACGCTCGAGCGCTCGCTCGCGGAGCGCGAAGGGATTCCGCCGGCGGCACGCGCACTCGCCGACGAGGGCGAGACGCTTGCCCTGTCGCTGCTCAGCGTCGAGCCCGGCTCCGAGCGCGCAGTCGCCGCGGCGCTCGGGCCGCGTGCATCGGCGCTCGTCGCAGGCGATCCGAAGGCTGCGCTCGCGCTGCTCGAACGCGCGGCGTCGGGCGGGCTCGGCTCGCTGCGCGTGCTCGCCGGTCGAGACGTTCGCGAGCTCGTCGCCGAGCTGCCGGTGGTGCCGAAGGATCAGCTGCTCTCGTCGTCCGTTCCGGCGGTCACGAGCGACGGCTACGGCTACGACCCGCAACGCGGCGAGCTGTGGTTCGCCGGCGAGACCGCCGAGGCGGTGCTGCTCGAGCTCGACGCACGCCGGCGCGCGCTCGCCGAGGAGGCGAAGCTCCTCTCCGATCAGTCGCAGATGGCCGAGCGCGCCGCTGCGGTCGCAGAGGAGAAGGCCGTGGAGACGGAGGAGGCGTTCGCCGAGGCGGCGCCGCGCTTGCGGATCCGCCGCGCCGACGTCGGCACGCTGAAGTCGCTGCTCGCCGCAGCCGGACGGCTCGAGCGGGCGCTCGAAGCGCTGGACGCCGCGGTCGAGATCGTCGAAGCGCCGCTGCGTGCGCGCGGTGAGGCGGGCGCGGAGCGGACGACTGCGCTCGGCGCGACGCTGCGTACGCTCGGCGAGCAGGAGAGCGGCTTGCGCCGTGAGCTCACCGCGGCAGCGGAAGGAGCGTCCGCCGCAGAGCGCGACCTCATGCGTCTCGGTGGAACGGCGATGCCGTCGTCGGAAGGCGGCGATGCGGACACGCTGCGGATCGAGGCGCGCACCCTCGTGGCGTCGGTCGACGCGGCGAGCGCAGAAGCCGTCGAGGCGGGAACGCGTGCCCGCGACGCCGAGGCCGCTCGCGTCGACGCGGCGGTCCGAGCAGGACGCCGTCGCGCACGGCCGCATCAGCTCGCGCGCGTGCTCGCTGCGTCGGAGCGGCTCGACGAGACGCTCGTCGCCGCGGTCGCGGCGGCAGCGCGCTTCGAGGCTCCGCTTCGCGCGCAGGTCGATGCGGGCGGCGCACGGACGGGCGGGCTCGGCGAGGAGCTACGGCGGCTCGGCGCGTCGGAGGTCGAGCTGCGACAGGCACTCACGCGCGCGTCGGAGAGCGCGTCGGCCATCGACGTCGAGGTCGCACGCATCGAGGCGGAGGCCGACGAGGCACGGCGCCGGCTCGACCATGCCGGCACCGACGAGCGTGCAGAGGGCGACGACCGCGACGAGCTCCACGAGCGCGCGGAGCGTCTCGAGCGCCGCCGCGAGCAGCTCGGCCAGGTCAACCCGCTGGCGAAGGAGGAGTACGAGGCCGAGAAGGTGCGCCTCGACGAGCTCGCCACGCAGCGCGCGGACCTCGAGCAGAGCCTCACGGAGCTCGAGAAGCTGAGCGCCGAGTTGAAGGAGACGGTCGAGCGCCGCTTCAACGAGACGTTCGAGGCGGTGCAGAAGAACTTCCACGAGGTCGCGGGCACGCTGTTCCCCGGCGGCGAGGGCCACCTCCAGCTGACGCTCCCCGAGGAAGAGGAGAGCCAGCCCGGCATCGAGGTCGAGCTCCGGCCGGTCGGCAAGAAGGTGCAGCGGTTGTCGCTGCTCTCCGGCGGCGAGAAGGCGCTCGGCGCCATCTCGTTCCTCTTCGCGCTCTTCCTCGCCCGGCCGTGCCCGTTCTACTTGCTCGACGAGGTCGAGGCCGCGCTCGACGACACGAACATCGGCCGCTTCGTCGAGCTGCTGCGGACGTACTCCGACCGCGCGCAGTTCGTCGTGATCACGCACCAGAAGCGGACGATGGAAGCCGCCGACGTCCTGTACGGCGTCACGATGGGCGGCGACGGCGTCTCGCAGATCGTCTCCCGCCGCCTGCCGCGCGAAGAGCCGCAGGCAGTCACCGCCGCGTAGGTCCGCGCCAGGCCGGCTGAGAGGCCCGGCTACGCTCCGCCGATGGCGCGGAGTTGGGCAGAGCTACTCGGGGAGGCGCAAGCGGCCCCCGAGCTCGAGACGGAGCGGGTCGGGCGTTTCGCGCGCCTGCGCGAGTCGCTCTCGAAGTCGCGTCGCGCGCTCACCGAGCAGATCGCGGCTGCGGCCTTCGACCCGACCGACGACCTCGCGTGGGAGCGGCTCGAGGAGGCGTTGATCCAGGCCGACGTCGGCGTCACCGCGACGGCCGAGCTCGTGCGTCGCCTCGAGGCGCGCGGCGAGCTCGGCGATCTCGGGCAGGCGCTCGGCGAGGAAGCGGCCGCGCTCTTCGGCGAGCCGGGCATCCTGCACGTGCAGGCGAGGCCGAGCGTGATCCTCGTCGTCGGCGTCAACGGCACCGGCAAGACGACGACGATCGGGAAGCTCGCGTCGAAGCTCTCGGAGCACGGCCTCTCCGTCGTCGTCGCAGCGGCCGACACGTTCCGCGCCGCGGCCGAGGAGCAACTCGAGATCTGGGCGCAGCGCGCGGGTGCGGACTTCGTCGGCTCCGCGCGCGGCGGCGATCCCGCGGCGGTCGCCTATGACGCGATCGAGGCTGCGCAGGCACGCGGGCGCGACGTCGTGATCGTCGACACCGCGGGCCGCCTGCACACGCAGACGAACCTGATGGAGGAGCTCGCGAAGGTGCGGCGCGTGATCGGCAGCAAGCTCGAGGGTGCGCCGCACGAGACGCTGCTCGTCGTCGACGCGACGACCGGCCAGAACGGCCTGCAGCAGGCGCGGCTCTTCGCGGAGACCGCCGGCGTGACGGGCGTTGCGCTCACGAAGCTCGACGGGTCGGCCAAGGGCGGCATCGCGATCCCCATCGCATACGAGCTCGGTCTCCCCGTGAAGCTGATGGGTGTCGGGGAGCAGATCGACGACCTGCGGCCGTTCGACGCGCAGGACTTCGCGCGCGCACTCGTGTCCGGCTAGTTTTCGCGCGACGAGCCGCGGGCGGCTTTGCCGTCGCGGAGGCCCACGACGTGCTGGAACGCTCTATGCAGCCTGGCGTTCGGGAACGATCAGCTCGGGCAGGCGCACGTCCCGATCCGTCGCGAGGTCGATCTCGTATGGGTCGACCGGCTGCCCGTCGGCCGCGAAGCCGATCCGGCCGAGCGGGCGGTTGAGCCGGGAAGGCTGTACGGAGACGACGACGCCGCTGCGTCCGTCCTCGAGCGCGATCTCGGTGCCGGGCGGATACGGCACGACGACGTTGCGGAACACCACGACCACCTCCGGGTCGAACGCCGTTCCCGCGCCCGTGACGATCGCCTCGACACCGACCGCCTGCTGTG
>JAOPYX010000184.1 GCA_025964535.1 Actinomycetes bacterium | reverse complement strand
AGAAGCCGGGCGACACGAACGGCGAGGGCATCAGCGCGTTCGGCGGCTCCTGGTTTGCGGTCTCCCCTGCCGGCGCCAAGGTCGCCCCTCGCTCACAGCCGCAAGGCGGGGGCGGTTACGGCGGCGGTTACTAAGCCCATTCGTTGCCTGATCGTCGATGACCATCAACCGTTCCTCGCTGCAGCGCGGCTGCTGCTCGAGCGTGAAGGAGTTGTGGTTGTCGGCGTTGCGGCGACGAGCGTCGAGGCGCTGCGGCTCGAGGAGGAGCTTCGACCGGATGTCGTGCTGGTTGACATCCGCCTCGGCGGCGAACGCGGCTTCGATCTCGCACGGCGGCTGCGCAGCCCCGTGATCCTGATCTCGACCTACGCGCGACGCGAGTACGCCGAGGAGATCGCGGCGAGCCCGGCGAGGGGGTTCATCTCGAAGACTGAGTTGTCGGCGTCCGCGGTCCTGCAGCTCCTCGGCGCGACGGATTGAGGACGCTAACGCGCGTTGAGGTACGTGACCACGGCGAGCACGCGGCGCTGATCGTCCTCCCCGGCAGGCAAGCGCAGCTTCCTGAGGATGGCACGGACGTGCTTCTCGACGGTCGATTCGGTGATCCACAGCGTGTGCGCGATACCCGCGTTCGAGCGGCCCTCGGCCATCAGTGCGAGCACCTCCCGTTCGCGCGGCGACAGGCCGTCGAGCGGGTCGCGGACGCCGCGCGCGGCAATCAACTCCTGGACGAGCGCGGGATCGACGACCGAGGCGCCCTTAAGGATGCGCTCGAGCGTGTCGACGAAATCGTCGACGTCTGTGACACGACTCTTCAGCAGGTAGCCGCTCCGCTCTCCACTCGCGAGCAACGCGGTCGCACGCTCCACCTGCACGTGCGCGGAGAGAGCCACCACCGCGATCTCCGGAAACTCCTCACGGATCGCCTTCGCGGCCTCGAGGCCCTCGGTCGTGTGCGTAGGCGGCATACGGATGTCGACGATCACCAGGTCGGGCCGAAGCTCGTGGACCAAGTCGAGCAGCTCGGCCGCGTTCCCGGCCTGACCCACCACCTCGAAACCGGAACGCTCGAGCAGGCCGGCGAGGCCCTCGCGCATCAGGACCTCGTCGTCCGCCAGGACGACTCGCGTCGCGTTCGTGCTCATCGCAACGATTATGGGCTACCTTAACGTGATGAGCACATCCGCCCGGCCGGCGGATCCGGGCAGCGAGGACGGCATCGACCTGCACCGACTCGTGGAGGAGCAGGCCGCGCTGCGACGCGTCGCGACGCTCGTGGCTTCCGGTGCGCCGGCGGCGGAGGTGTTCTCGGCAGTCGCGTTCGAGGTCGCTCGGGTGATGCACCTGCCGACGGTCGCAGTCGGTCGCTACGACAGCGACGGATTGGTAACGGTCATCGCTACCTGCAGCGACCGTCCCGTCGTGTTCCAGGCTGGAACACGCTGGCCGCTCGACGGCCAAACGGTGGTCGCGCAGGTGCAACGGACGGGCCGCCCGGCTCGAGTCGAGGACTACACAGACCTCGTCGGCCCGCTAGCCGCCGGAGCTCGCGAATCCGGTCTCAACGCGACGGCCGGCGCCCCGATCATCGTCAACAACACCGTCTGGGGAGCAATCAGCGCCGCGTCGCCAGACGCGCCGCTCCCCGATCACCTCGAGGACCGCCTCGCGGATTTCACCGAATTGGTGGCAACCGCGATCGCAAACAGCCAGGCACACGAGCAGCTCGCGCAGCTCGCCGACGAGCAGGCGGCGCTGCGACGGGTGGCGACGCTCGTGGCCGAGGGGGCGACTCCACACCGTGTTTTCGACGGCGTCCGACGCGAGGTGGCACGGATGTTCAACACCCCAGTCAGCATGCTGATGCGCTACGACGACGCCAACGGCACCGCGACCCTGATTACAACTGCCGACGGCTTCCTCGGCCCGGTAGGGAGGAGCTGGCCCGTCGAAGGGGACGACAGCGCCACCGCGCAGGTCTGCCGAACCGGCCTCCCGGCGCGCGTCGACTACACCGGGCCCACGCAAGGGCCGATCGCGGCAGCGGCGCGGGCCGGAGGCGGGCGGTCCGCGGTCGGCGTGCCCGTCGTCGTCGACGGAGCTCTCTGGGGCGTCGTGACGGTCGGCACGCGCGGAGCCGAGCCACTGCCGGCCGACGTCGAAGGCCGGCTAGCGAAATTCACGGAGCTTCTCGCGACGGCGATCGCAAACAGCGAAGCACACGAGCAACTGGCGCAACTCGCCGACGAACAGGCGGCGCTGCGACGCGTGGCCACGCTCGTGGCGGAGGGGGCGACTCCGCACCGTGTGTTCGACGCCGTCCGAGGCGAAGTGGCACGGATGTTCAACGCTCCCCTAAGCGGGCTGTTGCGCTACGACGGCAACGGCACCGTGACCCAGCTCGCAGCTTCTGACGACTACCTCGGCCCCATCGAGCGAAGCTGGACGATCGAGGGCGACAGTGCCGTCGCGCGGGTCTGCCGAACCGGCCTCCCGGCGCGCGCCGACTACAGCCGGCCTACACAGGGTTCGATCGCGGCCACGGCGCGGAGTGAAGGCACGCAGTCCGCGGTCGGCGTGCCGGTCGTCGTGGACGGAGCCTTCTGGGGCGTCATGGCCGTCGGCACACGCGAACCCGAGCCGCTGCCGGCTGACCTGGAAGACCGGCTGGCGAAGTTCACCCAGCTCCTCGCGATCGCCATCGCCAACGCTAATGGGCGCGCCGAACTGGACGCCTCACGCGCACGAATCGTGGCCACCGCCGACGCGACCCGCCGCCGGATCGAACGCGACCTGCACGACGGCGCACAGCAACAACTCGTCTGGCTCGCGCTCGCCTTGCGCGCAGCACAGGCGACGGTGCCGGAGGAGCTCGAGGAACACCGAAGCGAGTTGGGCCGCGTCGTCGACGGCCTCACGGCCGCGCTCGATGACCTCCGCGAGATCGCCCTCGGGATCCATCCGGCCGGGCTCTCGGAGGACGGCCTGACGCCGGCGCTCAAGCGGCTCGTTGCCCGCTCGCCGCTGCGCGTCAACCTCGACTGTCGTGCCGATGATCGCTTCCCGGAGCCGGTGGAGGTGACGGCCTACTACGTCGTCTCGGAGTCGTTGACGAACGCAGCCAAGTACGCGGATACCCCGGCTGTGGACGTCGCGGTAGCCGCCGACGACGGTGCGCTTTGTGTGGAGGTTCGCGACGAAGGGCGTGGCGGCGCAGACCCGGCCGAGGGCTCGGGACTGCTCGGCCTGAGGGACCGCGTCGAGGCGATCGGAGGGACCATGCGTCTGACGAGCCCAACGGGGGCGGGCACGTCGTTGCGCGTCGAGTTGCCGCTGCTCGACCAGGCCGCTCGCTAGTTCGACACAAGCGCTACGCCGCCGCGCGACCCTCGTCTGCGCGCACTCCGCCGACGCTGAGCGTGACCTCGATTTTGCCGCGTGTCGCCCTCGGCAGCGCGCTCTGGAAACAGGCGGCGTAGCCGGTGGCGAACAGCTGCTCGGGATTCGTTCCCGGCCCGCCCGAGCCGCCCATCTCACGGGGAACATCGAGCGCGACATCCACACGGCCGTCGCTCGTCCGCGCATGCCCCTCACGGCCACCGACCGCGGTCGCCTCGGCGGTGTACAGGATCTGAAGTCCGTCGTTCATGTCCGTCCTTTCGTCAGGCCGCGCGACTCGAGCGCGGATTTCTTCTCGAGCGGGACTCCTCGAGCGCACGGCTCGCAACCAGGTACCGCTCGACGTTTTCTGGTTGCGGGTCTTCTGACACGGCCAGCACCGCCTCGACAAACCGACGGATCGCGGAAGGCTCGGGAGATAGCAACTCTTCGGCGATGCGTCGCAACCCATCGTGCTCTATCCGCATCTACGCACCCTCGCGCGCACGGCGCCGGACGTCTTCGCGGGCACCGCCCAACCGCTCTGGCGGCGATCCGCAATTCGGCGACGGGTGCCGCCCGGACGGCTCGCTCCTCAGCGAACGATTTCGAGGGCGAGCCCCAGCGGGCACCCGCGTTCGATGAGCTTCGAGAGTGCGTGCCAGTCGACGTCGTCGGCGAACGTCTCGGCGAGGACTGACGGCACGCCGAGCCGTCGCAACTGCTCTGCGCGCCACTCACGCACGACGAGAGTTTCTCTCACGTCGCCGTCGAGATCTTCAGCGGGAAGAACGCTCTCGTTCATCGGTCTACTCCTACCTCGAGTTGTCGGATCGACCGACACCATCGTCGCTTGCCGTTGCGCTGTCATCGTGGGCATCTGCGATCAGGACGCCTTGGTAGCGCGTCTCTTGGGATTGCAGGTAGCCCC
>JAOPYX010000182.1 GCA_025964535.1 Actinomycetes bacterium | reverse complement strand
TCCTGCTCGCGGAGCTCGAGTCGACGACGGTCCGGATCGACGGCGCCGACGCGCTCGACGAGGGCGCGGTCGCCGAGCTCGAAGGGCTCGCGGCACGGCTCGAGGCCGCCGCCGAGTCGCTCGCTCCTCGCTGATGCCCTACAGGCTGGTCGGCGCCGACGGCGCCGAGTACGTCTCCGAGACGAAGGGGACGCTCGGCGGCCACCGGCGCAACCGCATCTACGGGCGCCTCGACAGCGCGGGCGCGGCTCGCTGGATCGCCAAGGGCCACTACGTGAAGCAGCGCGTCTTCTTCGCCGACGAGACGACGGCGATCGCCGCCGGCTACCGCCCGTGCGCGAACTGCCTTCCGGATGCGTACAAGGCCTGGAAGGCTAAGAGCTAGATGTAGTTCCTGAGCACGTTGGTTCATCCGGGCCTCCCTGGAGGCTGAGCGCTGTCAAAGGCAGCTCGGCCCCAAGGAGGCAGCCGCCCTCGACCGTGACGGCCGGCTCCTGATCGTCGGACTCGGCGCCGTCTTCGCGGTCATGAACGTCTGCTTCTACGTCTCGATCGACCGGCTGCCGCTGGCGACGGTGGGCGCGATCGAGTTCATCGGGCCGATCAGGCTCGCTCTGGTCGGTGCGCGGATTCCTCGCAACGTCGCTGCGGTCGCCGTCGCGGCTGCGGGCGTCTATCTCCTGACCCATGTGCACATCGGCGGCGAGCCGGTAGGGATCGCATTCGCGTTCGCCAACGCCGTGTTGTTCACGGCATACATCGTGCTCGCCCATCGCGTCGCGCGACACTCCGCAACCGGCGGAATCGACGGGCTGTCCGCAGCGATGCTCTTCGCCTTCGTCTTCGTCTCCCCCATCGGCTTCTGGAGCGCGGCCCACGCCCTCGGCGACCCCGTCGCAGTCGCCGCCGGCGTGGGCGTCGGGATCTCCTCGTCCGTCATTCCGTATGTCTTCGACCAGCTCGCGATGGCGCGGCTCGCACGGGCGACCTACGCGCTCTTCGTCGCGCTGCTACCGGCGGTCGCGGTCGTGATCGGCGTCGTCGTGCTGCGGCAGTTGCCGTCCGTCGTCGACCTGGTGGGCATCGGTCTCGTGATGCTCGGCGTCGTGCTGCACCGCGAGGTCGAGGAGGCTAGAACGCGTCCTCGACCCGCTGCAGCTCACCTTCCCGCACGGCGATGACGTCGAAGGCCACGGTGAGCCCGTCGAGGTCGGGCCGGGCCGCGAGCCACGCGGTGGCGGCGCGCCGCAATCGGCGCTGCTTCTCGCCGGTGACCATCTCGAGCGGGTCGCCGTAGTTCGGGCCGCGCTTCTCCTTCACCTCGACGAAGCGAAGCTGCCGCCCTCGTCGCGCGATCAGGTCGAGCTCGTTGCCGGCCGCCCAGACGTTCGCACCGAGGATCCGCCAACCGCGCAGTCGGTACCACCAGGCGGCGCGACGCTCGGCGGCTAGGCCGGGACGGCCGCCTCGCCCTGGTAACACAGCGCCTGGAACGAGAGCCGGTGCACGGCGGACGGTCCGATTCGCCGCACGACCGCCGAATGGCCCGGCGTGATGTAGCCCACGTGCTGCGCGAAGCCGTAGGCCGGATAGAGGGCGTCGAGACGGCGCATCAGCCGGTCGCGGGTCACCTTGGCGATGATCGAGGCGGCGGCGATCGCGGCGCTCTTCTCGTCGCCATCGACGACCGCGGTGTGCTCCGGTGCGGTCGGCCCGAGCCGGAAGCCGTCGACGAGGCACGCCTCCGCCGGCGGCGAGAGCGCGTGCAGCATCGCCCGCAGCCCGGCGAGGTTCGACTTGTGCAGCCCGTTCCGGTCGATGTCGCCGGGCGGGATCACGCGGACGGCCACCTTCTCGGCGCACGACAGCACGGCATGGAAGAGCTCCTCGCGCCGCTCCTCGCTGCACTGCTTCGAGTCGTTGAGATACGTGAGCGGGCGCACCCGGTGCTCCTTCAGGCATGCGTAGTCGAGCAGGACGCCCGCCACGACGAGTGGCCCGGCGAGCGACCCTCTACCCGCCTCGTCGGTCCCTGCCACGAAGCGCGCGCCGAGGCTCCGGTCGAACTTCAGGAGCTTCTGGCCGGTCCGCTTCGCCACGCGGCGAGGATAGCGCGCGTCTCCGCCCGCGAAGCCCGGCGTGACGAAGTTGCCGGGAAGAAGCTAGGACTTCTCGGCGGCCGGGACGGCGTCAGCCGTCTCGTCCGCGGCGGGCTCGCCCGCGCTCGCCTCGGTCTCGACCACGTCGGCCTCGACCGCTGCTTCCGGCGCCTCGACGGCCTCCGGAGCGACCTCTGCGACAACCTCGGGCTCGTCGGCGACGAGGAGCTCCGACGCGACGGTCGCCGGCAGCTGGGCGCCGTGGCCGTACCGCTTCTCGCGCACGCGAGCCTTCTTGCCGACCCGCTCGCGGAGGTAATAGAGCTTCGCGCGATTCACGTCGCCGATCGCCATGACCTCGATCTTCTCGATCTTCGGCGAATGGATGGGGAACGTGCGCTCGACGCCGACGCCGAACGACTGCTTCCGCACCGTGAATGTCTCGCGGACGCCCGAGCCCTGCCGCTTGATCACGATGCCCTCGTAGACCTGGACACGGCGGCGCTGGCCCTCGATCACCTGAAAATGGACGCGGACGGTGTCGCCGGCCTTGAAGCGCGGCACCTTGCGCAGCTGGGCGCGCTCGATGGACTCGATGATCGTCGTCATAAGAGGGAGGCCCGGCGGGCCGAGGCGGAATAGTAGCGAATCACGCCGCGAGCTCGGGATCTACCGGAAGCTGATCCGGGTGATCGGCCAGTAGACGAAGAACACCTCGCCGATCAGGTTCCCCCGGGGCACCGCGCCCCAGGTGCGGGAATCGCAGGACTGCGCCCGGTTGTCGCCCATGAAGAAGTACTGCCCCTTCGGCACGTCCCAGGACCGCGGCGGCTGGTGGTCCCGGCGCGAGGGCTGGATGTAGGGCTCGTTCAGCCGGACGTTGTTGATGTAGATGATGCCGTCGCGTTCGTTGATGTGGTCGCCGGGCAGCCCGATGAGCCGTTTCACGAACACCTCGTGGGCGCGCGTCGTCCCGCAGACAGGGGCGTTCCCCGGCGTCTTGAACACGATGATCTCGCCCCGCTTCGGGTCGCGGAAGCGGTAGATGAAGCGGTTCGCCAGCACCCGGTCGCTGAAGTGCGCCTCGCATCCCTGCGCGGGCTTCGCACAGTGCAGCGTCGGCTCCATCGACGACGAAGGGATGCGGTACGGGTTGACGACCCAGGCCTTCAGGGCGAGCACGATCAGAACCGCCCCGCCGATCGTCAAGATCCAGTCGAGCGCGACGCGGACCTGGCGTGGGAGGTTCGGGAAGAGGCGGCCGAGCGGGTCTCTCATCGCACGTGCTCCCGCCGCCAGCTCTCGATCTTCGCGTGGTCGCCCGAGAGCAGGATGTCCGGGACGCTCCAGCCGCGGAACTCGGCCGGACGTGTGTAGTGCGGGTATTCGAGCGCGCCGTCGAGCTCGGCGGAGAAGCTCTCGAGCTCGCCGGAGCCCTCGGCCAGCGCGCCCGGCAGCCGGCGCCCGACCGCGTCGAGCACGACCATCGCAGCGAGGTCGCCGTTCGAGAGCACGTACGGGCCGATCGAGATCGAGTCGTTCGAGAGGTGCTCCACGATCCGGTCGTCGAAGCCTTCGAAGCGCGAGGACAGAAGCGTCAACTCGTCCTCCTGCGCGAGCTCCTCGACGATCTCCTGCGTCAGCGGCCGGCCCTGCGGGGTCAGCGCGATCACCCGGTGCTTCGGACTCGGGCCATACGCAGCTTCGAGCGCGGCCGCCACGACGTCGACGCGCAAGACCATGCCGGCGCCACCGCCGTACGGCGTGTCGTCGACCTGCCCGGCGCGCAGCGGCGTCGTGTCGCGGTAGTTGAAGAGGCGCAGCTCGAGCTCACCGCCCAGCACGCCGGCGATCGGCTGCTGCTCGGTCATCCACGCGTAGGCGTGCGGGGTCAGGGTGAAGACGTCGATACGCATCAGGGGTCTCGATCTACTCGGGGTCGGCGAAGCCTATGGAGACGACGATTCGCCCGCCCTCCCGATCCACCTGCCGCACGCAGGCCTCGACGAGCGGCAGGAATATGCCCGAATCGAGCTCGAGCACGTCGTTCGCAGGGTAGTCGAGCACGTCCTTGACGCGCCCAAGGGTACGGCCTCCCTCCTCCTCGACCGCGAGGCCGACGAGCTGGAAACCGTAGTACTCGTCCTCCTCCAGCGGTGGCAGCGCCTCGCGCGGCACGGCGAGCGTCGTCCCGCGGTCGACCGAGCGGTCGAGCTTGATCACGGGGCGCCCGCCGCTGCCGCGCTTCGAGACGACGACCTTGGCCGGCGCGTCGCCCGCGTACAGCGTCGCGCCCTTGGCGAACCGCTCGGGCCGGTCGCTCGGGCCCTCGACGAAGAACGAGCCGTCGATGCCGTGAGGCCGGCCGACGCGGCCGACGGTGACGAGGTCAGGATCCGACGGCAAGGGTCTCGAAGTGTGAGACGGCCTCGTCGCGCGATGCGGACGGCCACTCGTCGGGGTAGTCGCTCTCGCGCGGCTCGAACGTGCTCCGCCGGTGCTGGACGTCCGGACCGACCAGAGCCCAGTACGCGCCCGGCGCATCCTCGTAGGCCATGCCGACGCTGCCGGCGTTGAGGACGCGGAGGCCCGCGATCTCGCGCTCGAACTGGGTGTGCGTGTGGCCGCACACGACGAGGTCTGCATCGACGCCGGCGAAGCTCGGCGCGACGCGCTCCTCCGGCGTGCGCTCCGTGAAGATGTCGACGTCGTTGCGCGGCGTCGCGTGCACGAACAGCACGCGCCCGACACCGTCGACGTCCAAGGTCACCGACGGCGGCAGCCCGTGCAGGAACGCGATCTGCTCGTCGCTGAGCTGCGTGCGCACCCAGTCGAGCATCTGGGCCGGCGCGAGCCCTTCCTCTCCCGGCGTCAGCTCGCGGTCGGCGTTGCCGCGCAACCAGTGCACGCGGTCGCCGAGCGCCCGCAGCCGCTCGAGCGTCTCCGCCGGGAACAAGCCCGCTGCCACGTCACCGCCCACGACGATCGCCGCGTCGTCCGGAACGCCGGCGAGCACCGCGTCGAGCGCGGGCAGGTTCCCGTGCACGTCGTACAGCGCCGCAACTCGCAACGGCGCCTCTTACCCGACGATCTCGAGCTGGAGCCTGCGCCCCGCGTTCGGCCCGCCCGCGCGGACGATGGTCCGCAGCGCACGGGCGATCCGCCCCTGCCTCCCGATCACCTTGCCGATGTCGTCCTCGGCCACGTGCAGCCGGAGGACGAGCGACCCGTCGTCGCCCTCGACCTGCTCGACGCGCACCGCGTCCGGCTCGTCCACGAGCCGGCGCGCGAGCTCCGCGAGCAACTCCTGCACTACTTCGAGATCCCCTTCGCCTTGAGCAGCCGTGCGACCGGCTCCGTCGGCTGGGCGCCATTGTTCAGCCAGGCCTTCACCTTCTCCTCGTCGAACTCGATGAGGGACGGCTCGTGCTGGGGGTTGTACCGACCGACGATCTCGATGAACTTGCCGTCGCGCGGGGAGCGCGAGTCGGCTGCGACGACGCGGTAGATCGGGTTCTTCTTGGAACCGACCCGCGTCAACCTGAGCTTGACTGCCATTTTCGGTTACCTCTTCGCTTTCTTCTTGCGTTTGCTCGCGGACTTGCGTGTTGCGCTGGGACGCGGCTTGCCGTTCCCGGCGGGCATCTGCGCGCCCGCCATTCCTGGAATCTGGGGCATCTTGCCTGAGCCCATCATCTTCATCATCTTCGCCATTTGCTTGCGGCCCTCGATCAGCTGGTTCACCTGCGTGACGGTGGTGCCGCTGCCGGCTGCGATCCGCTTCCGCCGGGAGCCGTCGATCACGTGTGGCACGCGCCGCTCGTGCGGGGTCATCGAGAGGATGATCGCCTCGACGCGGCCGAGCTCCTTCTCGTTCACCTGGTCGAGACCGTCGAGCTGCTTGCCGAGGCCGGGAATCATCTTGAGCACGCCCTGGAGCGGCCCCATCTTGCGGAGCATCTTGTAGCTCTTCAGGAAGTCGTCGAAGCTGAACTCGCCCTTCATCATGCGGCGCTCGAGCTCTTCCTTCTCGTCGTCCTCGACCGCGGCCTCCGCGCGCTCGATCAGCGTGAGCACGTCGCCCATGCCGAGGATGCGCGACGCC
The DNA here is from genome assembly GCA_025964535.1 of Actinomycetes bacterium. Lineage (GTDB taxonomy): Bacteria > Actinomycetota > Thermoleophilia > Gaiellales > Gaiellaceae > Palsa-739. The sequence goes on along the minus strand of JAOPYX010000182.1, from coordinate 397 downwards.
ATCCGGTCGGGATGGAACCACTCGAGCGCGTCGAGCTTCTCGCCGACCGACGCGAGCTTGATCGGCTTGCCCGTGATCGCCTTCACCGAGAGCGCTGCGCCGCCGCGCGCGTCACCGTCGAGCTTGGTCATCACGACGCCGTCGAAGTCGATGCGCTCCTGGAACGCCTTGGCGAGGTTCACGGCCTCCTGGCCGGTCATCGCGTCGAGCACGAGCAGCACGTTCGTCGGCTTCGCCTCGCGACGGATGGCGGCGAGCTCCTCCATCAGGGGCTCGTCGATCTGCAGGCGCCCGGCGGTGTCGAGGATCACGACGTCGCGGTCGTCGGCCTTCGCGCGGTCGATGCCGTCGCGCACAGCCTTCACCGCGTCCGCCCGCTCGTCCGCGTAGACGGGTA
>JAOPYX010000181.1 GCA_025964535.1 Actinomycetes bacterium | reverse complement strand
GGAGCTTCGGCGCGGCGGGTGAGCCGCCGATCTGCAGAAGCTCGCAGCTGGCCGGTGTGCACGGCGCAGGCAGTCGCCCGCTGCGCAGCGCGACCCAGCGCGCGAGCCCGTCGACGGCGCCGAGGTTCACGAAGGCCCCGCCCCAGGTCGCCTGCCGGAACACCGCGACGGCGAACGGCGGCCGGCCGAGCACCGGCCGGAGCGCCGAGCGCGCGAGCCGGTCGAGCTGCGGCAGCGTGAGCTCCGACTGTCCCGGGACGCCGCTCCAGACAGCCTGCACCGAGCGGTCGGAGGGCTGCAGCGCCGCGAGGGCGCGCTGCGCGGCCTGGTCCTGTACCGCGACCGAGCCGACGGCCGACATCGCGAGCACGGCAGCCGCGACCGCGATGCCTGCGGCGACGACGAGCGTCCGCTGCGCGTGCACACGGATGCGCAGGACGGCAAACCGCACGGGCGCGAGCAGGCTCACCGCGAAGACCCTATTGCTGGTTGCAGGGCAACGCGAGCGGGAGCGCTACGATTCGGCGCAACCGGGGAGTCCCTGTGTGAGGGGCTGAGAGAGCGTTTCCTAGCGCGTACCCGTCGAACCTGATCCGGGTCATGCCGGCGAAGGGAGCGTATGTCGCACTCGATCTCCGAGACAGACGTCGTGGTCGAACCGCAAACGACGGGAGTCGAGCTCGCCGGCGTGGTCCGGGTGCTCGGGGGCCGGCGCGTGCTGGACGACCTCCACCTGCACGTGCCGAGACACGGACGGCTCGGGATCGTCGGCCGGAGCGGCGTCGGGAAGTCGACGCTGCTCTCGCTCGTCGCAGGGCTCGACGAACCGGACGCCGGAACCGTGAACGTGGGCGGCGCGACCTCTGCCGCGGCGCGGCTCGAGCGGTGCGCGCTGATGCCGCAGCGCGACTGCCTGCTGCCCTGGCGCAGCGCGCTCGACAACGCCTGCCTTCCGCTCGAGAACCGAGGCCTACCGCGCGCCGAGGCGCGTCGTCTGGCAGCTCCCTTGTTCGCCCGGCTCGGGCTCGCAGAAGCCGAGCCGCTGCGCCCGGCCCGTCTATCGAGCGGCATGCGCCAACGCGTGGCGTTCCTGCGCACCCTGCTCGCCGACAAGGAGACGCTCCTCCTCGACGAGCCGTTCGGAGCGCTCGACGCGATCACGCGGATCGAGCTTCAGGAATGGCTCGCGACAGCGCTCGCCGGCGAGCCGCGAACGGTGTTGCTCGTGACGCACGACGTCGAGGAGGCGCTCCTTCTCTGCGACCGCGTCGTCGTGCTCGCGCACGGCCGGGTCGCGCTCGAGCTCGACGCCGACCTCCCGCGAGAGGCTCCGCGACGCGAGCTCGTGACGATGCCTGCGTTCCTGGAGCTGCGCGAGCAAGCACTCGAGGCGATCACATGAGACGTCTCTCGCCCCTCCTCCTGCTCGCGGCCATGCTCGGCATCTGGGAGCTCGTCATACGCGCCGCACACGTCGCCGACTATCTGTTTCCCGCACCGTCGGCGATCGCCTCCGCGTTCGGCTCGGACGCGGGGCTGCTCGCGAGCTCGACGCTCGTCACGCTGAGAGAGGTCGCCCTCGGCTATCTCCTCGCTGTGGCGCTCGCACTCGCCCTTGCGGTGCTGCTTCATTTCTCGGACGCGCTCCGTCGCGCACTGCTGCCGCTCCTCGTGCTGTCTCAGACGGTGCCGACGGTGTTGCTCGCACCGGTGCTCGCCATCCTGCTCGGGTACGGAATCGCCCCGAAGCTCGTCGTCGTCGCGATCGTCTGCTTCTTCCCGCTCGTGGTCAACGCCACCGACGGCCTGCGCTCGACGGATGCCGAGCTCGTGCGGATGATGCGGACCCTGCACGGCAACAGGCTGGCGATCTTCCGTCGCGTCGAAGTACCCGGCGCATTGCCGGCGATCTTCTCGGGCGCGCGAATCGCCGCGACGTATGCCGCGGTCGGCGCCGTCTTCGGCGAATGGGCCGGCTCCTCGGCCGGGCTCGGCTTCGTCATGCTCCAGGCGCAGCCCGCACTCCAGACCGCGAGGATCTTCGCCGCCGTCGTCATTCTCTGCACGCTCGCGCTCGGGCTCTACGCGGCGGTCTCGCTGGCCGAGCGCCTGCTCATTCCCTGGCACCGGGAGGTCGTCCATGCGTAACCGTTTGATCCTCGCCTGCGTTTGCATCGTCGCGCTTGCATTCGGAACCACCGCCTCGGGCGGTTCGCCGAAGGTGACGCTGACGCTCGACTGGACGCCGAACCCCGATCACGTCGGCCTCTACTACGCGCAGAGCGCGGGCCTCTTCTCGCGGGCCGGCCTCGACGTCACGATCCGCGCGCCGTCAGATCCGACCGCACCGCTCAAGCTCGTGGGGGTAGGACAGTCCGACCTCGCCGTTTCCTATGAGCAGGAGCTCTTCTTCGCGGCGGCGCGCAAGCTGCCGGTCGTCGCCGTCGCCGCGGTCGTGCCGCAACCGCTCAACTCGATCGTCGCGATCGATCCCCACGTCCGGTCGATCGCCGATTTGAAGGGTCGGCGGGTCGGAGTCACCGGCGTGCCTTCCGACTACGCGGCGCTGGACACTGCGCTCGCCTCCAAGGGGCTCAGCCGCAAAGACGTGCGCGTCGTCAGCGTCGGCTACAACCTGCTGCCCGCGTTGCTCGCGCACAGGGTCGACGCCCTCATCGGGGTCTACCGCAATGTCGAAGGCATTCAGCTCCGGCAGCGCGGCCTTCGGCCGACGATCATCCCGCTCGACCGCGCCGGAGTTCCCTCATACGACGAGCTCGTGCTCGTCGCCAACTCGCAACGGCTCCGCACCGACGCCGCCTATCGCTCGGTCGTCCAGCGCTTCGTCGGCGCCTTCCTCTCCGGCACGGCTCAGGCTCGGGCAAATCCGCAGCGGGCTCTGGCCATCCTGGAGAAGGTCACGGCGTCGGACCATGCCTTCCTCGCGCGAGCGACACCTGCCACGCTTGCACTGCTCGCGGGTCGCGGAGGCGTCGGCTGCATGCGCACGGCCGAGTGGCAGCACTTCGGCGACTGGATGCACGCGCGCTCGTTGCTGAAGGACCCGATCTCTGCCGGCGTCGTCATGAGCACGCGCTTCCTGCCGCCGCGCTGCG
>JAOPYX010000169.1 GCA_025964535.1 Actinomycetes bacterium | reverse complement strand
AACGGTCCGGTCCGGAGCGTGATCGTCTTTCGGTTGAGACCCCTCGACACCGAGCCGAGACCGTCCGGAGACGAATATGAAGACGCCAATCGAGGCGAGAACTGAAGCGAGAGCTGTACTGGTAATCAGCCTTGCTGCGGTCACTTCAACGCGCCGTTCCCGCAGATGACGGTGCGCCACGATCAGTCGTGCGTAATCCCAGAAGACAAGCGAGCCCTGCCTTTGTTTCCACACCCAGTAGCGGCGGCTCCGCTGGAGATGAACGCTCCGCTCGCTATGACTCCAGTGCCAAGCCCAGCTATCGACCCGGCCGAGCGCCTAGGCGGCCAGTCTCTCACGCCGGACGCGCTCAAGGATGTAGTGGCGGTCGGTCATCTCGTAGTGCCTATCAGCCCAGCGGCGGTATTTCGACCGTCGGACGCAACAGTGAGCCAACCGGTACTCAGCACTTGGGAGGCTGTCGACGAGCACTGCCGGCCTCAGCCATGCTGTCACCTTCGCTGCCACTCGTCCGTTGCCGCGGGGCCTAACAGCACCAGACGCAACTGCGAAGCCAACTATCGTCCCGATTCGGGGTATGCCGGGAGCGGGACTTGAACCCGCACGGCCCGAAGGCCACCCGATTTTAAGTCGGGCGCGTCTGACCAGTTCCGCCATCCCGGCGGGGGCAGCGTACCGTGTGAAAAGGTCTCGTCATGACCCACGGGACGATCGTCGCGCTGGCCGTTCTCGGGGTCGTGGGCCAGGTGCTGGGCGGCCTGTTGATTCTCATCGTGCTCGCCGCCGCGATCGGAGTCCGCGGGCCACTGCGCGCGCTCCGCTCGGCGCTGTGGGGCTACGAGCTCTGGGCCGCCTTCGTCGTCGCCGCGATCGCGACGGGCGGCAGCCTCTTCCTCTCGGAGATCGCGCACTTCGTCCCCTGCGAGCTCTGCTGGTTCCAGCGCATCTGCATGTACCCGCTCTCGATCGTGACGCTCCTCGCTGCGCTCGCCGGCGACCATCGCGTCGCGCGGTATCTCCTGCCGCTGCCGGTCGTGGGCGCGGGCGTCTCGGTCTATCACCTGCTCGTCGAGAACCATGTCGTCGCCACGCCGGCGGCCTGCCAGATCGGCGCGGGCTGCGCAGTCAAATGGATCAACGAGTTCGGCTACATGACGATCCCGACGCTCGCGCTCACCGCGTTCGTGCTTCTCACGGGATTCTTAGCGCTTGCAGGTGCCGGCTCCAACGACACGGCTACCCTTGCCCCGGATGGCTAGCGGCAAGAAGAGCAGGGAAAAGCGCCGGGCCCAGAGCGCACCGCCGCCCGTTCAGTCGAAGGGTGCGCCCCGCAAACGCCAGGCCTCGCCGCGCGTGCTGATCGGCGGCGCCGCCGTCGGCGCCGTGATCGCGCTCGTCGTCGTGCTGATCGTCGTCTTCACCGGCGGTGGGTCGTCGAAGACGCCGAAGGGCGTGCCGACCGTCGGCTCCATTGCCGCCGGGCTGCCGGGGGCGCCCGAGGTCGACCAGTACTTCAAGGGCATCCCGCAGAAGGGCCTGACGCTCGGCTCCCCGTTCGCGAAGGTCACCATGATCGAGTACATCGACCTCCAATGCCCGTTCTGCCGGGAATTCGAGCTCCAGGTCCTGCCCGACATCCTCACGAAGTACGTGAGGACCGGAAAGCTGAAGATCGAGGCGCGGCCGCTCAACTTCCTCGGCCCCGACTCGAACCGCGGCCGGAAGGCGATGATCGCCGCCGGGCTCCAGAACCGCGCCTTCAACTACAGCGAGATCCTCTACTTCAACCAGGGCACGGAGAACACCGGCTGGTTGAACGAGGACATGGTCGCATCGGCCGCTGCGAGCATTCCCGGCCTGAACGTGCCGAAGCTGCTCGCGGACCGGAATTCCACCGCCGTCGCGAAGATCGCGTCCACCATCGACGCGGAGGCGTTGAACGACAAGGTGAAAGAGACGCCGACGCTGCTCGTCGGGAAGACCGGCGCGACGCCCAAGAACGTCGCGATCACGTCGCCGACGGACGAAAAGACGCTCGTCGCCGCGATCGACACCGCGCTCGCCGGCTAACGAGCGCCGCGCCGCAAGGCGCTACTCGCCCGCGGGGAACGTGTACGACTTCGGCACGACGAGCGGCGGCGGGCCGGCCGCGATCGCGATCTCCTGGTGCGCCTTGAGGTGCAGCGCGGCAGGGTTACCCGTCATCGGCTTGCCGTTCACCCACCCCTTCAGGTGGCCGCAGTAGCTGCCGACTCACGACGCGGTCAGCTTCACGCCCCATTCGCCGAAGAGCTGGCCGAGCGTGAACGTACGATTCGTCGGCGATTCGACATGGATGACGCCGCTCGTGTCGTGGACGTGCACCTCGGTGAGATACGAGTTGTCGTAGATGCCGACCAGCGCCGGCAGGGTGACATGCTTGCCGCTCACATAGAGATCGAGGTGCTGGTGGATGTGGAGCACGGTTCCCTCGGCGCCGAGCGCGTTCAAGCCGAGCGGCGCGAGGCGATCGGTGAGACCTCCCACACCGTTGTTCCACGGCGGCGCGCCGGTCTGCAGCTGGCCGAGCTGCGACCAGTCGATCGTCGTCGGGGCCGAGGAGGCCGACGAGCCGTTGCGGGTCAATGCGAACGCGAGCACGGCGGCGATCACCACCACCGCAGCGGCGCCGCCGATGAGAAGCATTCGGCGCCTGCCGGGCGCAGCCGGGTGCCCCGCGGAGCGCACGGGCGGCGGAGCCTTCGGACGCGGCGCTGCGGGAGCGCCCGTCGCCTTCTTCGCTGATCGTCGAGCCATCGGTCGGCGATGGTAGCACCGGGTCGGTGCGCGCAATTTGCGGGTTTTTCGGGCTTGACCCGCCGGCCGAAACCGGGATAGGCTGCGCGAGCCGCTTCCGATGGACTCACGGGTTCGTTGGAGGCGGCATTTTCTATGGACCGGCTGCCCTTCGAGGTCCGTCCGACGCCTCCTCTAGCGTTCGTCGGCCCAATGGTCATCGCCGGACTCCTCATCGGATTGCTCGTCGGCGCAGGCGCCGCGTGGCTCTATACCCGGGCGCAGGGCGCCGCCCAGACGGCTGCGCTGCGGGTCGAGCTCGAGCACGAGCAGGCCCGGACGGCCGAGAAGGTGGCGCTGCTCGAGAAGACCGAGCGCGACCTGACGGCCCGCTTCGACGCGCTCGCGGCCGACGCGCTCCGCAAGAACAACGAGTCCTTCCTCGAGCTTGCCTCCGTGAAGCTCGGGCAGAAGGAGCAGGCGGTCGAACACCTCGTCGGCCCGCTGAAGGAGTCGCTCCAGAAGGTCGACGGGAAGCTCCAGGAGCTGGAGGTCGCCCGCAAGGGCGCGTACTCGTCGCTCGCCGAGCAGGTGCGGCAGCTCACCGAGACGCAGAAGGAGCTGCGCAGCGAGACCGGCAACCTCGTGAGCGCGCTCCGCGACCGGCCGAACGTCCGCGGGCGCTGGGGCGAGATCCAGCTGCGCCGCGTCGTCGAGATGGCCGGGATGCTCGAGCACTGCGACTTCGAGACGCAGGCGCACGTCGCCACCGAGGACGGCCGGCTCCGGCCCGACCTGATCGTGCAGCTGCCGGGCGGCAAGAAGGTCGTCGTCGACGCGAAGATGGCCGGCCAGGCGTACCTCGAGTCCCTCTCCTGCAACGACGACGAGTCGCGCCTCGTGAAGCTCCGCGAGCACGCGCGCCAGGTGCGCGACCACATCACGAAGCTGTCCGCGAAGAGCTACTGGTCGCAGTTCGACCAGACGCCCGAGTTCGTGATCCTCTTCATCCCGGGCGAGACGTTCCTGAGCGCCGCGCTCGAGCAGGATCCCGCGCTGATCGAGGACGGGGTCAACCAGCAGGTGATCATCGCCACGCCGACGACGCTGATCGCGCTCCTCCGGGCCGTCTCGTACGGCTGGCGCCAGGAAACGATCGCCGAGTCCGCACGCGCCGTCAGCGACCTCGGCCGCGAGCTCTACACGCGGCTCGCGACGCTGACGGAGCACTTCGCCAAAGTCGGCCGCGGCCTCGAGACCGCCGTGCGCTCGTACAACGAGACGGTCGGCTCGCTCGAGACGCGCGTCCTCCCGAGCGCACGGAAGTTCAAGGAGCACGGCATCTCGCCCGCGGGCGAGCTCGCCCCGCTGAGCGTCGTCGAGCGCAGCGTGCGTGCGGTCAGTGCCACCGAGTTGGCGCCGGAGCTTCCGGTCGCCGACGCGGATGCCGCCTAGCCGGTTCGCTAGAAGCGGAGCAGCGCGCCGACGCCGCCGACCGGCTCGAGGTCGCGCCGGTCGCGGATGACGTGCACGGTGCCGCCGTGCACCAGGGTGCGGTGCACCGCGAGGTCGAGGCCGCTGTCGCGGCTCTCGAGCGTTGTCCCGTCGAGCGGGCAGCTGCCGTTCGCGAGCTGCGCCCGGCCGCACGCAGGGCACTGGTACGCCGCCTGATCGGCGCCGTCCTGGACGAGCAGCAGCTCGGCGCGGCCGTCCGATGCGGCCTCGAGCGTCTGCTCCCAGCCGGTGGCGGCGCGGCCCTGCTTACCGGCCTCCTCACGCCACCGCTCGATCACCGCTTCGTCGCGCTTCGCCCACCACTCCTCGAGCACGGGACGAACGGCCTCGAGCAGCTGCGGCCGATCGGCATGAGCCTCTGCGGTCGTCCAACCGAGCAACCGGTTCTTGACCTCGCTCGAGAGGATCTCTTCGAAGTCGGAGCGCATCTCGTCGGCGCCGACGAGCACGACCTGCGCACCGTGCCCGTTCCGGACGCACGAGTCGAGCGTGTCGGCGACGCGGCGCCAGTGCCGGTCGACGATCTCGTCGATGTGGCGCTCGTAGCGCGCCTGCGACCAGCCTCCCTGATCGTGTCGGCCGGGCACCTCCTCGGTGTCGTCGGCGATCTCCGCGAGATTCCCGGCCTCGAGCTTGAAGACCTGGCCGCGCTCGCGGCCGACGGCCGCGACGAGCACGCCGTCGGCGCGCCCGACAGTTCGAGCGAGCGGCGCCAGGCAGAGCTCACCGGCGATCGTCACCTGATCCGTCACCGGATCCGGCAGCGGCAGCGTGCTCCAGAAGTTGTCGAGGCCGGCGGCGAAGACTGCGACCCCGCGTACGCCTCCACGGTCGAAGCCGTCGTCGAACCAGGTCTTGATCTGCTCGATGTCGCCCTTCAGCCCCTCCCGCACCTCGCGGCCCAGCGAGCCCTTCCGCTCCTCGAGCATCCGATGAGCCTCCGAGAGCAGCGAGTTGGCCCGCGTCTCGACGTCGGCGGCCGTCGGCACTTCGCTCGGGTCGAGGTTCAGATAGAGGCTGACGGCACACCCTTTGTCGGCCTGGAAGCCTGCGAGCTCTCGGAGCTCCTCCCAGGTGATGGTCGCTGCCATGCCCCTTCGCTTGCCCAAGGGCGCGGATCTTACTCATCCATTCGCCGGGAAAGACCTCTTCACGGCACACTGTCTCCGGCGGGCGGGAACGTCCTTCCGGCCGGATTCGTTTAATAGAGCAGAGAGATCTTCGAGGAAGGACTGAAATGAGCGACGTACGTGAATTGATCATCATCGGCGGCGGCCCCGCCGGCTACACCGCCGCCCTGTACGCGGCGCGGGCGAACCTGAAGCCGCTCGTGATCGAGGGCTTCAACTGGGGCGGCCAGCTGATGATCACGAGCGACGTCGAGAACTATCCGGGCTATCCCGACGGGGTGATGGGGCCCGAGATGATGGCGGAGTTCCGTCGCCAGGCGGAGCGCTTCGACGTCGACTTCATCACCGACGACGTCACCCGCGTCGACTTCTCCGAGCGCCCGTTCCGCATCTGGATCGAGGGCGAGGAGCACCGGGCGAACGCGGTGATCGTCGCGACCGGCGCGAGCGCCCGCTGGCTCGGCATCGAGGGAGAGCAGCGGCTCCAGGGCCGGGGCGTCTCGGCCTGCGCCACCTGTGACGGCGCCTTCTTCCGCGACAAGGAGCTGGTGGTCGTCGGAGGCGGCGACACCGCGATGGAAGAGGCAGCGTTCCTCACGCGCTACGCCACGAAGGTCACCGTCGTGCACCGGCGCGACGAGTTCCGCGCCTCGCCGATCATGCTCGAGCGGGCCCGCAATCACCCCAAGGTCGCGTTCGTCACCAACGCGATCGTCGAGGACATCCTCGGCGAGACGACGGTCGAGGGAGTGCGCCTGCGCGACACGCAGACCGACACGGTGTCGGACCTCCACACCAACGGCGTCTTCGTCGCGATCGGCCACGACCCGAACACGTCGCTCTTCGTCGACCAGCTCGACCACGACGAGAACGGCTATCTCTTGACGAAGCCGGGCTCCACCGCGACCAACATCCCGGGCGTCTTCGCCGCCGGCGACGTGCAGGATCACATCTACCGCCAGGCGGTCACCGCCGCCGGCACGGGCTGCATGGCCGCCCTCGACGCGGAGCGCTTCCTCGCCGCGGAAGAAGGCCATGAGGGGACGGCGGCGACAGCGCCGCGCGCCGAGACCGCAGAGGTCTAGCAGCGGACATGACGCTGCGCGCGTACCGCATTCCGTTCTCGACGAACGTCGAGCGCGTCGCCCTCGCCGCAGGGCACAAGGGCCTCGAGATCGACTGGGTCGACGTCGACCCCGCCGACCGCTCCCCCGTCGAGGCGGCGAGCGGCCAATCGCTCGTGCCGGTGCTCGTCGTCGGGGACGAGGTCGTCGCCGACTCGCCGGCGATCATCCTGCTGCTGGAGGAGCGCCACCCCGAGCCGCCCCTCTACCCGGCCGACGAGTCCCGCCGGGCCGAGGTCGAGATCTTCGTCGACTGGTTCAACCGCGTCTGGAAGCGGCCGCCGAACGCGATCGCCGACGAGCTCGACGAGGCGGAGCCGGACTTCGCCCGCATCGCCGAGCTGAGCGCGGAGATGCGCGCCGCACTCGATCGCTTCGAGGCGCTGCTCGCGGGGCGCGACTACCTCTTCGGCGACTTCGGAGCGGCCGACTGCATCGCGTTCCCGTTCCTCAAGTACGCCGTCTTCGGGTTGCCCCCGGACGACGACGAGCTCTTCCATCGCGTGCTCGTCGACCACATGCCCCTCGGCGGGCGCTA
>JAOPYX010000129.1 GCA_025964535.1 Actinomycetes bacterium | reverse complement strand
GACTGCACGTTCGCCATCGGCGCCTGCACGATCGGGTAGCGGACGCCGAGTAGCTCCGCGAGCGGTGTGTCGAGCCTCACGCGGAGATGAGCTTGTACCCGAGTCCGCGCACCGTGACCAGACGCTCGGGTCGCGACGCGTCGCGCTCGATCTTGCGACGTAGGTTCGAGATGTGCACCTCGCACGCATGCTCGTCACCGACGTGCTCACTCGCCCAGAGATGCTGCATCAGCTCGCGCCGCGAGACGACGCTCTCCGGCTGCTCCGCAAGCAACGCGAGCACCTTGAACTCCGACAACGTCAGGTGCACGCGCTCGCCGTCCACGACCACCTCATGGCGACCGAGATCGATGTGCAGGCCGCCGAGACGCCGCACCGCCGCACCGCCGTTCGCCCGGTCGAGCTCACGCCGACGCAGGATCGCGCGCACGCGGCTCAGTAGCTCCGCCGTCGAGAACGGCTTCGTCACATAGTCGTCGGCACCGAGCTCGAGCCCGAGCACGCGGTCGATTTCGGCATCGCGCGCCGTGAGCATCAGGATCGGCACGTCGCTCTCGGCGCGCAGCGCACGGCAGACGTCGGTGCCGGAGATTCCCGGCAGCATCACGTCGAGGATCACGATGTCGTACTTGCGTGCGCGCGCCGCCTCGAGGCCTGCGGCGCCGTCGCATTTCTCGTCGACCTCGAAGCCCTCACGACGCAGCGTGAACGCGACCACGTCGAGCACGCCGGGGTCGTCGTCGACGACGAGGATGCTCGCCTGCACCGTCACGAGATCGGCACCGCTTCACGCACGCGCGCCTGCTCGAGCACGACGAGCACCCGCGTGCCCTTGCCCGGCGCCGAATCGAGCTCGATGCGACCGTCGAGGCTGCGCACGGTCTGCCGCACGATCGCGAGCCCGAGCCCGAAGCCGTCCGCATCGCGGTCCCTGCCGCGATAGAAACGGTCGAACACGTGACGCTGCGTGTCGGCGTTCATGCCCACGCCGCTGTCTTCGACCTCCACCCGCAGAGTGTTCCCGTCGGCGTAGGCACGCAACACCACCCGCCCGTGCTGTGTGTGCTTCGCGGCGTTCTCGCCGAGGTTCCGCAGCACCTGCTCGAGCAGGTCGCGGTTGACGGTCGCCGAGAGATCGGCCGCGCATTCGATCTCCACTGCAACACCGGTCGCCGGCCGCAGGTCGTCGGCGACCTCCTGCAGCAACGGCTGCAGCGCGACCGGCTCCGAGCGCGGAACCTCCTGCCCTGCGTGGGCACGGGCCAGCGTCAGCAGCGCGCGAGCGAGCCTTGCCAGCCGGGCCGCCTCGCGCTCGATGTGCGCAAGGAAGCGGTCGCGCTCGACGGCATCGTCCTTCGCGCCCGCCTGTAGCACCTCGATCGCGCCGATGATCGTCGTCAGCGGCGTCCGCAGCTCGTGCGCCGCATTCGAGACGAACTCACGCTCTGCGAGCTCGCGGCGCTCCTGCTCGGTGAGGTCGTCGAGCACGATCAGCACCGTGTCTCCTTCGGGCTGCGACGCCGGGATCCCGACGACGGCGAGAGCGCGCTCCTCGTCGGGGCTCACGTGCGCCTGCGCGAGCGATGCACCGGGATCGAAGAGCTTGTCCGCGAACTGGCGCAGCGAGAAGCCCGGCCACGGATCCGGCAGCGCGTCACCTTCCGTGAGCCGTCCGCCGAGCACGCGCCGCGCCTCGGCGTTCGCGAACTGGACGACCAGGTCGGCGTCGACCGTCACGACACCCTCGTGCAGCCGCTCGAGCAGCATGCGCAGGCGGTCGCGCTCACCTTCGATCTGGTGGAACGAGCGGCGGAGCTGTCGGCGCATCCGTTCGAAGCTCTGTGCGAGCGCTCCGAACTCGTCGCGGAACTTGTAGTGCAGCGGCGACTCGAAGTCGCCGAGGGCCATCGCTTCGGCGGCGGTCGACAGACGGCGCAAGCGCAACGCGATGAGTTGCGCGAGCAGGAGGCCGACGAGCACGCCGATCACGCCGGCGATCACGCCTGCGCGAAACGCCTGGTTACTGACGATTTCGATTGCCGCCGCCACATCGGGCCGCACGCTGACCGCGACGAGCGCGCCAAGGCCCACGGCATGCAGCGGTACGCCTGCGACGAAGACGCTCCCGTTCGACGTGCTGCCGCGGTAGCGGCCGCCTCCCAGCGCGTCTCGCAACGCTGCCCGCTCGGGCGAGGATGCGCCGGCAGCGCCGCTGCGTGGAACGGACGCAAGCTCGACGCCGCGGGCATCGAAGACGTGCAGCTCGAGATCCTGGCGGCGGGCAATCGCGGGCAGCGTCTGCGCGAGCCTTCCGTTTTCGTTGGCGAGGGTGACGCTGCGCGCCGCAGTCACCGCACTCGCAACGGCAAGCGCCTCGGCTCGATCGCGGAACGCATTCTGCGACTGCGTCGAGAACTGCGAGACGACGAGCGCCGTCGACACCGCGGCGACGAGGGCGAATGCGACGCTGAGCCACCAACGGATGCCCATGAAGCGCCGACTCATGCTGGGATGTTAGGCCTAGACGGCGAGCATGCGTAGTGTGCTGACCGCTTCCGGCAGCTGCGGCGGGGCGAGACGTGCACCCAGGTTCTTCGCGAGCCTCGCCGAGGCGCCGGAGCCGCCGAGGATCAGCGTGAGCCCGTCGGGACGCGACGCATCGCGCACGGCCTCTCGGAGCCCCATTCCGAGCGCCGCCGAGGAGATACTGATCCCGAGGATCCGCGCCGACAGGCGCTCCGCGAGCGCCACCGCATCGGCGACCGGCGTGTCGCACCCGAGGTAGACGATGTTCCAGCCGTCACGCCGCAGCGCCACCGCGGCCATCATCAATCCGAGCTCGTGACGCTCGCCCGGCGCGCACGCGAGCACCGCGACGCCGCGAGTGCCTCCGCCGGAATCGGCGAGCAGGTGCCCGAGCCGCGAGCGCACGGCCTCGCTGACGAGATGCTCGTCGGCCACGCTGAGCTCCCCGCGCTTCCAGCGCTCGCCGACCGCATGGAGGAGCGGGCGCGCAATCGCCTCGAGCGTCTCTTCGACGCTGTTCAGCGCAAATGCCTGGTCGAGCCGCAGGCCGATGTCGGCGGCGTCGCCCCGCGCGGCCGACTCGAGGATTCCGTCCACCTGCTCCGGCGCCGAGCGTGCGGGCTCCGCGGTCGTCGCGCCCAGCAGCGTTGCGGCCTCGCCGATCCGGTATCCCTCGTTGAGCCGCTCGCGCAGCCATTCGACGCGCGCGACGTCGCGTTCCGAGTACCGGCGCTGGCCGCCCTCGGTGCGCGTCGGTTGCAGGATGCGATAGCGCTGCTCCCACTTGCGCAAGGTGTCCGGCGCCACGCCCGTGCGCTGGGCGATCGCCGCGATGTTCAGGCCAACGTTCACGTCTCGGCAAGAGCATGCCCAACTAGGCTGGAGATATGCCGGAGGGAGACTCGCTCCATCGGGCGGCGCGCCGGCTCCAGGTGCTCGCAGGGCAGCGCGTCGAGGTCGAGACGCCTCATCCCCGCGCGTCCGGCAGGCAGCTTGCAGAGCGTCTCGACGGACTGGTGCTCGAAGCGGTGGAGGCCGTCGGGAAGAACCTCCTGCTCCATTTCGAGGGCGGCCTCGTACTCCGCAGCCACCTGCGCATGACCGGACGCTGGCGCGTGGAGCCGCGCGGGTCGACGCGTGTCGGCCTGCCGTGGCTCGTGCTGCG
>JAOPYX010000124.1 GCA_025964535.1 Actinomycetes bacterium | reverse complement strand
CTCGTCTCCGCGGGCTTCGACGCGCACCACGCCGACCCGTTGGCAGACATGAACGTCAGCGAGGACGGCTTCCGCGAGCTCTCGCGGCGCTGCGCCGCGATGGCGCCCCGCGTCGCCGCGGTGCTCGAGGGCGGCTACCAGGTGAAGACGCTGCCCGGCCTCGCGCAGGCAGCGCTCGACGGCTTCGGGGCCTAGAGGCTTGATGTGAATCAGCCGCACGCACGGCTGGTGTGCCAGACGCTGCGCGCTTCGTCCGGATCCGGCTTGAACGTAGAACCACTATGCCCTGCGCCGGATCCGAACGAATCGCTTGGTCTGGCCCATCCCCGCACGCACGCCTGGTCCACCTCGAACCTCTACGACGCCGCGTACGTGACGGTCGCGCTCGCCTGAATCTGCTGCGTGCCCGCCTCGACCGGCGTGCCCGCGGCCGACGCCATCTTGTCCGTCATCGGGATCGGCGTTGGCGATCCGCCTTCGGTGATCGACTGGACGGCGCCGAGGCTGACCCCCGCCGCGTCGGCGAGGGCCTGTGCCTTGAGCTTCGCGTCGTCGACTGCCTTGCGCAGGGCGTCGCGGTACAGCGAGGTCTGGTCGGCGACGTCGAGGCTCGGCCCCGAGACGCCGTTCGCGCCGGCGCTGACGGCCGCGTCGACGATCTTGCCGGCGCCGCCGAGCGCCGTCCGGACGGTGACGCTGTTCGACGCGACGTAGCCGACGATCGTCGTGCCGTCCTGCGAGCTCTGCGGCATCAGGGACACCTGGCTCGTCTGGAGGTTGGCCGCCGAGACGCCGGCCGCCTTCAGCGCCGCGATCACGGCGGTTGCGTCGGTGGAGTTCTGGGCGAGTGCGGCCGTGGCGGTCTTCGCCCGGCTCTCGATCGTGAAGCCGAACGTGGCGCGGTCGGGCACGGCCGTGACGGAGCCGTTGCCGTTGACGGTGATCGTCTTGCCGGGCGGAGGAGTGGTCGCGGAGCGGCCGAAGCGTGGCTGGGCCACGCCGGCGATCGCCGAGGCCACGAGCAGCAGGCCGGCGAGCAACAGGATCCAGCGGAGTCGCATCATGCACGTGATACGGCGCCGACCGGCTGGACCGTCACATCGCCAAGTAACAGGTTGTTACGTGGATCCAGGGCGTACGCCCGATCCGAGATCGAAGCCTTGTAACAGAGTGTTACAAGGAGTGCTAGGCGGCCGCGGTCGCCGCGCCGAGGTCGCCGAGGTACGGCGTCCAGCGCTGCGGGATGCGCGGTGCGGCCAGCTTGATGAAGAGCACCGGCTGGGGAGGGCGCGGCGGGTGTGGGAGGTCCATGCCGGCCTGCTCCAGCGAGCGGTCGCCCTTGCGGAGGTTGCATGGTGCGCAGGCGGTGACGACGTTCTCCCAGATCGACTCCCCGCCCTTCGAGCGGGGGACGACATGGTCGAGCGTGAGCCGCCCGCTCGTGGTGCCGCAGTAGACGCAGCGCCAACCGTCGCGGGCGAAGAGCGCCCGGCGCGAGATCTTCCGCTGAATCGCCCTCGGCACGCGGACGTAGTGGACGAGCCGGATCACGTGCGGCCAGATGAAGCTGCTCGTCGCGGAGCGGAGCGGCTGGTCGAGCTGCTCGACCACCTCGGCCTTGCCTTTGTAGAGAAGCACGTGCGCGCGCCGAACCGTGCACACATTCAACGGTTCGTAGCTGGCGTTCAGGACGAGAACCTGCTGCACCTGCCCCTGAAAATACCAGCGGGACACGACCTACCGCGTGAAATCGCCTTTGGAGGGATCGGCGGAAGAGGAGCTGTGCCGCCCGGCCGCGCTGGACGCCGCGATGCGGCGTCCTCGGTCGCCCCGATAGAAACACCGCTATCGGGGCTCCCTGCGTCCTTGCCTCGCGACGACCAGCGCACCCGGTCGACGAGCCAACTTCCGCCGAGCCCTCCTCTAGGAGGCCATGGCCCGTTCGACCGCCTCCAGCTCCTCCGGCGAGAGCGCGACGGAGGCGCGGCCCCGGTCGAGCTCCTTGATGTAGATCCGGGCGTAGTCGCGGCCCTGGATGGCGCTCAGGACGACGCCGGTGCGGGCGGAATCCAGCATCGCGACCGATGCCGACTGATGGCCCCCGCTGTTCTCGTAGGCGTCGTAGCGGACGATCGCCGTCTTCGAGACCGTGTCGTCGACGCGCTGGTCGATGCGGGCGAGCCCCGCTGCGACCTCGTTGACCGAGCCGTGCAGGGCGTCGATCCGGCTCTGCAGCGAGACGGCGAAGTCCACGAGGTCTTCCCGGCCGCCGCCGAGCAGCACGAGCTGCGCTTGCCGCACCCGGCGGAGGGCGAGGTAGCAGGCGAGCGTCAGCAGCAGGGCCGCCGCGGATGCTGCCGCGGCGCCGATGGCGATCCAGCCGGCGACGGAGGCGCTCAGATGCACTAGCTCAGTGTGAACAAGACGGGGTACGTCGCCTTGTTGTTGTCGGTCTTGATCTCGCCGGCGACCACGCCCACCTCGACCTTGACGGTCGCGTTCGCGCCGAACGCCGTCGGGGGCAGGTTGAAGTTGCCGAAGCTCACGGTCTGCTGCTGCGCCGGCTGGATCAGCTGAATCGAATGACGTTGGACGATCGGCTTCCCGCCGGCGGTGATGGTGAGGGTCACCGGCACGTTGAGCTCCTGGAAGTCGCCCGAGTCCTGGACGGTGACGAGGAAGGAGAGGTCGGCCGAGACCTTGACGACCGTCGAGGTCGACGTCGAGAGCGTGGCCCCCTGCGGCAGCACCTTGGCCGAGACGAGCGCGTCGCCGTGCTTGCCGGTCGTCGTGCCGCTCGGCGCACCGCCCGTGGACGCGGGATGCAGACGGCCGAAGAGGATGCTGAACGAGCGCGCGCTCACGAGCTCGGGGTTCGAGATGAAGTGCGACTCGGGAACGACGACGCCCGTGATGCCGAGCGCTGTCAGCTCTTGGCTCGCCGGCACGCGATAGAGCTCGTCCCAGACCACGTCGCTCGCCGTCAGCAGCTGCGCCTTCGCGGTGAGCGTCGCGACGGGCTTCGAGGAGTCCCTCGCGACGGTGACCTGCGAGAGCGCGTCGCCGAGAGCCGCGAGCCCCTTCGCGCGCAGCTCGAGCGCGTCGACGAGATGCTGGTGGATGCGCCGCAGCGGCCCCGGCGCGCGGATCTGCTGCGCGAGGTCGTAGGCCTGCTGCTCCTGCTGTGCGTACCGCTGCAGGCTCGTCTCGAGATCTGCCTGCTTCAGGCCCGGTGCGGTCATCTTGGTCGCCAGCTCCTTGCCCAGCTCGCTCGAGCTCTGGGCGATGGTCTTCACCTTCGCCGCGTACGACGCGTAGTCGGCGTGCTTGTTCTTGCCCTGGCAGGCGCCGACCCAGAAGACGAGCGCCACGACGAGGGCGATCGCGATCGCGATCAGCCCGACGAGCCGCGCGAGCGGGACGAGACCCGTGGGAGCCCGCATCGGCGGCCGCCGCGGGCCTTCGCCGCCGCCGTCCCCGCGCCGTTCCCGCCGTGGGAGCCTGCGGCCGCGCTGGGCCGCCTCGACCGTTTCCGGCTCGTCGAAGAAGTCGAACTCGATCTCGTCGTCGTGCGTGCTCATCTGCAGGCCAGACTGTACTCGGGTGCGCGCGTAGAGAGGAAACAACCTTCCGGTCGCCAACCTGTCCGGACCTATGTCGAACACCGCTCTCGCGCTCGAAGGGAGCGGGCTCATGCTCGGTCGGTACCGGCCGTTGCGCCCGCTCGGAAGCGGCGGATCGGGGTCGGTCTGGCTCGTGCGGGACGAGCAGACGGGGCTCGATGTCGCCCTGAAGATCGTCCCCCGCGAGGGGAAGGCCGCTTCGCGCGCCGAGCGCGAGGCCCAGGCCGCCGCCAAGCTCCGCCACCCGAGCTGCCTGCGCGCCTATGCATTCGCCCGCGACCCGCGGCACGTCTACATCGCGTACGAGTTCGTCCCGGGCCGCACCTTCCGCGAGGTGCTTCGCGCCGGCGAGCTCGACGACCGCGCCGCCATCGAGGCCTGCGCCCAGATCTGCGACGGCCTGGCGCATGCCCACGCGGCAGGGATCCTCCACCGGGACGTGAAACCGTCGAACGTCCTGCTCGCGGACGGCGACCGCATGTCCGTCCGGATCCTCGACTTCGGGCTGGCGCGCATGGCCGAGGCCGAGACGCTGACCGCGCAGGGCGACGTGCCGGGCACGCTCGCCTACATCGCGCCGGAGCGGCTCGCGGGCGAAGACGCAACCGGCGCTGCCGACGTCTGGGCTGTCGGCGTGATGCTCTGGGAGTCGCTGTCGGGCCGGCATCCCTTCTGGCAGACCTCGATGCTCGACACCGCGCGCGCCATCGAAGCCGGGGCACCGTCGCTCTCCGCCCTGCGGCCCGACCTCCCGAAGGCGCTGCTCCAGCTCGTCGATCGGGCGCTCTCCCTCGCCCCTGCCCGCCGGCCGTCGGCGCAGGAGCTCGCCGCGCACCTTCGCGGCGCTGCCGCCCCGCCCCGGAAGAAGCGGTCGCGGAGCGGCGGCGTCGGCGGTTTGGTGGTCCCGGCCGAGCTGGGCCGCGCGGGCGCGGCCGTCCTTGCCGCGGGCTTCGCCGGTTGGACGGCGAGCGCACTTCCCTTCTTCCCGAACGGCTGGGCGTTCGGCCTGGCAGCGGGAGCCGCCGCTGCGACGGCGCTTCGGGAGCGCCTCGGGCTCGCGATCGCTCTCGCGGTGCCGATCCTGCCGCTCGGCAACGTCTCCGTCGGCCTCGCCGCTCTCTACGCCGTGATTGCGGCCGCATGGCTCGCGCTCTCGTGGCGGGAGCCCCGGAGCGCCCTGCTCTTCGCGCTCGGCGCCGTCCTCGCTCCGGTCGCTGCGCTCGGGCTCGTGCCGCTGGCGGCGTCGGGCCTCCGCTCCGCGCCACGGCGTGCGGCGCAGGCCGGGGCCGCCGTGCTCGTCGCGGCACTGGTCGCCGGAGTTCGCGGGGTTTCACTTCCGTTCACCGGGGAGCCCGCCCCGCTCGGGCTCGGCGTCGCAGGCGCGGGTGACCCGCTCGATGTCGCCGGTTCGCTCGCCCGCGCGGCGGCGGCGCATCCGGCGCTGCTGGCGGAAGCGGCGGCGTTCGCCCTCCTCGCGGCGGCGCTTCCATTCGCTCGCCCCTTCGGACGCTGGGGCGCGGCGGCGGCCGGGGCGTTGATCCTCCTGCTCACCGTGCCGTTCGTGCCGACGGCGGCGATCATTCCGCTCGTCGTGGCCGCCTGGGTGACCGCGGGGCTGCTCGCCATCCGTGCCGAGACCGGCACGTAGGCGTTGATTCTCGTCTTCGCGGGGTAATCTCACCCCGCATTGGTCCTCAGGGCGATTGAGCAGAAGATCGAGGCGCTGTTCGAGGGCGTCTTCGGGCGGGCGTTTCGGACGAACGTCCAGCCGGTCGAGCTCGCGCGGAAGCTCTCGAAGGAGATGGACGACCACAAGACGGTCTCCGTCTCGCGCGTCTACGTCCCGAACGAGTACACGATCTACCTCTCCGCCTCCGACCGCGAGCAATTCGCCGACTACCAGGGCTCGCTGATCGCGGAGCTCGAGGAGTACATCACCGAGCACGCGAAGCGCGAGAGCTACGCGCTCCTGACACCGCCGAAGGTCTTGCTCGAGACCGACGACGATCTCGCGATCGGGGAATTCGGGATCGCCACCCGGATGGTCCAGCCCAAGCACGGCAAGCGCCCTCCGGAGGAGCCGCAGGAGGAGGTCGAGTCCGGCGCGACGATGATCTACAAGCCCGTTCAGCAGCCCACAGAGGCCGCCTCGCTCGCGGACATCCCGGTCGAGCGTGAGATCGCCGTGCTCTCGTGGGACGGCCAGACGAAGCGCGTGGACAAGCGCCGGGTCGTGCTCGGGCGCTCCCGCGACTGCGACATCCAGGTCGAAGACGCGAATGTCTCGCGGCGCCACGCCGAGCTCCGGCAGGAGGGAGCGACGTACTGGATCGTCGACCTCGACTCGACGAACGGGATCGAGGTGAACGGCCGCCGCGTCAAGCGCGCGAAGCTCGAGCCGGGCGATTCGTTCACCGTCGGCGAGACGGAAGTGACGTTCGCGACGGAGCGCCAATGATTCTCGCGAGCACCACGTACGAGACCGTCCTGCTCGTCCTGAAGCTGGCCTTCCTCGTCCTGCTCTATCTCTTCATCTGGCGCATCGTCCGCACCGCCGGGCGCGACCTGCGCCTGCCGCAAGAGAGCTTCATCCTCAGCCCGGCGCTTGCGGGCGGCGGGATCGCGCAGACGGTCGACTCCGGACGTCTCGTGGTCGTGCAGAGCTCGATCCTCGAGGTCGGCGAGGAGTTCGACCTCGACTCCACCGCGCTCACCGTCGGCCGCGGCGCGCAGAACGACGTCTCGATCGAAGGCGACGAGTTCGCCTCCGCGCGCCACGTGCGCGTCGAGCCCCGCCGCGACGGCGTCTGGGTGAGCGACGCCGGCTCGACGAACGGCACCTTCGTGAACGGCGTGCGTATCGATCGGCCGCGCAAGCTCGTTCAGGGGGATGTCGTGCGCGTTGGCGAGACTGAGCTGAGGTTCGAGACATGAGCGTCGGCGCGATCGGCCGGGAGTCGAATACCGGCAACAAGCGGCGGCGGAACGAGGACTCGTTCGTCGTCGCCCCGCCGCTCTTCGCGGTCGCCGACGGCATGGGAGGCGCACAGGGCGGCGAGGTCGCGTCCAAGCTCGCGGCAGCCGCGCTCGAGGACACCGACGCCGGGACCTCGGGCGGCGAGGAGCGTGTCGTCGCGCTGATCCAGGAGGCGAACCGGCGCGTCTACGAACGCTCGAATGCCGACCCCGCCGCCTCGGGCATGGGCACGACGATCACCGCCGCGCTCGTCGAGGGCACCCGCGTCACGTTCGGGCACGTCGGCGACTCGCGCGCCTATCTGGTGCGCGACGGCGTCATGGAGCAGCTCACCGAAGACCACTCCCTCGTCAACGAGCTGATGAAGAGCGGCAAGCTCTCGCCCGAGGAGGCGAAGACCCACCCGCAGCGCTCTGTGATCACGCGCGCGCTCGGCACGGATCCCGATGTCGACGTCGACACGTTCGTCGTCGACGCGCAAGAGGGCGATCTCTTCGTCATCTGCTCCGACGGGCTGACGTCGATGGTCTCCGACGCGGACATCCTCGAGCTGCTCGAGAAGTATCACGACGACCTCGATCGCGCTGCCAAGTCGCTCGTTGCCGCCGCGAACCGCGCAGGCGGTGAGGACAACATCACGATCGTCGCGTTCACCATCAGCGCGGATCTCGACGACACCGTCGTGCAGGCGCCGGCCGTCGCGGATGACGACACGCTGGACGGCGTGCCGTCGCCGCAACCCGCCGTCGACACGATGGTCGTTCCGGCCGAGCAGGTCGAGGAGGCGCTGCTCGTTCCCGGCTCTCCAGAGGCACTCGCGGCGGTGCGGCGGGAGCCGATCACTCCTGCGGCGCGGGTCCGGCTCGTGCTGACGATGCTCGTGCTGCTCGCGATCGCGGCGGTGCTGCTCGTCTGGGGATTGCTTCGCTGACGTGACAAATCGCAATCGCGAGCTGATCTACCTGACCGTCGCGGGCGTCCTCACCGGCGTCGGCTTCGCGAGCGTCTACATCGCACGGAAGTCGGAGATCTCCGCTGCGTCACTGACGTATGCGGCGTTCTTCTTCGCGCTCTACCTCGTCGCGCACCTCGTCGCGCGGTACACCGTGCCTCACGCCGATCCGTACTTGCTGCCGATCGCCGCGCTCCTCACGGCCGTGGGCCTGACGGAGATCTACCGGCTCGGCCCGTCGGACGCGTTCAAGCAGGGGCTATGGGTGGTGATCGGCGTGGCGGTGTTTGCCGTGGCGCTGCTCGGATTGCGCCGCGACTACCGACTGCTCGAGAACTACAAGTACCTCTTCGGGCTGGGCGCGATCGCGCTCCTCTTCATGCCGCTGCTGCCGGTGATCGGGCAGACGATCAACGGCTCGCGTCTGTGGGTGCACGTGGGCGGCCTCCAGTTCCAGCCGGGCGAGCTCGGCAAGATCGCCCTGATCGTCTTCCTCGCTGCGTACCTGCGCGAGAAGCGCGAGGTGCTCGCGCAGGGCCGGCTAAAGGACTGGGGCCCGCTGCTCGTGATCTGGGGCGGCGCGATGCTCGTGCTCTTCGCGACCGGCGACCTCGGGAGCGCGCTTCTCTACTACGGGATCTTTCTCGCGCTGCTCTACGCTGCCACCGCCCGCGTGGCCTACGTCGCCGTCGCCATCGGGCTGTTCCTCGCGGGCTCCATCGTGGTGTACAAGGGGACGCCGCACGTCCGCGAGCGCGTCACGAACTGGCTGCACCCGTGGACGACGCATCCGGTCTACTGCCCGTTCAGCGGCACGCAGGCATTGCGGCAGGACTGCGCCAGCTATCAAGAGGTGCAGTCGCTCTACTCGATCGGCCACGGCGGCTTCGGCGGCACGGGTCTCGGCCAGGGCACGTTCACGAGCTCGTCAGGGCGTCAGATCATTCCCTACCTCAACACCGACTTCATCTACTCGGCGCTGGCACAGGAGCTCGGGCTGATCGGCGCCGCCGCGCTGCTGATGGTCTACATGGTCTTCGTGTTGCGCGGCTTTCGCGTCTCGCTCTTCGCGGCTGACGGATTCTCGAAGCTGCTCGCTGCCGGCCTCACCTTCGGCTTCGCGCTGCAGACCTTCATCATCGTCGGGGGCATCCTGCGGGTGATCCCGCTCACCGGCATTACGCTGCCGCTCGTCTCGTACGGCGGCTCGAGCATCATCTCGAACTTCATCGTCGTCGCCGGGCTGATGCTCGTCTCCAACCGCGCGAACGCAGACGTCGAGGGAGCACGTTGAACCGCCAGCTGAACCGCCTTGCGATCGCTGGTGTCCTGCTGCTCGTCTCGCTCGTCGTTGCGTCGACCTACTGGCAGGCCTGGGCGGCTCCCGGGTTGAAGGACCGGCAGGACAATGCGATCCAGCGCGTCGTGCAGTTCACGATCGCGCGCGGGCTGATCCAGACGGGGCCGCAGGCGATCTTCGCGG
>JAOPYX010000121.1 GCA_025964535.1 Actinomycetes bacterium | reverse complement strand
CCGCCGAACGCGGCCGCCGTCTGCCCGGCCTCGACGTCGTCGATCGTCACCGTCCCGCCGAACGGCATGTCGAGATGCGTGTGCGGGTCGACGCAGCCCGGCAGCACGTACTTGCCGGCGGCGTCGATCACCCGGTCGGCCTGCACGTCGAGCGACTCGCCGATCAGCGTGATCGTCTCGTCCTCGACGTACAGATCCGCGACGTAGTCGTCGGCGGCGGTCACGATGCGACCGTTGCGAATCAGAACCGACATGGGCTGCTCTCCTTCCACACGACCATTTCCCGAGATGGTAAATCGCTCGGGGGCCGCTCGTGTGAGCGGCCCCCAGAGGCGATGCCGGTTGAGCCGGTCGGCTACTTGCCGGCCGCCGTCACCTTCACGACGGAGGGCTTCCAGCTCGAGCCGTTGACGTCGAGGCCCTTCTTCTTCAGCAGCGCGACCGCCTTCTTCGCGAGGTCGGTCCGGTACGCGCCGGCCGACGGGGCGGCCTTGATCACGCGGAACTGCTTCGCGATCGACGCGGTGCGGCCGTAGTCGGCGGTGTTCATGATCCCGATGCCGCTCGAGCTCGGCCAGACGAGCTTGTTGATCTCGTTCATCATCCACGTCTGGTGGCCCTTCGGAAGGGTCGGGCCCTCCTTGAGCGTCATCTGGACGCACTCGGCCTGGTGGTCGCGGCAGTAGATCCAGCCCTGCAGCGATGCCGCGATGAACTTCACGGCGGTCGCCTGGTTGGCGGCGCTCTTCAGCCAGGCGGCGGTCGAGAACAAGCCGTCCTCGAGCATGCCCGTGCCGGCGTCCTGCATCTTGATCACGTTCAGGTCGCCGAGCGTGTACAGCTTGCCGGTCTTCGCATTCGTCGTCTCGAGCACCTGGGCGAGCTCGTTGTAGGTCATCGCCGAGGCGGAGTCGACCTGGCTCTTGAGCAGAAGCCCCATGTCGAACGGCTGCTGCACGATGGTGACGCCCTGGTTCTGCTCGGGGTTCATGCCGGCCTTCGTCAGCGCCGCGAAGAGCTCGTACTGGTTGCCGCCGAGCCAGTTGGCCACCTTCTTGTCCTTCATCTTCGCGATCGAGTCGATGCCCGAGCTCTTCCAGGTCAGCTGCGTCATGCCGGAGCGCGCGAACACCTGTCCGACATTGACGAGCTGAGTGCCCTTGTCACGCGCGGCGAGCAGGCTCGGAAGCCAGTCGACGCCGAACTGCGCCTGACCGGACGCGACGACCTGTTCCGGGATGATGTCCGGGCCGCCGTTCTTCAGCGTCACGTCGAGCCCCTGTGCCTTGTAGAAGCCCTTGAGGGAGGCCGCGTAGTAGCCGGCGAACTGCGCCTGCGGAACCCACTTGAGTTGGAGCGTGATCTTCGTCAGCTTCGCCGCGCTCGGAGAAGCCGACGCCTTCGATGCCGTGCCCGCGACGACCGCCGCGCACACGGCGAGGACGATGAGCGCCCCAACGACCAACCGATTCTTCATGCAACTACCCCTTTCACTCGTTGCCCTCTGACCAAAAAGTCTGCCACTTGCCGTGCCTCGATTCTGACGCGCGCGAGGCGCGATTACGAGTGCGCCTCATGCCTCCCGGGTGGCCGGAGTCCAACGCACGACCAGCCGCTCCGCGAGCACGACAGCGCCGTACAGCGCGAGGCCGAGCAGCGAGGCGACGAGGATCCCGGCCCAGGCCGTCTGGAAGTCGAGGATCTGCGCGTCGGAGCGAATCAGCACGCCGAGCGCGTTGAAGGCGCCGCCGAAGTACTCGGCGACGATCGCGCCGATCATCGCGAGCACGCTTGCCACCTTGAGTGCGGTGAAGAGGTAGGGAAGCGCCGTCGGAACCCGCACACGCCGCCAGATCTCGAGCTCGCTCGCCGCATACGAGCGCATCAGCTCGATCTGGCGCGGATCGGCGCTCTGAAGGCCGCGCATCGTGTTCACCATCACAGGGAGGAAGCACAGGACGCCGGCGATCGCCATCTTCGAGGTGGACGAGAGCGGGTTGAACCACGCATTCGCGATCGGTGCAAAGGCGATGATCGGCACCGCGTTCGCGGCGATCGCGATCGGCATCAGCGCGTTCCCGACGACGCGGAATCGGCCGACGACCGTGGCCACGAGGACACCACCAAGCGAGCCGAACGCGAAGCCGCCGAGCGCTTCCTTGAAGGTCGTCCAGCCGGCGGGCCAAAGCGTGTGCCGGTTGGTCCAGAACGTGCTGACGATGTCGCTCGGCCGGGGCAGCAGAAACTGCTGTATGTGGAACGCGGAGATCGCGCCTTCCCAGACGACGATCGCGAGCACGAACACGACAGCCGCGGGCACCCAGTCGCCCGCGCGTCGCGCAGCGCGCCTGCCGACCGACGGCGTGACGATGAGCCCGCTCACTCCGGTGCCTCGAGCAAGCCGAGCTCCTCTTCCGGCAGCAGGTGCTCGCCGCGTGAGCGCAGCAACTCGCGCACCTGCGTGACGAGCTCGAAGAAGCGCGTCTCCTCGCGCGTCTCGACGCCGCGCGGATACGGCAGGTCGATCGGCACGATGCCGGCTATACGGCCGGGCCGCGGGCTCATCACGACGACGCGCGTCGAGAGGAACACCGCCTCCGAGATCGAGTGCGTCACGAAGACGACCGTTGACCCGAGCTGCTGCCAGATCGAGAGCAGCTCCAGGTTGAGCCGCTCGCGTGTCATCTCGTCGAGCGCGCCGAACGGCTCGTCCATCAGCAGCAGTGCTGGCTCGAACGCGAGCGCACGCGCGATCGAGACGCGTTGCTGCATCCCACCGGAGAGCTGCCACGGGTGGTGTTCCTCGAAGCCGCGCAACTCGACGAGGTCGAGCATCTCGTCGATGCGCTGCTTCCGCTTGTCGCGATCCCAGCCGAGCATCTCGAGCGGCAGGCCGATGTTCTTCGCGACCGTGCGCCAGTCGAAGAGCACGGAGTCCTGGAACACGATTCCGTAGTCGCGGTCGGCGCGCGCCCGCTTCGCGGGCTTCCCGTTGACCGTCACCGAGCCGGCGGTCGGCTCGACGAGGTCGCCGATGACTCGCAGGAGCGTCGACTTGCCGCAGCCGGACGGGCCGATCAGCGAGACGAACTCGCCCGGCATCAGCTCGAGGTCGATGTCCTGCAGCGCCGTGACGTTGCCGCGCGCGAACGTCTTCGTGAGGCCCTCGATACGGACGACCGGGTCGGTGTCGCTCACGCTCACGCCACGTTCTCCGGCGCGCGACGGACGACGGCCTTCTCGAGGAGCACGACGACCGAGAAGAAGAGAATGCCCAGGGCAGCCGCGACGATGTTGGTCGCCCACAGCTCCTGCGGCTCGAGCGAGTAGTACTGGTTGAAGTTGAGGATCGCGCCGCCGAGCCCGCTCTGCAGCCCCGACGGAAGCTCGCCGATGATCGCGCCGACGATGCTCGCGGTCGCGGCGAGCCTGAACGCCGAGAAGACATACGGCAGCGACGAGGGCACGCGCAGCTTCCACAGGACCGTCCAGCGGCTCGCTGCGTACGAGCGCATCAGCTCGAGCGCGCGCGGGTCGGCGGACTGGAGGCCACGCAGCGTGTTGATGGCCACGGGGAAGAACGTTAGGTACGCGGCGATCACCGCAACGGCGCCCCAGCCCTGGAACGGGCCGGGCAGCTTCGGATTGACCCAGACGACGACCATCGGTGCGATCGCGAGGATGGGGATCGTCTGGCTGCCGACGATGTATGGCAGGAAGCCGCGCTGCAGCAGGCGCGAGTGCACGAGCACGACGCCGATCGCGAAGCCGATGACCGCCCCGAGCCCGAAGCCGACGACCGCCTCCTTCGCCGTGAAGAGCGACTTGTGCAAGAGGATGTTGATCAGCGCGGGCTGGTTCACCTGCGCCGGCTGCCCGAATGCCTTGAGGATCGTCCAGACGTGAGGCATCGAGGTCGAGTCGACGACGAACGGCCACGTCCAGCCGGCCGAGCTCCAGATCCAGCGATACAGCTCCCAGAGGCCGACGAGCGCGAGCATGACTGCGACGACGGCGCCGGCTCGGCCGGCGGCGCGCGCGATCGCCGCCGTGCGGACGGCGCGGCGCGGAACAGGGCTCGCGACAGCGGCGTCGGCCACGGGCCAGTTCTTATCACGCCTCGTCGGCTGCCGTGCGCGGTTTAGGATCGCCCGCGATGCCACTCGACCCGTCCCGGACCGTCGCCGAGTTGAAAGAGCTACGAGAGCTGACGGGCGATGTCAACGGCGCCCAGCGGGTCGCCTGGACGGAGACATGGGAGACGGCGCGTGACTGGCTCCGCGACAAGGTCGCCGAGACTGGCGCGAGCGAGGAGATCGACGAGGCGGGCAATCAGTGGTTCACGCTGCGCGGCGAGTCGGACCGCGCGCTGCTGATCGGCGGCCACATCGACTCGGTGCCGAACGGCGGCTGGCTGGACGGCTGCCTCAACGTCATGGCCGGCGTCGAGGTGCTGCGGCGGATCGCCTCGGACGGGACGCCGCCGCTGACGGTGCGGCTCGTCAACTGGGCCGACGAGGAGGGCGCGCGCTTCGGGCGGTCGCTCTTCGGCTCGTCCGCCGCCGCGGGCTCGATGGACGATCAGGACGAGCTCCGTGCGCGGACGGACGCGAACGGGGTGGCGTTGCCCGACGCTCTGCGTGAGCACGGTGTCGACCTCGACCGCGCGCTCGACGCGCGCAAGCAGCTCGAGGGGGCTGTCGCATATCTCGAGCTGCACATCGAGCAGGGACCGGTGCTCGAATCGCTCGGCCTCCCGCTTGGTGTCGTGCTCGGAACCTTCGGGGTCGAGCGTCACCAGATCACGTGGAAGGGCCAGGCGGCGCACGCGGGCTCGACGCCGATGGACAAGCGGCGCGACGCGCTCGCGGGCGCAGCGAAGCTCGCGCTCGAGATCAGGCCGATCGCTGCGGAAGTCGGCGACGGCGCGGTATGCACCTCGGGCAGCGTCGTCTGCAAGCCGGGCATCGTCACGTCGGTCGTCGAGACGGCGGAGCAGCTGCTCGACCAGCGGCATCTCGACGCGGAGCAGCTTGCGCGAATGCTGTCGCTCGCGCAGGAGGCGAGCGCGCGATTTGCGGGGGAAGAAGACATCGAGGTCTCCTGGGAACGCATCTGGAGCATCGAGCCGATCCTGTTCCACGACGGGCTGATCGAGCTCGCCGAGGAGGCGATTACGGAGGTCTGCGGTACGTCACACCGGCTGCCGAGCGGTCCGCTGCACGACGCGGCCGAGGTGGCGCGTGCGGGGGTGCCGACGGTGATGGTCTTCGTGCAGTCGCTGCGCGGGCTGTCGCACACGAAGCTCGAGGACACGAAGGAGGAGCATCTCGAGCTGTCGGTGCGGGCGCTGGATAGGCTGGCCGCAAAGACGCTCGTGCGCTACGCCAAGGAGGCTGCATGACCATCGATCGTTCGCTGTTCGGCCAGGAGCACGTGAACCGCTACGTCGAGACCGACGGCGAGGTCGGCTACGACTGGAACGGCGCGCCCGTGTTGATCCTCACGACGACGGGACGAAAGAGCGGCGAGCCGCGCTCGCTGGCGCTGATCTTCGGCCGGGACGGCGACAGCTACGTGCTCGTCGCCTCGAAGGGCGGCCAGCCCAAGCATCCCGCCTGGTATGTGAATCTCGTGGAGCAGCCCGAGGTGGAGCTCCAGGTGAAGGGCGACCGGTTCCATGCGCGCGCCCGCACCGCCGAGGGCGACGAGCGCGAGCGTCTCTGGCGTGCGATGAACGAGATCTGGCCGCCCTACGACGAGTACCAGACGAAGACGACGCGGCAGATCCCCGTCGTCGTGCTCGATCGCATCTAGTCGCCCCGGCGCTCCACCCCGGTGCCTGGCCCGGGTCTGACCCCGGGGTAGCCGCGCGAGCGCTGTCTCCGCGGGAGAGCCCGGGGACACACCACGTCACGAGAGGGTCACGACTTCCATACCGGCCCCGTCCGGCGAAGACGTCTGCGCGCCCTCGGGCGCCGTTTTCCCCCCGGTGCCTGGCCCGGGCCTGGCACCGGGGTGTCGGTTGCGGCGCCGTCGCCATTGGACGGGCGGGGGTCAGGCACCGTCACGAGAGGGTCACGACTTCTGCGCGTGCCGTCCGTGACGACGGTTGACGACGGCCGCGAGCCACGGGTTGCGTACGCTCGCGCCGGTGGAGCGGGGCGGGGGGATCGGGAGGCGCGCGGCCGTCGGCGGCTTGGGCGTCGGCGCCGCGATGGGCTGGAACATCGCCGCGCTCGGCGCGGTCGCGACGCGGCTTGCGCATGCCTACGGCGTCGGCCTCGCCACCATCGGGCTCTTCACCACGGTGCAGTTCGTCGTGCACATGGCGATGCAGATCCCCGGTGGACGCGCCGCCGATCGCTTCGGAGCGCGCAACACCGCCTTCGTCGGCCTCGCCATCGTCTCCCTCGGCAATGCGGTCGCACTCCCCGCCGCCCATCCCACGCTCGGCTTCCTCGGGCGCGCGCTCGTCGGACTCGGCACCGGCTTCGCCTTCATCGCAGGCAGCGACTACATCCGCGCCCGCGGCGGCACGCCCTTCCTCCAGGGCCTCTACGGTGGAGCCTCGGTGCTCGCGCCCGGCCTCGCGCTCGCGATCGTGCCGGTGCTCGCCGATCACGTCGGCTTTCGCGCGCCGTACCTCAGTGGAATCGCGGTCGCTGCGATCTGCGCCGTCCTGCTCGCGTTCGCACCACCGGCGGCACGCGCCGTGCGGCACGCCGGCGAGCGCCTCGACTCCGGCTTCTTCCGCGACCCGCTCCTCTACCGTCTCTCCGCGATCCACGCGGCGTCGTTCGGCTTCAGCGTGATCATCGGGAACTGGGTGGTCACGCTGCTCGAGCGTCACGGTCACTCGAAGGGCGTCGCCGCAGCCGCCGGGTCGCTCACGCTCCTGCTCGGCTTCTTCACGCGCGTCGCCGGCGGCTCGCTCCTTCGGAGACAGGACGCGTCGCGCTGGGTGGCGACGAGCCTCGTCGTGGCCGGCCTCGGCGCAATCGCCCTCGCGCTGCCGCTGCCGCTCGCCGGGCTGGTCGCAGCAGCGGCGGTCGTGGGGCTCGCCTCCGGGGTCCCCTTCGCGATGGCGTTCACGGGCGCCGCCGCAGCCCGGCCGGATTCCCCCGGAGCCGCGGTCGGCTTCGTCAACGGCTGGGCCGCGCTGGCGATCGTCGCCGGCGCACCGCTCGTCGGGCTCACGTTCTCGCTGCCCGGCGACGGGAGGATCGGCTTCGTCGTGCTCGGCGTCCTCGCGGCGGTGGCCGCGCTCGCAACGCCTCGCCGCTAGGCGAGCCGCACGAGCGCGACGCCGGCCGCCACGAGCACGATCCCTCCGATACGTCCAACCGTCAGGTCGTGCCGCTGGAAGAGGATGCCGAAGCGGTCGAGCAGGGCCGAACAGACGAGCTGCCCGAGGATCACCGCGACGAAGAGGTTGAGCGCACCGAGCCGTGGCGCAAGCGCCGTGCCCGCGCCGATGAAGAGTGCGCCGCCGAGCCCGCCGAACCAGGCCCACCACGGTGCGCCGCCCGGCCGCGCGCCCGCTCCGCTTCGCGCGAAGAGGGCGGTGATGGCGAATACCGCCAGCGAGCCGACGACGAAGCTCACCGAACTGGCGCGAAGCGGGCCACCGACCCACCGCGCGAGCTCTGCGTTGAGGCCGGCCTGCGCGGTCGTGGCCGCCCCGATCCCGATCGCGGCGAGTACGAGCAGAAAGCCCATTGCAACCGCGATTCAGGGAGTATTCTCGTTCTCCTCCGTTCCGACCAGGAGGGTCAATGCTCAGCTTCGGGGTCACCGTTCTGCCGGATCCGCCGTATCAGCGTTCGCTGGAGCTGATCCAGCTCGCCGAGCGCCACGGCTTCGAGTACGCGTGGACGTACGACTCGCACGTGCTCTGGCAGGAATCGACCCCGCTGCTCGCGATCGCCGCGCGCGAGACCTCCAAGATCAAGCTCGGCCACTTCGTCACGAACCCGGCGACGCGCGAGCCGACGGTGCTCGCAAGCATGTACGCGGCGCTCCAGGACATCTCGAACGGCCGGATGGCGATGGGGATCGGTCGTGGCGACTCGGCAGTCCGCTACATCGGCAACCAGCCGATGAAGGTCGCGGAGTTCGAGGCCGCCTGCGCGATGATCAAGGAATTCATGAACGGCCGCGAGGTCCACTGGAACGACAAGGACTTGGAGCTCAAGTGGGTGCGGCCGGAGTTGCCGGAGATCCCGATGTGGGTCGCGGGCTACGGGCCGAAGGCGCTCGCCGTGGCCGGCCGCGTCAGCGACGGCGTGATCGTCCAGCTCGCCGACCCGGAGATCATCACGTGGATCATGGACACCGCACGCAAGGCCGCCGTGGCCGAGGGACGCGATCCGTCGAAGCTCAAGTGCATCGTCGGCGCCCCGAGCCACGTGACCGACGACCTCGCGGATGCGCGCGACCAGGTGCGCTGGTTCCCTGCGATGGTCTCGAATCACGTCATGGACTTGGTCGAGCGTTACGGCAGCGACGGGAGCTCGATTCCGAAGGCCCTCACCGACTACGTCGAGGCGCGGAAGTTCTACGACTACAACGATCACTCGCGCGTCGGCGCGGCGCACGGTGAGTTCGTGACAGATGAGATCTGCGACCGCTTCTGCGTGATCGGCAATGCGGAGCAGATCAGGGCCAAGCTGAAGGAGCTCGAGGGCGTCGGCGTCGACCAGTTCAACGTGTACCTGATGACGCAGGGGCAGGAAGCGACACTGCAGGCGTACGGCGACGACATCATTCCGCATTTCGCCGGCGTTACGGCCTAGCTCGCATACTTACGTGCCGCACATTCCGCCTCGGTAGGCTCGAAGCGGATGGAGGATCTGCAGGCGCTGCTCGAGATGCGGCAGGCGTCGCCGCTCTCGTTCTCCCACGACGGCCGCCTGCTGCTCGTCGGCTCCGACGTGCCCGGCACGCGTCAGCTGTACAGCGTCCCTGCCCGGGGCGGTGAGCTGCGCCAGCTGACGTCGTTCGACGAGCCCGTTGCCGGCCAGTTGCTGCCGGACGGCCGCATCCTGCTCGAGATGGACGCGGGTGGCAACGAGCGCACGCAGCTGTATCTCCTCGACGCCGAGCCGGGCGCATTGCCGGAGCCCGTCGTCGTCGACGAGCGCTTCATCCACGCGTCGCCGCGGCTCGGACGCAACGGAACGCTGCTTGCGTATGCGACGAACCGCCGGAATGGCACCGACTTCGACATAGTCGCGCACGATCTCGACACGGGGAAGGAGCAGAGCTTCGACCTCGGAGGCTGGTGCGGCGTGGCCGCCATCTCGCCGGATGGTCGTTGGATCGCAGCCGAGCGCCTCGGCGAGCGAACGGGTGACTCGGATCTGTTCCTCCTCGACGTCGCCACCGGCGAGGTCGCGCACGCGACGCCGCACGAAGGAGATGCGGAGTACGGCAGCCCCGCCTGGCTTCCGGACGGCGCGTCCTTCCTCGCGCCGACGAACGCAGGGCGAGAGACGTTCGCAGTCGGCCGCTACGACATCACCTCCCGCTCGTGGGACGTCGTGCTCGAGTCCGAGTGGGATCTCGACTGCACCATCGACGAGGCCGGCCGGAGCCTGCTCGTCGTCGGCAACGAGGACGGCTACTCGCGGCTCGAGCTACGCGACCCGCGCACACTCGAGTTGCGCGAAGAGGTGCCGCTGCCGGGGCGTGGCGTGATCGACCATCCGACCTTCTCGAAGGACGGCGCGCTGCTCGCATTCGCATTCTCCTCGTCGACCGAGCCGTTCGACGTCTACGTCTACGACCTCGACGCGCGCGAGCTAGGGCGTGTCACGACGAGCCCGCGCGGCGTCGATACCGCGGCACTCGTCGAGCCGGAGCTGTACCGCTTCGCAAGCTTCGACGGGGAGTCGATTCCCGTCTTCCTGTTCAAGCCGGAGGGCGACGGCCCGTTCCCGGTCGTCGTGATGGTGCACGGCGGCCCGGAGGCACAGTGGCGGCCGTGGTTCCACTCGAGCTTCGCGCCGCTCACGCAGCACCTGGTGAGCCGCGGCTATGCGGTGGCGGCGCCGAACGTCCGCGGCTCCACCGGTTACGGCAAGCGATTCGAGCATCTCGACGACGTGCGCCTCCGGCTCGACTCGGTGCGCGATCTCGCGGCGCTGCACGCGTGGCTCGCAGCGCAGCCCGAGATCGACGGCTCCCGCGCAGTGCTGTACGGCCGGTCGTACGGCGGGTACATGGTGCTGGCCGGTCTCGCGTTCCAGCCCGAGCTCTGGGCCGCCGGCATCGAGATGGTGGGCATCTCGAGCCTCGTCACGTTCCTGGAGAACACGTCGGACTACCGGCGTGCTGCGCGCGAGCGGGAGTACGGCTCGCTCACCCATGATCATGGCTTCCTCGTCGAGGCGTCACCGATGACGCACATCGACGCGATCCGCGCGCCGCTCTTCATCCAGCACGGCGAGAACGACCCGCGCGTGCCGGTCGGCGAGTCGCGGCACATCGCCCGCGTCTTGACCGAGAAGGGCATCCGCTGCGAGCTCGTGATCTATGACGACGAGGGGCACATGATCGAGAAGCTTCCGAATCGCATCGATTGCTTCACGCGTGCGGCTGCGTTCCTCGACGAGGTGCTCGGGTAATAGCCGCGGCTACGATGGGCGCTCTGGCGCCTTGGCCGAGTGGCTAGGCAACGGCCTGCAAAGCCGTGTACACCGGTTCGACTCCGGTAGGCGCCTTTCATTGGTGCGGCGCAGGTGTCACGAGGTCGGCAACGTCGAGGACGGCGCTGGCTCTCGTCACCTCGCCGCGCGACCCGAACGCGGCGACCTCGATGACGTTGGCCTCGGGCGCGAGCTTGCCGAGAAGCCAGTCGCGCGCGAGATAGATCACGTACCGGCCTGGGTGTTGGGGCGCGTTCGCCTCGGTGCCGGGCGCGTAGATCTCGTTGTATGCCTGGTTCGGTGGGAGATAGAGGCGAAAGTCGGTCGCCGTGCGCCAGTCGGATACCGGCACGGTGCCCGCCAGGAGGCGCCACTCGACGAGCGTCGGCGCGAGCCTCGCCCCCTCCCACGGCGTGGGAAGTGAGAGCGGCGGTGGTGCGAACGCGTCGACCGTGATGTCCACCGGCGGCGACGCTCCGGCATCCGCAGACTGCGCGCCGTCGAGCGTCACGGTGATCGCGTCGATCTGAGGGCGCATGCGGTCGACATACGGCGTGAGTGCACGGTCGCGGAGCGGGTTGACCCACCTTCCGTCGCGTAGCTCTGCGAAGTGCAGATGGCCCCACGACGGATTGACCCAGCCGAGCAGGGTGTGCCGTTTGGCGTAGCTGTACTCGCGCGGCGCCGGAATGATGTGCCAGTACGAGAATCCGCTGGCGTGTCCGGCGACCGCGTGCGAGAGCACGTCGACGTGATCGGGCTCGAGGAACACCGTCCCGGCGGCAACCGCGTACACGGGTGTTCCGCCTGTCGCCGGGATGTCCACGCCGAAGTGGAAATTGCGCTCCACCAAACCGAAGCGCGGATCGCCGAAGCCGCCCCGGATGGGATGCTGGACGTCGAACGGCTTGATCGGCCAGCCGTACCCGCGCGTCCGTGCCGCCGCCCCTGCCGGCGGCAACTGGCTGATCGCGCGAGCTTCGGGAAGCACCACGGTGCGCGGAACGGGATTCGCCGGCCGCGCCGTACCGGGTGCGAGGAACGACGCGGCCAGCAGAGCCACCGGCACGAGTTTGGCGAGCCGCGTCAGCACGTCGCGCCAAGCGTGGAGCATTTCTCCTGGACAGAACCTGACCACCGAGGGCTCGCATGCCGTTACTTTCTGTTCGCGTTCCTCTAAGCTCGCACGCGTGAAGCTCGGCGTTTTCACCGTCCTCTTCGCAGACCTGCCGCTCGAGCAGATGCTCGACCGGGTCGCGTCCCTCGGCATCGAGGCGGTCGAGCTCGGCACCGGCAACTATCCAGGCAGCAGTCACTGCGACCCCGATGAGCTGCTCGGTGACGCCGCCAAGCAGCGCGCGTTCCTGCAGGCGATCGAGGAGCGCGGGCTTACGATCAGCGCCCTCAGCTGTCACGGCAACCCACTACATCCCGACGCCGAGTTCGCGAGGACCTCGCACGAGACGTGGCGCAAGACCGCTCGGCTCGCTGTCGAGCTCGGCGTCGACACGGTCAACCTCTTCTCCGGCTGCCCCGGTGACGGGCCCGAGGCGCGGGCGCCGAACTGGGTCACCTGCGCATGGCCGCCCGATTATCTCGAGGTGCTCGAATGGCAGTGGAACGAACGCGCGATCCCGTACTGGACGGGCGAGGCGGCCTTCGCCCGCGAGACCGGGCTGCACAAGGTCGCGTTCGAGCCGCACCCGGGCTTTCTCGTCTACAACCCCGAGACGGTGTTGCGCCTGCGCGAAGCAGCCGGACCGGAGCTCGGCGCCAACCTCGACCCGAGCCATTTCCTCTGGCAGGGAATCGACCCGATCGAGGCAGTGCGCATTCTCGGCCGCGCCGGAGCGTTGTTCCACGTGCACGCAAAGGACGTCTATCTCGACCGCGCGAACATCCGCGTCAACGGCGTGCTCGACACCAAGCACTACTCCCGCTACGACGAGCGGTCGTGGTCGTTCCGCAGCGTCGGGTACGGACAGGACGAGAAGTTCTGGCGCGATTTCGTCAGTGCGCTCCGCACCATGGGCTACGACGGCGTGCTGAGCATCGAGCATGAGGACGGCCTCGCGTCCGTCTCCGAAGGCCTCGGCAAGGCCGTCGACGTGCTGCAGCGGGTGCTGCTCAAGGAGCCGGCCGGCGAGATGTGGTGGGCCTGATCCGCAGCGGCCTCGTGCTTGGCGTTCTGTTCGTCGTCGTGATGGGCGTGGCGCCCACCGCCGGGGCCGCGCAGAGCGGCTTTGCGTTCGGCAGGGTCGGCGGGAACATTCGTCCCTACACCGTGACGGTCGCGAGCGCCGGCGGCGTCGGCACCTCCGGCGCGGTGCAAGTCGCGAAAACACACGTGACGCCGGTGCAGCTCGCGTCGCTGAACCGAATCGCCAGGGACACGCACTTCGCGACGCTGTCGGCGACGACGAGCTGCAGCGGCACCCTGCCTGACGTCGCGGCGACCTTCGTTCGTGTCGGCGCGCACACAGTGCGCGTGCACGGTGCCTGCATGCCGGGGTATCAGCGTCTGCTGAAGGCCCTTCAGGCGGCCGTGGGCATTCGCCCCTAGGCGTTCCGGCGCCAGAGCAGGAACGCGAGCGGAGCGGCGCCCGCAAGCACGAACCACGGCGCGAGGGCGGTGCGCGCGTAGGCGTCGACGTGCGTGCGTGCGCTCCCGTAGTCGACGGCGTCTCGCGCGGCGCGGGCGATCGACCCCGGCTGGTCCTCGGCGAACGCCCCATGCCCGCCGGCGAGCACAGCGAAGCGGTCGAGCGCTGCGCCACT
Source organism: Actinomycetes bacterium (assembly GCA_025964535.1). Lineage (GTDB taxonomy): Bacteria > Actinomycetota > Thermoleophilia > Gaiellales > Gaiellaceae > Palsa-739. The sequence goes on along the minus strand of JAOPYX010000121.1, from coordinate 1,010 downwards.
ACTCGGATCGGAGACGTACGCCGGGTCGGGACGCCCACTTCGGCGGTAGATCCGCTCTCCGGCGGCCCAGACGTGCACGAAGAACGGCGTCATGTGGCGATGGAGCGAGACGTTCAAGAAGGGCGACAGCTTCGATGCCTCGCCGTCGGTGAAGACGACCAGCAGCCGCCGACGAATCCCCTGCGAGAAGAAGCCCGATTCGCCGATCGGCACGAGAGCCTCGAATGACGTGGCGCGTCCGCCGTACCGCTGACTCGGGGGCGGACGATCGATTGCGACCGACTGCAGCAGCGTTCGCCTGAAGAGCGCCGGATCGGTGGTCGGCAGGAGGTTCGGGAGCGACCGGTCGGTCATCGACCCGATGCCGATCGGCACGTCCTGAAGCTTGGCGCGCAATCGCAACGCGATTCGCTTGGCGCGGACGAGGCGGCTTGGCTCGCTGGGGCCATGAGAGGCGCCCATCGAGAGCGAGGTGTCGAAGAGAAAGATCGCTTGGGCGTCGGCCCGCTCGCTCACGAGGCGCTCGCGAACAACGACGGGCTGCGCGGCGGCAACCGCGACGAGCGAGATCAGTGCCGTCAACGCGACGGCCACCGGAATGACCGTCCGGCGCCGCGGAGGCGGGAGCGAGAGCACCTGCCGGATGCGACCGGCGCGGCGCTCGGTGGCCACGAACGCGGCGAGCGGCAAGGCCGCCGCCAGGGCGAAGAGTGCGTCGAGCGGCGTCAGGAACGAGAGACCGTGCATCAGTAGCCCTTGCCGACGGGCGTCGAAGCACGGCCGCGCCCGAATCCGTAGCCGACGCGGGCATCCTTTCCGACCCATCCCTTGCCGGGCTTTGTCACCCGTAGCACCAGCTCGAGATTCATCTTGGCGTCGTCGTTGCCGGCGTCGATGCGAATCGCCTGCTGGAAGTAGCCTGCGGCGCGCTGGAGGATCTGCATCACCTGGCCCTTGTCCTGCGATGACCCCGAGCTCGTGACGACGAGAACGCCGAGGAGGTTCGCCGC
>JAOPYX010000096.1 GCA_025964535.1 Actinomycetes bacterium | reverse complement strand
TTGCGCCAGTCCGCTCCGCCGAGCAGCTCGACGTCGACACCGCCCGAGGTGGCGACGAGCACGAGTCGCCGCACCTTTCCCGGGTGCCTCAGCGCTACCCGCACCGCGACGATCCCGCCCATCGACTGCGCCACCAGGGTCGACGGCTCCGTCAGCTCGGCTTCGACCAGCCGTACGAGGTCGTCGAAGCCGTGAACGCCGGGATCCGGGGGTTCCGCGCCGAGACCAGGCCAGGCCAGATAGGTCTTCTCCCACGCCGCGGGCAGCAGAGCTCCGACGGGACGCCAGAAATCTGCCGCGCCGACAGCGCCGGGGAGAAAGATCACCTTGCCCACTCGCCCATTCAACAGTCGCGGCGTGTCGGGTTGACGCATTCCCATATGGGTATATAATCCGCGCATGGCACGAGCAGCGACGACGGCAGACGTCTTCAACGCGGTGGCCGAACCGAGGCGGCGCGAGATCCTGGACGCCCTCGCCGGCGGCGAGCGCCCCGTGAACGACCTGGTGCGCCGGCTCGGGCTCGCTCAGCCGCAGGTCTCGAAGCACCTGCGGGTCCTCCGAGAGGTTGGAGCCGTCGACGTGCGTGACGAGGGACGGCAGCGGCTGTACCGGGTGAACGGCCACGCGCTCAAGCCGATCCACGACTGGGTGAAGTCCTACGAGGACTCATGGTCGGAGCGGTTCGCCCAGCTGGATGCGGTGCTGGAGGAGCTCAAACAAGAAGAGGAGGAAGGAGATGGCAGTGACGAGCGGGACGACAAAGCTGACGCTTCCGACGGATGAGCAGATCCTCATCACGCGGGAGTTCGACGCCCCGAAGGAGCTGGTGTACAAGGCGTGGACGACGCCTGAGCTGATCAAGCGCTGGTGGCACGCGAACCGGGGCGCGGTGACCCTCGTCGAGATCGACCTGCGCGTCGGCGGCGCGTGGCGGTACGTCATGGTCGCGAACGACGGCACCGAAGTCGGCTTCCACGGCGAGTACCGCGAGATCGTCCCCAATGAGCGGCTCGTCTCGACGGAGATCTACGAGGGCCTGCCCGAAGGGGTGTCCGACGAAGATGGGGCCACGGTGAACACCGCGACGTTCACCGAGGCGAACGGGCGCACGACGGTCACGCTCCTCGTGCAGGCCGCGAGCAAGATCTCCCGTGACGCGATCATCGACTCCGGCATGGAGGACGGCCTGCAGGACGCGCTCGATCTCCTGGAGCAGACCGCGATCTCGCTTCGCTGAGCAGTCAGCCGACGGGCCACCGGGACGACGCTCCCGGTGGCCCGGACTTGCACTCCTCGCTCAAATCGTTATCCTACGATTTGATGAGCGAGACCCTGACGCCGATCGAGTGCTGCGCGCCGCTGGCCGCGCCCGTCCTGAGCGAGGACGAGGCGGTCGCAACGGCGGCGCTCTTCTCCGCGCTCGGCCATCCCGCGAGGGTGCGGATCGTCAACCTGCTGGCCGCGAGCGGTGAGCCGGTCTGCTTGTGCAACCTGCTCGAGCCGCTCGCGCTCGCGCAAGCCACCGTCTCCCAGCACCTGAAGCGCCTCGTCGAGGCGGGACTCGTGCGACGGGAGGAGCGGGGCAAGTGGAGCTACTTCTCGTTGAACCCCGAGGCGTTCGAGCGGGTCTGCGCTCTCGCCGACTTACCGAACGGAGCGTGCTGCTGATGACGTCGACAGCTCATGAGTTGCGTGAGGAAGTACGCCGCCGGTACGCGGACTCCGCGCGCGCGGTGGTGGATGGCAGTGGTTGCGGAAGCGGCTCCTGTTGTGCGGACGGCGAGAGCGACGCGACGAAGTTCGGCGAAGCGCTCTACGACGCGGAGCAGCGCGTGACCTCCCGGAGAAGGCAGCGCTCGCCTCGCTCGGCTGCGGCAACCCGACCGCAGTCGCCGATCTGCACGAGGGCGAGACGGTGCTCGACCTCGGCTCGGGTGGCGGGATCGACGTCATCCTCTCCGCGAAGCGGGTCGGCCCTACTGGAACTGCATACGGCGTCGACATGACCGACGAGATGCTCGCGCTCGCGCAGCAGAACGCGCGCGAGGCGGGCGTGACCAACGTGCACTTCCTGAAGGGCGTGATCGAGCAGATCCCGCTTCCTGCGGACACGGTCGACGTGGTGATCTCGAACTGCGTGATCAACCTCTCCACCGACAAGGCGACGGTGCTCACCGAGATCGCGCGCGTACTGAAGCCTGGCGGACGGATCGGGATCAGCGACGTCGTCGCCGAAGACCACCTGTCGCCGGACGAACGCGCGGCCCGCGGCAGCTACGTCGGCTGCATTGCCGGCGCGCTGTCGAAGGGCGAGTACGAAGCCGGGCTCGAGGGGGCGGGCTTCGAGCAGATCTCGGTCGAGTTCACGCACCAGGTCGCTGACGGCATGCACGGTGCGATTGTCAAGGCAGTGATGACGTCCGAGCCGGCGCAGAAGGGCCTGCCGGTGATCCAGCCGGCCGCAAGCGCGGGCTGCTGCTGATGCCGCTCGCTCGGGCGCTCGTCGCAGAGCTGATCGGCACGTTCGCGCTCGTCTTCGCGGGTGCGGGAGCGATCATCGTCGATGCGAAGACGCATGCCCTCGGACACATCGGCGTGGCGATCAGCTTCGGCCTGGTGATCATGATCATGATCTACGCAGTCGGGCACATCTCCGGCGCGCATTTCAATCCGGCAGTGTCGTTCGCGTTTGCGCTGACACGACATTTTCCGTGGCCACGCGTGATCGCGTACTGGATCGCTCAGGTCGCGGGCGCAATGATCGCGGCCGCGGTTCTCCGCAGCTCGCTCGGTGACGTTGCGCACGTCGGAGCCACGCTCCCGGCCGGCTCGCAGGGCCAGGCGTTTCTCTGGGAGGTCGTGCTGACCTTCTTCCTGATGTTCGTGATCCTGGCCGTTGCCACCGACACGCATGCGGTCGGAGAGGCAGCCGCAATCGCGATCGGCGGCACGGTCGGCTTGGACGCGATGTTCGGCGGCCCGATCAGCGGTGCGTCGATGAACCCGGCGCGGTCGCTCGGCCCGGCCCTCGTCTCGGGCGATCTCCATGCGCTCTGGCTCTACCTCGTGGCGCCGCTCGTCGG